>DATGUH010000159.1:0-6940 GCA_035301445.1 Pseudogracilibacillus sp. | reverse complement strand
TCCTGTACGAGAGCGTACAAAAAGTGTTTATGTGGAAGCAGCGTCAGAGCAAGAAGTACGTGCAAAATTAGAAGATCGCAATTATAACATTGAACTTATCCAGCCATTAACCGAAGCACATTTAGCATACGAACAAAAATCTGAACATTTCCAGGTTGAAAATATTTAATATGAAATTTGTTAAAAATGATCAAACTGCGATTTTTGCGCTTGGAGGATTAGACGAAATCGGGAAGAATATGTACTGTGTTCAATTTCAAGATGAGATTATCATTATTGACACGGGCATTAAATTCCCTGAAGACGAATTACTAGGAATTGATTATGTTATTCCTGATTTCACTTACCTTGTGCAAAATAAAGATAAGATTCAAGGAGTGTTCATCACGCATGGACATGAGGACCACATTGGTGGAATTCCTTATCTTCTACGTGAGATCAATGTGCCAATTTATGCTGGAAAACTTGCGATGGGACTTATTAGAAATAAATTAGATGAACATGGCTTATTAAGAGATGCCAAACTAAACACAATTCATGAAGATGATGTCATTAAATTCCGAAAAACTTCTGTTGGTTTTTTCCGTGTAACACATAGTATTCCAGATTCGTACGGCGTTGTTGTAAAAACTCCTTCCGGTAATATTGTTCAAACGGGTGATTTTAAATTCGATTTCACACCGGTTGGTGATCCTGCAAACTTAACAAAAATGGCCGAAATTGGACGAGAAGGTGTCCTATGCTTATTGTCTGATAGTACTAATAGTGAAATCCCTGGCTTTACAATGTCTGAACAAGTTGTAAAAGAAAGTATAAACGACATTTTCTCTAAAGTTGATGAACGTTTAATATTTGCCACTTTCGCCTCAAATATTTACCGACTCCAGCAAGTTGTAGAAGCTGCTGCAAAGCATAACCGAAAAATTGCAATTTTTGGCCGCAGTATGGAATCAGCTATTGAGATTGGGAGAGAACTTGGGTATATTGAGGCACCTAAGAATACATTTATTGAACCAAATCAAATCAACCGTTATCCGTCTAATGAGATTGTTATACTATGTACAGGTTCCCAAGGTGAACCAATGGCAGCATTATCAAGAATAGCTAATGGAACGCATAGACAAATTGCAATCACACCAGGTGATACAGTCGTCTTTTCTTCCTCCCCTATTCCAGGAAATCAGATAAGTGTAAGTAAAATCATTAATCAGCTTACACGGGCAGGGGCAGAAGTTATTCACGGGCCACTTAGTAATATTCATACTTCAGGACATGGAAGCCAAGAAGAGCAAAAGTTAATGCTCCGACTCATGCGGCCTAAATTTTTCATGCCAATTCACGGTGAGTATAGAATGTTGAAGGAACATACTGGACTTGCAACTGATTGTGGCGTGAATGAAAAGAATACATTTATTCTCGATAATGGAGAAGTACTTGCTCTTAACAAAGATAAAGCAAATATTGCTGGAAAAGTCCCTTCTGGATCCATTTATGTAGATGGAAGTGGAATTGGAGATATCGGCAATATTGTACTCCGTGATCGAAGAATCTTATCAGAGGAAGGACTTGTCATTGTTGTGGTCAGCATAAATATGAAGCAATTTAAAATAGCTTCTGGCCCTGATATCATTTCTCGTGGTTTTGTTTATATGCGAGAATCTGAAGACTTAATCAACGATGCCCAAAAAGCAGTCGCAGCCCACCTGGAAAAAATCATGGATAGAAAAACAAGCAAATGGTCTGAAATTAAAAATGAAATCATTGACACTATCGCTCCTCTATTGTATAAAAAGACAAAACGACGTCCAATGATTTTACCAATTATTATGGAAGTATAAAAAACTTGCAGCGTACATGTACACGCTGCAAGTTTTTTTGTTTCCTAAAATTCGAACATTAATATCTGCCTTTTCCGTCTCCATGTTCATCATGCCAAACAACGGACATCCTGTTTTCACTCAATAACAAGTTGCTTTTCAAAGCGTGAAAGGTCTTTATCAGCACCAATGACTATCAAAATATCGTCATGTTTTAACTGATATTCTGCTGCTGGAGATACATTCATATTATCGTCCTGTTTTACTGCAACAACGTTACATCCATATTTAGCACGAATATTCAACTCTACTAACGACTTTCCGGCCATTTTTTTACCGACTTTCACTTCGACCATACTGTAATCATCTGATAGTTCCAGATAATCCAGAATATTACTGGATATTAAACTATGTGCCAATCTTTTACCCATATCACTTTCTGGGTGTACTACATGGTCTGCACCAATTTTATTTAATATTTTTTCATGATAATCATTCTGAGCTTTCACGGTAATACGGTTAACTCCCATGTCGGCAAGAATAACAGTTGTTAAAATGCTTGCTTGTATGTTGTCTCCAATTGCAACGATGACGTGATCGATATTTTTAATGCCGAGTTCTTTTAACACTTGTTCATCTGTAGAATCCGCTATAACAGAGTGAGAAGCAATATCTTTATAATCATTCACTCTGTGCTCATCCATATCAATGGCCAATACCTTCATACCTTCCATACTCAGCTCTTCACATATACTTCCTCCAAAACGTCCTAAACCAATTACTGCATATTCACGCTTCATCTTCGTCCTCCGTTCTCTATCATCACACTTATTTGAAGTACCTAGTGTAAATAAGTAAAAATGATCCGATATATTTATGATGATTTTATTAATTACTTCATGTAAAGCAGACAATAATCGGCACTAGATTCCGTTTTAACATTCTGAATATACCTAGCGCCGATTAAATGATAGCTCCCATATGAATGATTAGTTATGGATGGATTAATTATTTGAATTTAGTGCCGATAATAATCCCGTTCTATTTCTTTCAAAATAGCTCTTCTCGTCAAAATACCATCAAAATATCCATCGCCATCTACCACGCACACATAAGGTGCATTAATGACCGATTTCAATCCATCAATGAAACTAGCCTCCTTATGAATACGATTGATTTCTGTATTCATTACTTCGTGTACTTTCAACTCTCCAAGTCGCTCAACTTCATAACGATCGATACCAAGTATTTGATCTAAAATAACCGTCTTACTGATAGAACCAGCTAACTTATAGGAGCCATCCAATACTGGAACAGCAAAATAACCGGATTTCACTAATACTAACAATGCATGTTCTAACGGATTATTCAGTTGTACGTGCGCCACCTTTTCAGAGGATATCATTAAATCCTCTACGATTAGTTCTTTTAAGTATTTATCTTCTTGTAACATACTCACTTATGTCCACTCCTTTTTATCAACTACCAAAAATTCATCCAAATTTACAATTCAGGAGCATTACTTTTTATATAAAACGAACTACTTTCATCAATCATAGTTTGGTCAAAAAACACGAACATAAAATACATGATAGTACTACCTTGTCTACACCACTCTCCACATGAATGAAGTCTACTTTCTCCTAATGGAAAGTGCGCATTCGTTGCCTGAAAATGACGAATGTAGCAGGTGATTGTTTCTTACCCTTCTTTCTTGCAGAGATTCAATCATCGTTGTCAGGCTACATGTAAATCTCACTCAAAAGGTCACATTTTATATTTGTCATGTTTTATTTTCTATCACTTTTGTTACGAATGTGTGTAATGAGCGAACTTAGCTATTTAAGAAGCTAAAATATCGTTCTACTCAAGTCCTATTTTTTATATAGGACCGTACTTTTCTATTTATTTTAGATAAATATTCGTGTTATAAACTTGAACCTTTATAAATGAAGTCAAGCAAAACACCAAACTAAAAGGCTTACAATTCAATTAAAACCACACGTCCTCTAATTATAGTTTATCATATAATAGCATAAGTTACATACAATGAACTCAAATCATTCAAAACTTTTATCTTTCCGCTTATTATCTTCATGATACATCAAAAATTTCCTGCATTGATTTCAAGCAATTAACAATAATACTTTTATATCTCCTCTAAGGCTTCTTTTTTTATAATTTTGTTGTACAATAGACTTATGACATATTGATAAGGATGTTTTAAATGGCATCACATCTTTTCTCAAAAAGAGAAGAAATTGCACACGCCATCACACATGGTATTGGTTCACTGTTAAGTATTATAGCGCTTGTTTTACTAATCACATTTTCAGCATTTGACGGTGGTGCATTGATGATTGTTTCAGTCACAATTTTTGGTTGCACCATGCTTTTTATGTATGTTTCTTCTACTATTGTTCACAGCTTACCTATCGGTAAATGGAAAGACATTTTCCTCGTTATTGACCATGCTTCTATATATGTGTTCATTGCAGGATCTTACACACCTTTTGTGCTTATACAAATCAACGGTGGCTTTGGATGGACCTTATTTGGTATTGTATGGGGCTGTGCACTTGCGGGTATTATCTTAAAGCTGTTTTTCGTTAAAAAATTCGTCATTCTATCTACATTGTTCTATATTTTAATGGGATGGATGATTGTTATTGCTTGGCAACCCCTGACGGAAGCATTACATTCTAATGGTGTCATGTTATTAGTCACCGGAGGTATTATTTATACAATAGGGAGTATTTTTTACGTTTGGAAAAGGATTCCCTATCATCATGTTATCTGGCATATCTTTGTGTTGGCTGGATCTATTTCTCACTTTTTCGCTGTATTTTTATATGTTATCTAACCTTGAAAATGGAGGTGAATTTAATCATGAAAAACAAGATTTCTACCGAAAAAATTGCACAAGCTCTTTACACTATTAATCGCCATGCAAAAGCAGCTCCAAAACCACAGCACTTATACACGATCAAAAAAGAGGCAATTGAAAAGCTGCTTAAGGAGAAAAAAGCTAAAAAGATTGGATTACACTTTTCCAACAATCCTAAATATAGTAATCAACATTCGACATTACTCATCAAAGTGGCAGATTATCACTTTCATATTCCACCAGCAAAGGAAGATTTTCAAACTTTAAAACATCTCGGTCACTTAGATGAGAATTTCCGCAATCCACAAACAAGAATGTCATTATCTTATGCTAAAAAAATTGTTTATAGTTATATTGATTGGAAGGTAAATGAAAAAAAATATAAACAGGATCGTCGTTCAATATCTTCTTATTACACACCTTCATCCTTGGGAAAAATGGAATGGCCTCCCACAAAAAAGTTTCATAAACCTTCTTAAATAAATCCTTGCATCCTTATATCATTCTTCTTCGGTGTAGATGCCTTATAAACAATATGACAACAAAAACAAGGCTATAAACCGCAGTGGTTTTGATCCAAATACTTTTTGTGAGAGAGAGATTAGTATATTTATCATACACTAAAATGATAATCCATAATAAACATGTCGTAAATATAAAAACCATAAATGAAATGTAATTCCATTTAATGAATAAACGAACAAGCGGAAACATTATAAATGCTATAATAATTAAACTAATCGCTAATATAAAAAGTAACCGATATACTTCTGTAAAACCAAGTATATCTAGTTGGGAAATATGAAGATGAGATAACATAATCAAACATCCTTTGTTAGTATTATCTCTCATTCTTTCCGTAATTTTTCATAATATACTATGTTCGTAGGGAAAGGATTACTAAATGAGTAAGGCATTTATTTATATTATTACAGGCGCAGCCTTATGGGGAACGATTGGCTTTTATGTTGAAAATTTGTATGCATATGGGTTTACTCCGATGGAAGTCGTAACATTAAGAGTATCAACCGCAGCAATGATGCTTCTAATTTATATGAGCTTTTATGCACCAAAGCAATTAAAATTGAAAAAATGGACAGACATAAGCTATTTTATTGGCACAGGTGTGTTCAGTATTATATTTTTTAATTATAGTATGTTTAAAACGATTGAGTTGGCCTCTATATCTGTTTCTGCAGCATTATTATACACCGGGCCTGCTTTTGTAATTATTTTATCATTTTTCCTTTTCAAAGAACGATTGACAAAACGTAAGGTCATTGCCCTTTTCACTACATTAATCGGTACTACTCTTGTCGTTGAACTATTCCCGCTTGATTTAGAAAATTTACCATTATTAACTATCTTTATTGGTCTTTGTTCTGGGCTTGGATATGCTTTATATAGTATATTTAGTAAGTTTGCTTTAGAAAAATACTCCAGCCTTGCTATTACAACATATACATTTATTGTAGCAGCTATTGCACTATTACCATTCTTTTCTTTTCAAGCACATGGTGCGTTGCTCACGGATTTTAAAGTGATATTATTTGCCTTTGGCCTAGGGTTCTTACCAACAGCAGTAGCTTACATTATTTATACATATGGACTTCAACAAACAGAAGCTTCCAATGCATCTTTACTCACAACAGTCGAACCTGTTGTCGCTACTTTAGTTGGTGTGTTTATTTTCGAAGAGCATTTTGCTGTCTCACAAATCGTTGGCATGATTTGTATTATAGGGGCCGTTATTTTAATGCAAATACAATTACCTGAAAATCGTTTAACAAAAAATAAAGTAAAGGATTGATTTAGTAATCAATCCTTTACTCATTACTGACAACATCGTATTCATTTAACAAGTTGTCCAACAACTGACTTGCGATGACTGTATCTTCATGTGTATGGCCTTTCTCTTCAGCCAATAATAACAACTCTAGACGCATATTTTCTATTTGATCCAAGGTCACATCTTTACAATACATGATAATGTAATCGCCCCCTCCTAAGTTGAGCAATAACACCTGAACTAATTAAGTTTTATCTTTTTAATTGCTGGTATTATTATATTACCTTTATAATTGTTTTTAAACGTTATATTAGTTAATCACTTGAAAAAGCGATTGGTGCAAGTAATGTATGTCCCGCCTTGCTCAGGACGGTAAAGCTTAATCCAAACGCTTTACATTCTATCATACATTTGACATGTATGACAACAAATTATCTTCCCTATTTT
>DATGUH010000158.1:0-4057 GCA_035301445.1 Pseudogracilibacillus sp. | reverse complement strand
TATATTGCTTAGTGATTGAGGTGTTGAAATTAAATGCTTGGAATCTTATTACGTGGTATGGCAGTAGGGGTTACAGAAACTGTTCCAGGAGTTAGCGGTAGTACGGTTGCAATGATTTTAGGAATATATGAGCGTCTCGTTTACTCATTAAGCATTTTGACAACTAATCAACGAAAAAAAGCATTCCCTTTTTTAACTGTATTTGGCATTGGTATGGTTATTGGATTTGCACTCTCTATTTTTCTGATTGGTTATCTATTAACACTTATCGCACACCAACTCTTCGTATTGGTATTATCGTTGGCTTTTTACCTTATCTCTGGAAAGAAACAATCAATCTTTCCGAACAAAAACTTAAAATAAAACACTACATAATTATTTTGTTGTTTTTGTGTCTTGTTATATTCGGTCAATTATTAGGTGGGTCGAGTAACATAGATTTACATAATTTATCGCTTACTGATTATTTATTCTTTGTTGTTGCAGGTGTTATTGCGAGTACAGCTCTTGTACTTCCAGGAATAAGCGGCGCTTTAATTCTAACCATATTCGGGATATATGAAATAGCAATGGACTCTTTAATTTCGTTAAATTTTCCGATAGTCTTAGCGATTGGTTCAGGGATAGTGATAGGCATTTTATTTTCAAGTAAACTCATTCGCTATTTATTGGAAAAATTCAAGATAGAAACTTATGCAGCTATGATCGGGTTAGTAAGTGGTTCAATATACGCAATTTTACGCAATTTAGATAGTGCATTTGATAATCAGACTATTCTACTTTCGTTTATAACATTTTTTGCGGGTGTCTTTTTTTTAATCATTTTAAAACAAATACAATTTAATAAATATGAGTATAATTACTAATTCTGTATACGAGCAGACTTTTTGAATAAGGGTCTATGTCCGGTATTTGAGAATTGGGTCATTTTGTTGAAAAAAGAAGGGGGGAAATGGAAACTGTTTCTCAGGTTTTAAATTCTAATAACTCAGAATGGATGTGCGTTCACGAATGAATAAAAGAAAAATTTTGACTTATATTTTATGGCTTTATGGATTAAGTTTTGGTATTGCCGCTTTATTTTTTCTTAGTGGTCTTGGAAATAACATACTTCTTTTGACTCTATTTATGTCCGGATATATGCTATTTCCGCTAATTGCCGTCTTGATCGTCCGAAAATTAATCTACAAGGAAGCAGCCGTTCGACCTTTATTGTTCAGGGGTCGGCCAAATTGGTGGTGGCCTGTTTCTATGATTCTCCCGTTGCTTCTTGTTGGATTAACTGCATTGGTCGCTATTCTATTCCCAGGTGTAACCCTTGATTTAGGGATGGAAAGTTATCTAAGTATGTTAGACCCAGTATCTGCCGCATCAATGAATGATTTATTTGAGATGCTACCATTCCATCCACTGTGGTTACTTGCGGGACAAAGTCTTGTTGGTGGAATTACCATCAATGCTATTTTGGCCTTTGGAGAAGAGGTTGGTTGGCGTGGTTTTCTCCTCCGAGAGTTGCGTGCACTGGGTTTTTGGAAAGCATCATTGCTCATAGGACTTATATGGGGGCCGTGGCATGCGCCTCTCACGCTATTTGCAGGTCATAATTATCCGAGCACCCCTGTCTTTGGTGTATTTATGATGACAGTATTTTGTATGCTTTCTTCACCAATTCTATCTTTTATTACCGTTAAATCACGCTCCATTTTTCCAGCTGCATTTTTTCATGGCGTTATGAATGGTAGTGGATCCCTTGGAATTATGATTGTGGCTGGAGGAAATCCGGAATTACTTAACGGTTTGACAGGACTTGCTGGATTTATTGTTTTATTGGCCGTGAATCTGATTATTTTTATTTGTACACGGCACACGATCAACCATAATTATAAAGCAGCTTTTGAGCAGTCGTAGAGTTGTCCGAACTAAACTGTTTTTGCTTAAGTGTTTTTATAAAAAGCACTTTAATAAAAATATTATTAAGTAATAGGAACCCAATCATTAAATGGCGAGATATTGCCGAGAGAATGTAAGGAGATAGTTTGAAAGTTGACTGTACCCAAATCGAGGTCAATTCTTAAATGCTTCGTGCGTCCAATGTATAGAAATAAGATATTTAACGGAATAATTAGAGGGGTTGGAGAGATTCTCCTTTTAAATTTCTCACTAATAAATAAAAATGCATGATACGTACCTGTACACCAGTTCTAATTGAACTAAATAGAGGGAGAGAAGTATTTATGATTTTTGCAATCTTCATATTATTGTTAGTTTCGTTTTTCTTTTCAGGAAGTGAAACAGCATTAACAGCAACCAATAAAATGAAACTACAGACAAAAGTTGATAATAATGATAAAAAGGCAGAAAAGCTTTTAGATTTAATTTCCAGACCAAGCGAATTCATTACCACCATTTTGATTGGGAATAATATTGCGAATATACTACTTCCAACCCTTGTAACTTCACTTGCAATACAATATGGGTTTAATGTCGGAATTGCTTCTGCTATTTTAACTATCACGATTATTGTTTTTTCTGAAGTAATTCCAAAATCGGTGGCGGCTGCTTTTCCAAATCGAATTTCAATGGTTGTCTCACCGATTATTCGATTTTTTGTTTTTGTCCTAAAGCCAGTTACAAAGGTGCTTAATTGGTTGACAGACCGTATTACAAACTGGCTTTCGAAAGGGAATTCTGCTGATGATGTATCGGTTTCGAAGGAAGAATTACGAAGTATGGTTGACATAGCTGATTCAGAAGGAACATTCAATGAGGCAGAGTCCAATCGAATTAAAGGAGTCCTTGATTTTTATAATCTGGATATCAAAGATGTTCTGAAAACACCAAGAGTCGATATTATTGCACTGCCATCCGATGCCTCTTTTGAGGAAGTACGGGAAGTTGCGATACAAAATCCATTTTCGAGATATCCAGTATATGATAAGGATATAGACAATATTGTCGCAGTTTTTCATTCAAAATATTTAATTTCCTGGTCAATGGATCCTGAAAAACCACTTAATACATATAGTTATTCGGATCCGTTAATCGTGTTTGAGTTTCAGCAGATTGAATGGGTTTTTCGAAAAATGACGAAAGAGAGGCAACATATGGCCATTGTTCTTGATGAATATGGGGGAACAGAAGGTATCTTAACACATGAGGATGCCATTGAAGCAATGATTGGTCTGGAAATTGAAGATGAAACGGATATCGAAGGTGAGAAAATTGTTGAAAAACTAACGGATAATGAAATAATTTGTGATGGGAAAATCACACTTCATCAGCTTAATTCATTGTTTGATACTGATATACCGGAAGATGAAGATGTGCTGGCTGGGTATTTGTTGAAAGAATTTAATGAATTCCCTGAAAAAGGCGAGGTTATCGAACGGGACAATCTTACATTCAAGGTGTTGGAAGTTGAGGGACGAATGGTTAGGAAGATTCAGATTAATAAATGATAACATGTTCATCGTTTACTTGATATTTCACATAAAGACAATTTTGAATGATAATTTTCCGCAAAAAAATGTCTGTTTAATAATCAACGTACATTCAGGCAATGCTCTAAGTGAAATGCATCGGTCTTATCTGTCTTTACAGATTTATTTATAAAAAACAGGTTCTCTTTGGTCAGTAATTGTTATACACTCGATGTATGATTTGTTAGTATCCGTGTTCAATTAACGAGCGCAGTTATGGAATAAATTCTGCTGGAAGCCTAAATTGTTGCAAGCGCAAATGTAAGGAGGGCTGAAATGCCGACTTGTGCAAATTGCCATAGTAAGTGGAGTTGGAAGCAAACTATGAAAAAGATGTTTACCTTAGATACTGGAATGAATTGTCCTTATTGTGGGGAAAGGCAGTATCAAACAGGTAAATCAAAAAAGAAAGCAGGTATATTAAATTTTTTAGTTCTATTGCCGTTATTGTTAAATATGTTTTTTGATATCCCAGCAGCTATTTTGCTCAGTTCATTTCCTGTTTTATTCTTTTTGATTATGTCGTTTAATCCTTTTCTAATAAATTTAAGCAGTAAAGAAGATTCCGAAATGTAAGG
>DATGUH010000157.1:0-2722 GCA_035301445.1 Pseudogracilibacillus sp. | reverse complement strand
GTTCCAGTAAAGAAATCCCATATTGGAATTCGTTTAAAAAACTCTATCGTTTCGGACAGTAGTGTAAAAACAATCCCTATCGTAATTAGGATGGAAGTAGAGGCAATGACAAACAAAAGAATCGGAATCAACTTTTCAATTTTCTCTGAAACTTTTCTTGTCTTGCTTTTGTTGATAATCATTTTCCTAACATCAAGCCTTGTCACTTTACTGTTCGGACTCATGTGTGAATACTTCCTTTCTTTCAAATCAATCAAAGTAGATGAGTGAACTCCCTCATCTACGTGAATCTATTTCATGGATAACTATTTTAGCCCCTCTAGGAATTCAAGATTTTCTTCAACTTCCTCCTCTGGTATTGGTGCAAAACCTGTTTCACCAGCAAATGTGTTAATGTTGTTTAATGCATAGATAGAGAAGTCTAATACTTCTGGCTTTTCTTTTGCTTGATCTACATTTAAGTAGGTGAATACTGGTCTTGTAAATGGTGCATAGTCTCCATCTTCAGCAATGGTATCTAAGGTTGGTTCAACGCCACCATCGCCAAAGTCAACATGGACTGCTTGCAACTTATCCTGATTATTGACGTAATAACCATATCCGAAAAAGGCAATACCATTCACATCTTCTGCAATAAGGTTGACTAATGTTGAGTAGTCTTGTTGTAAATTAACCGAACTCACAAGGTCTTCCTCTTCCAAGATATTTTCCCAAAAGAACTCATATGTGCCATGATTTTCATTTGGGCCGTATGTTTGAATTGGCTCATCTGGAAATTCAGGATCAATATCTGACCATTTTTCTATTCCACCGTCTGCTTTGAAAATGTCTATAATCTGCTCTTCTGTTAACTCGCTTGCCCAATCATTGTCAGGGTGAACTACAAACGTTAACCCATCAAGCGCTACTTTTAATTCTTTTACATCCATTCCGAGTTCTTCAGCTTTTTCTGCTTCTTCATCTTTTATTTGGCGGGAAGCATCATTGAAATCTGTACCATCTTCTTCTACTAAAAACTTTTCGAATCCAGCACTTGTTCCTGCTCTACTAACTTCTACAGATACATTTTCTTGTTCTGTAAGCATGTATTCTTCAGCAATACTAGACATTAGTGGATACACTGTACCCGAACCATCTATGACAATACTACCTTCAAGCGCTCCGTTATTTTCATTTTCATCTGAGGATCCACCATTTTGGGATTCTTTCTCTGTTCTCGCTTCTGAATTTCCACAGGCAACTAGGACAGTCGCTAAAATACTTAATATGAATACCAATGTCATTCTTTTCAACTTCATCGTCTAATTCCTCCCCAATTTTTTCATGATTTATTTGCCTTACACATCACATTGTAATCCTTACGTGTTGAGGAATTATGAATGAGTTGTAAATAAATTGTTAATTTGCATTCATCGATTGTAAAGTTTTGTTTACAATCGATAACTTCCTTTTTCAATTCACCGGGCCTAGGGTATGATAGAAGCAGATAGTTTTCAGATACTAGGGGGGAATTAGGATGAGCAAAAAGGTTTTAATTGTCGATGACGAAAAATCAATTGTTACATTACTTACTTATAATCTGGAGAAAGCCGGTTATGAAACAGATGTTGCTTTTGACGGAAATGAAGCAGTTACCATGGCTATGACACATCAGTATGATTTGATTATCCTGGACTTGATGTTACCTGGAATGGATGGATTAGAAGTATGTAAAACATTACGGCAAAATAAAATAAATACGCCAATACTTATTTTGACTGCTAAAGAAGATGAGTTTGATAAAATACTCGGTTTAGAACTAGGTGCTGACGATTATATTACAAAACCTTTTAGTCCAAGAGAAATTGTAGCGCGTGTGAAAGCTATTTTAAGAAGAGTAAGACAAACTGTGCCTGAACAATACACAAGCTACGAAATTGGAGAATTAATGGTTTATCCAGATAAATTCGAAGCTACATTGGCAGGACAATCACTTTCCTTTACCCGAAAAGAATTTGAACTATTAGCCTATCTGATAAAGCATAAAGGATTGGTTCTTTCTCGTGATCAATTATTGGCTAAAGTATGGGATTATGATTTCACTGGTGATACCCGAATCGTCGATGTGCATGTAAGTCGTTTGAGGGAGAAAATTGAGGAAAATTCCAAAAAACCAATATACATTAAAACAATTCATGGACTCGGGTATAAAATGGAAACCCCCTCATCGTTTTATGATGGAATAGAAGGTTAGAATGATGGAGGATTTATAATGCCAATTCATCAAAGGCGTATTTCTTTAATTACAAGTATGGTTATATATGCGTTATTATTTATTATTATTGCATTAAATTATAAGAAAATGTTGAACGTCGATAAGTGGGTGCAATCCTATTTGTACGATTCTCTTGGAACGTTTGGAGACTTTGTTTTTATATTGATTACCTATATCGGTTCGGCATATGTCTTGCTCCCTGTTATGGGAATTCTTATATGTGTTTTTTTATTTCAAAAAAGATACTGGACCGCACTTTTGTTAGTCTTTAATCTTATCGGTGTGCGGCTGCTTAATGGGCTGTTGAAAGCCATTTTTGAAAGGCCTCGGCCAGAATTAGAGCACCTTGTCGAAGTGAGTTCAGATAGTTTTCCGAGTGGCCATTCAATGCATTCGATAGCCTTTTTCGGTTTTCTTGCATATTTATTACATCTTAAATTAAAAGACAATGGAAAACCATCTCGTTTG
>DATGUH010000156.1:0-4251 GCA_035301445.1 Pseudogracilibacillus sp. | reverse complement strand
AAGCTGATTTTAGTCTGTGATCCTCGACTTTCAACAATATGCTTCTGTTGACGTGATTCCCCGATTTGTCTTGCCTGTTTTTCATCACGGAAAACAAGGAATTGGTCTCCTGCTTGAGGTACTGCATTAAGTCCAGTAATTTCTACAGGTGTAGAAGGGCCTGCTTTATCAATTTTCAAACCAACATCACTTACCATTGCTCTTACACGACCAAATGTGTTTCCTACTACAAGAGAATCTCCAGTAGAAAGTGTTCCCTCTTGAACGATTAAACTTGCAACAGGGCCACGTCCTTTATCAAGCTGGGCATCTATCACTGTACCAAAAGCCACTTTATTTGGATTTGCCTTTAATTCTTCCATTTCCGCAACAAGAAGTACCATTTCTAAAAGGTCATCAATACCTTCTCCTTTTTTCGCAGATAATGGAACGAAAATAGTACTGCCTCCCCAGTCTTCAGGAATTAATTCATATTCCGTTAATTCTTGCATCACTCTGTCAGGGTTAGCTGTTTCCTTATCCATTTTATTCACAGCGATAATAATCGGTACCTCGGCCGCTTTAGCATGGTTAATCGCTTCAACTGTCTGCGGCATTACTCCATCATCGGCCGCCACAACAAGAATAGCTATATCGGTAATTTCAGCACCACGTGAACGCATGCTTGTAAACGCTTCGTGTCCAGGTGTATCTAGAAATGTGATTTTCTTATTTTCATTTTCTACTTGGTAGGCACCAATATGCTGGGTAATACCTCCAGCTTCACCTGCAGTTACTTTTGTATGTCTAATGGAATCAAGTAATGTTGTTTTACCATGATCGACATGCCCCATAATAGTAACAACGGATGGACGTTCTACTAAGTCCTTTTCTTTATCTTTTTTAATATACTTATTGAAATCTGTATCCTCAAGTATAATTTCTTTTTCAACTGTAACGTTAAAATCACTACAAATTAACTCTATAGAGTCATCATCAAGGTCTTGATTCTTATTAGCCATTACACCGAGAAACATTAGCTTTTTAATAATTTCAGATACATCTTTATTTAATTTTTCTGCTAAATCACTCACCGTTAATGTACCATGATATACGATATGTTCTGGTGTTTTTGGTGTCGGCTTTTTCGTTTGCTCTTTAGGAGCAGACTTATTCTTTTGACCTTTACGCTGTTGTTTATTTTTATTTACTGGTTTATGTTTCTTTTGTCCTTTCTTACTTGGGTGATTTTGCTGCTTTTTCCCCTGTCCAGTATTTTGAGCATTGTGTTGTTGCGAATTCTTTTTCTGTTGTTTATCTTCTGAATGCTGCTTTGGTTTTGAAGATTGATTCTGGTTTTGATTATTTGATTTTTCTTTCGATTTTCCTGTTGGCTCTTTAGAAGTGCCCTCCAATTGAAAGTGTTGATTCAATTGTTGTTGTTCTTCTGTTGATATTGTTGACATATGATTTTTAACATCAATATTTAATTCTTTTAAAGTTTCAATCACTTTTTTATTTGGTATTTCCTGTTGTTTGGCATATTCGTATATTCGCATTTTCGTCATACGTTCACCCCCGAGTTTATTTATGAAAGCTTAACTTATCCTTGATACCTTTCGCAAAACCTTTATCAGTAATGGCAATAGCAACCCTTTCAGGTTTGCCGATTGCTCGACCAAGCATTTCGCGACTATCTGCTTCCATATAAGGTATTGCAAAGGTCTTACATTTATCGGTAAGTCTTTTCGCTGTATTTTCACCGCAATCATTTGCTATCAATAATAACTTTACATTATTCGACCGAATACTATTTAAAATATTTTCTTCTCCAACAACACATTTGCCCGCCTTAAACGCAAGTCCGATTAAATTTAAATAAGGTTGGTGGTTCATTTGACTTCATCTTTTGCCAGTTGGTGCAATTCCTCATATATATGGTCATCAACATTTACATTGAACACTTTATCCAAAGTTTTTTCTTGTTGTGCTTTACTTATTACTGCTTCATCTATCGTTAAGTAAGCACCGCGACCATTTTTTTTACCACTAGGATCGATAAAGACTTCCTTTTCCTTATTACGAACTATCCTGATCATTTCCTTTTTAGGTTTCATTTCATTAGTAACTACACATTTACGTTGCGGTATTTTACGTTGTTTTGCCATAAAGATTCATCTCCATTCAATCGAATAAAAAATCATCATCATTGTCATCGTCTAAAAGTACACGTTCTTCTATTAAACCTTCTTCTTTCGCTGTAGACTCACTTTTAATATCAATTTTCCATCCTGTCAACTTTGCCGCTAATCGAGCGTTCTGTCCTCTTTTTCCAATAGCAAGTGACAATTGATAATCTGGAACGATAACTGTTGTAGCTTTTTCTTCTTCATCTACTTGCACATCGATTACTTTAGATGGGCTTAAAGCATTGGAAACATATACAACCGGATCATCAGAATATTGAACAATATCAATTTTTTCACCGTTCAACTCATCTACTACCGCTTGCACCCGTTGCCCTCTCGTTCCAACACAAGAGCCAACTGGATCAATATCCGGATTATCTGCATGTACGGAAATCTTAGAACGATCTCCTGCTTCTCTTGAAATTGATTTAACTTCAACAGTGCCATCATAAATTTCTGGAACTTCCATTTCAAACAAACGCTTCAGTAGACCTGGATGTGATCTTGATATATAAATTTGTGGTCCTTTACTCGTGTTTTCCACTTTATTCACAAAAACTTTAATTCGATCATGTACTTGATAGTTTTCAGTATCTATTTGTTCAGCTTTTGCCATCTTAGCTTCTATTTTGCCAAGATCAACAAATACAAAATTCGGATCAACACGTTGAATAATGCCAGTCATCACATCCTCTTCTCTGTCGGCATATTCACTAAATATAACCCCTCGTTCCGCTTCTCGGACACGTTGGGTGACAACTTGTTTAGCAGCTTGTGCAGCGATTCGACCGAAGTTTTTAGGAGTTACTTCAATTTCTACTGTATCACCGATTTCATAATTTAGATTCATTTCTTTTGCTTCTTCCAAAGAAATTTCTTCTTGTTCGTCTTCTACTTCTTCTACTACTGTTTTTTGTGCGTTAATTTTCATTTTACCAGCTTCTTCATCAAAGATGACCGCAACATTGCCGGATGATTTAAAATTCTTTTTATAAGCCGATATTAGTGCTGCTTCAAGTGTTTCCATTAAGACATCTTTATCAATGCCTTTTTCTTCTCCTAAATAGTTTATTGCCTCAAATAACTCATTGCTCATTGTTGTTCCCCCTTCATAGCATAACAGCAAGGCGTGCTTTCGCAATTTTATCGAAAGGAATCTGCACTTGCTTCACAGTATGTTTCCACTTATATTCAATCGTTGCCTGCTGATCCTTAAATGCTTTTAAGATACCCGTATACTCCTTTTCACCATCAATGTGAATATATAAGGATACGTACACATTCTCTCCAATATGGCGTTGGAAATCATCAATCGTTTTGAGAGGTTTTTCAGCTCCCGGAGAACTGACTTCTAAAAAATAGGCTGCTTGAATTGGATCATACTTATCAAGTTGTTCACTTGCTTTTTCTGATACACGGGTACAATCATCCAAATCAACACCGCCTGATTTATCGATATATATGCGGAGAAAATGGTCTTTCCCCTCTGTTACATATTCGATATCTGAAAGTGAAACACCTTCTTGTGTCAAGACTGGTTCTAGTATCGTTTCAATCTCTTCTAACTTTTGCTTCAAGGTTGAACCTCCTTTTGTTGTATACATTTGTTTTTGTTTTTTATCTCAAGATATCCATTCATATTATGCACTGTATTGAATCATTTTTTACATCACACTATTTGATCATCACATTGAGTCAATTTAAAAGTCAATAACATGATATAAAATCCGAACTTTAATATCTGCCTAAGAATGGCTTTTACTGCAGGCGGACGCTTTCCGCGGGCACGGCTTGAGCCTCGGGCCAACATTGTTTATTGCGCCGAGCTTTGCGAGAAGCAGGACGTTGGTCATGAAGGCGTCGCTCTCGTGACGTCGCGTTTTTAGCCATCCTTCCCCTGATTCACAAACCGCTCACTGTGGGGTCTCACGACGCACAGGATGTGCTAGCGCAAGCGTTGCTCTCGTGACGCCCGAGGTTTTAGCTTGCGTTCCTTCAATGCTGTTCCCGCGAAGAACAGGACGTTCTAGTGTCAAAGTTGGTGATTGACGTGACCGATTTTAGCCGACCAGGAGTCGCCGCC
>DATGUH010000155.1:0-8673 GCA_035301445.1 Pseudogracilibacillus sp. | reverse complement strand
TTTATTTTTAACGCTTATGGCGCACCAATGGATTCCTAAAGACCGATTAACTACTAGAAAGATGGTCGGGATTGTAGTAGGAATAATTGGTTTATTCCTTGCTATGAACATTCAACTAGATGGATCTGTCTTCATTATGCTCTTTGCATTAAGTTCAGCCGTTTCTTGGGCTACAGCTAATTTATTATTGAAATTGAAATTACAGCATTGTAACGCCGTCCAATATACCACGTGGCAAATGACAATTGGTACAATAGGATTGTGGGCATACACTTTATTATTTGAACAAGGAGCAGAGTCGCAGTGGGAGCTTACATCTATTTTTTATATATTATTTGCCGGAGTGATTGCTTCCGCATTAGCTTTCGTGATGTGGAGCTATATATTGAAGCATACCGAAGCAAGTAAGGCATCAACGTCCATCCTGCTTGTTCCAATTGTCGGTGTAATTTCCGGCGTAATTTTTTTAGATGAGACATTGAGTATAATTACTGTTGCAGGTATCGCACTCGTACTTATTGGGGTCTATATCGTTAATGGAAAAAGTCTTTCAAAAAACAAGCCATAAAGCATAGTACCCAAGATTAAATCAACAAAGTACCATTTTTATTATTAATGTCACACACAGCTTGTTCATATTCTATTCTCCTATGCATATAGTGGATTAACATATATTTTGCAAAGGGGAACGGGTGCTAATGAAACATTTTTCTGCTTGGAACTTCAACAAAAGGAAACGATTGATCACCCTCATTGTCATTGTCGCTTTTGTAGTGATGATGGTCTTTATGTATCCAATGAATGTTTTACATGTTTTCAACGGGGGTGACAAAGCCGTTATTAGTAAAGGGAACACTAGCGAGAAGCATGTAGCACTTACCTTTAACATCAGTTGGGGTGACGTGAAAGTTCATGATATTTTAAAAGTGCTTAAAAACAACGATACAGAAGCTACGTTTTTTCTCAGTGGAGAGTGGGCAGAGAGACATCCACAAATTGTTGAGAAAATCCAAGAAGACAAGCATGAGATAGGCATGCTTGGTTATCGATATAAAAATTATTTGGACGAAGATCTAGATAAAATCAAAGAGGATATGTTGCATGCAAAAGAAGTTTTCGAAAAAATGGATATCGACACAAATTTCATTCGTCCCCCGAGCGGTATATTTGATAAAGATACAATTGAATTAGCTGAAAGTCTAGACTTGGAAGTTGTTCACTGGAGTGTGAATCCAAAAGATTGGGAAAATCCAGGTACAAAAAAGTTAACTTCTCAGGTGATGGAACAGTCAGGTAATGGGGATATCATTCTACTTCATGCCTCAGATGCTGCCAAGCAGACGGCTGAAATGTTAAACGAAGTGCTCCCTAAACTACAGGAAAAACAATTCAAACAAGTAACCATTTCCACATTAATTAAAGAGGTATCGGTAAAGGAAAAGCTGATCGAGTAATAACTGATCAGCTTTTTTAGATGCTTAATATTTGCTTAATATGTATGAGAAAGCAATCGTGATGAAAGGAAGAATTGTTTTAATTCTTCTTTTTGACTCTCTTTTCTGCTGCCTGTTTCTCTTTTGCTTCCCTCCGCGCTTTTCTTCTCGCTTCTATTCTCGCTTGATGTTCTGGATCGACTGCCGTTACCTTGTGTAATATTAAAATTTGATATGCATTAGCAACAAGCACTGGGACAAGCATCAAAATAATAAATTTAACATCACCCGCTCGTAGTACAAGTGATAATTCTAATGCCGAAACAACAATCATCAAAAACATCGTAGGTATAAAAGCCGTTTTTTTCGTTTGCTTTACTTTGATTGTAGCGACTATATAAGCAGTCATGCCAATTATAATCACTAAACTCCATTTAAATAACGCGGAAATATCATCACTCGTAAAGAAAATCATATCGAATAATGCAAACAACATGAGTAACACTTGGACAACTGGCCAAAATGTTTTAAAAAAGCCTTGCCCAAAGCGATGGATAAATAAATAAGCGAAAAAACCCGTCTGCGCTATAACAGTAAAAACAAGCGCATAGCCAAGGTAGAATAAAGCCACTCCCAAAAGATTAAAGCCATCAAACGGGGATAAATAGGCTGAATAATCTTGCCAGTTTACAAAAAAGCTTGCCACAAAACCTGCAAGCCCTCCAATGAATAACGTCTTAAAAAACATAGATACGAGCTTCCTACTGTTCAAAGTTGTGCCTCCTGCTTTTTCTGTATAAATAATCAATTCATTAACTTTTTAACTCTTCATCAATAGTCCATTTTATATTTTATCATGGTTTGAATTATTTTTCTTCTGATTGTGCATATTAATGTACCTCTTTTTCCATATTAATATTAGAAAAGGAGTGACTCTATGCGGGTATATATCGGATTAATTATGATGATTACACTCATATTAGCCAGTTGTGGAGATTCTTCAAACATGAATAAAAAAGCGGATTATGATCAAACAAAAGAAATGGTCGTTGATATACTGCAAACAGATGAAGGAAAAAAGACATTACGTGAAATCATGAATGAAGACAAAATGAAGCAGCAACTTATTATGGATTCTGACGAAGTGAAGGAAGCTATTACGGATGCAATGGTTTCTGAAGAAGGGAAAGAAATATGGAAAGAGTTATTCGATGATCCTGCTTTTGCAACAAGCTTTATGTCCGCTACTAAAGAAGGACAAGAAAAACTGTTCAAACATTTGATGAATGACCCCTCTTTTCAGAAAAAAATGATGGAATTATTACAAAACCCAGAAATGTCGGAACAAACATTAACCTTATTAAAAAGCCAACAGTTTCGTGAACATTTGGAAGAAACGATAAAGGAAACAATAAATTCCCCACTATTTCAAGAAAAAATGATGAAAGAAGCGGAAAAATCTAATGAAAAAGGGAATGATGATAAACAGAAAAAGAACAACGAGAAACAAAACGATGAAAATAGTGAGAATGAAGATGAAGCTGGCGCCCAAGGTGAAGGTGGTTAATCACGTTATTTTCTATAATAGGAAAGTTTGGAAATCATAATGTATATTAAAACAGCAGACCTGCTTTATACATAGCTGAGTCTGCTGTTCAATTACGACAATTATTCTTCTGTTTGTGCAACTATTTTTGATGCGATAAGGTGATATTCTCGACCATTCGGATGATCCTCTTGATAAACCGCTGGAGCGAAAACATCCTCCTCTTCATAAGGTTGTTGTAAGGATAGCCGTCCAAGTACTTTTGTTTCCAAGGCTTCTGCCAACTTGTCTCCACCATGACGGCCAAAGACATATTCCTTATTACCTGTTTCTTCACTCTGGAAATAAGACATATTTTCCACAACACCTAATATTTTGTGTTCTGTTTTTATTGCCATTTGACCAGCACGTGCTGCAACGAATGCTGCTGATGGGTGTGGGGTTGTTACAATTACTTCATTACATGATGGAAGCAATTCGTGTACATCCATGGCTATATCCCCTGTTCCTGGTGGCAAGTCAAGTAGTAAGTAGTCAAGATCGCCCCATTCCACTTCTTTAAAGAAGTTATTAAGCATTTTCCCAAGCATAGGACCGCGCCAAATAATTGGTGAATTATCTTCCACGAAAAAGCCCATTGAAATCAATTTAACACCAAAACGTTCTGGCGGATGAATTCTTTCACCACGAACTATTGGACGATCTTCCACGCCCATCATATCTGGCACACTGAAACCATAGATATCGGCATCTATAATACCAACTTTTTTTCCAAGACGTTTCAATGCCATAGCAATATTAACCGTTACCGTTGATTTCCCTACACCACCTTTACCACTTGCAATAGCGATATAATGAGGTTGTTTTTGCTGTCCTAAAATAGAGTCATCCTTCTCACTTTCCGGTTGATATTTTTCAATCACATCTTCCGGTAGTTGCTCAAAGCGAAGCCCGACTGTATTTGCTCCATTTTTCTTCAATATACCAACGATTTCCTGCTGCAGGTCCATTTGCTCTGCAGAGTTTGGTTGGCCGATTGCAAGTTTTATACTAACGTGCTTTTTCTCTTCTCTTACTGTGACGCTTACAATCGCACCTGTTTCTTTAAAAGTTGTATGTAAAAATGGATCTTTTAAAGGCTCTATCAGCTCTATAATTTGTTCCTTAGTTAGCATGTCCAATCTACACCTTTCTTTTACTGTTTCTACTTCTTTTTTTAGTATATCATATTTATAAAAAATACTAATCCTTTTGAATTTTTCCATTAAATCGTAATCATTCTTATTTACAAAAACAAAGGATTACTCTATACTTTTTTTAGAACTTTATGAGGAGGTACAACTTTTGAAACGAATTATTATTTTTACTGCGATTCTTTTAATAGTCGTAACTGGTTGTTCATCAAATCCTTCTTCAAACGATGAATCAGATCAGTCGCTTTCTATATATACTTCAATATATCCATTGCAATATGCAGCCGAACAAATTGCTGGTAATGATGCAGCAGTTACTTCCATTTATCCCCCAGGGGTGGACGCACATACTTATGAACCGGCTACTAAGGAAATTACAGAAATTGCTGAAGGGGACTTATTCCTATATTTAGGAGCAGATATGGAGAGCTTTGCAGACAGTATAAAATCTGCTCTCGAGTCACAGCCTATCGAATTTATAAACATGGAAACAACAAATCCCGATATGTTTCATGCAGGAGAAGAGTCTGATGAACATGGTGATTTAGATCCGCATGTTTGGCTTGACCCTAAGCGAATGATTACTATTGGAGAAACAATTCGTGATGAATTAATTTCCATGTCTCCTGACAATGAAGATGTTTTCAAAGAAAATTTTAAAGTCTTTGCAGACGATATGCAAGAATTAGACAACGCATTTCACAATACATTAGATGATAAAGAAAATAAGACATTGCTAGTCACCCACGCCGCCTATGGCTATTGGGAGTCAGCATATGGCATTGAGCAAATAGCTATTAGCGGCATTTCTTCCAGTGACGAACCATCGCAAAAAGAATTGACAAAGATTGCAGAAATCGCAAAAGAAAACGACCTACAGTATGTAGTTTTTGAAAAGAACAATTCTAATAAAGTTGCTTCCATTATACAGGAAGATATCGGGGCAGATAAATTAGAAATTCATAATTTAGAAGTACTATCGGACGAAGATATCGCAAATAATGAGGATTATCTAACGCTTATGAAACATAATCTTGAAGTACTTGATCAAGCAACAGAATAGACCGAGTTGAACTTATTTCCAAGTTTACTCGGTTTTACTTTGTTGACTTTTCCCCTTCAGATAATAAAATACCTTGATAAATACTTGCTGAGACTTTCTTTTGATAAGCTTCATTTTGCAATAATTTTTCTTCCTGCTCATTTGATAAAAATCCTATCTCTACAAGTGCCCCTGGTGTTTCTGCATGTTTCAGTAAATATACACCATTTTTTTCAAGCGCTTTTCGATCTGTATTTTCTAAATTACGTACCATTTCACCCTGTATATGCTCTGCTAACTGTTTATTTTCAGATTTACTTGGATAATAAAAGGTTTGGGCTCCTGACCATTGCGTTTGCGGAATAGCGTTTAAATGAATCGTCACGTACAAATCAGCATTTTTCTTTTCTATAAAAGCAAGACGATTTCTGATATCGACTGATTTTCGATTGGAATAGCCAGCAGTATCCCCTGCCAAATCCTTGTCCGTTTCACGTGTCAAATAAACTAAAGCACCAGCTTGCTGCAAATAATCTCGTGTCTGTTCAGCTACTTGAAGTGCAATCTCTTTTTCACTTGTATTGTTTTTCCCCGATGCTCCGCCATCAGGACCGCCGTGACCTGGGTCAATTACAATCACCTTGCCAGCAAGTGGCTGTGGAAAACTATTCCATGTCATTTCACCTTTATGTTTCGGCAGTTGCACTAAGAAGATAACAATTGCTAGTCCTATAAACCATGATAATACTTTCATATGTTTTTTCATGCACTTCTCTCCCAACACTATTGATACTTCAGTCTATGAAAAAAAATGCTTAATATGACAGCTTGTTTCATGTCACTACATGTGGTTATATGTCATTATTCTGTGTTATACTAATAGAAGTTTAAATTTTGTACGGATTTAAAGAAAAGAGGTTGAAACTATTTGACAAGAAAATTGTGGTTCCAATGGGGAGTAGGTATATTACTACTCATATTCATTATCAAGTTTACGGTGGAAATCAATTGGATATTTTCACCGATTCTCATTATTTTAGAAACTATCTTTGTGCCATTATTGATTAGTGGAGTACTTTTTTATTTAACTGTTCCTTTGCAAACATTACTAGAAAAATTTAAGTTTCCTAGGTGGAGCAGTATTGTCATTATTTTCCTACTTCTACTTGCGTTACTATGGGCTGCTATCGCAATTGTCGGTCCGCCTATTACAAAGCAGGTCAATAACTTAATAGAAAAAACACCTACATTTATCGATGAAGGGATTGATATTACTTCTGATTTAATTGAGAGGTCAGAGAATTGGCCGCAATGGGCTAAAGATTCAATCGACACTGTACAAGATAGAATTGCAGAATCACAAGATAAGATTACTGAATCCATCAATGATATTACTAAAAAAATCGGTTCATGGATTAAATCTATCTTCACATCTGCAGTTCAAGTATCATTGACAATGATTTTAATACCATTCTTCCTATTCTTTATGCTAAAAGACCATGATAAAATGATGCCATTTATTTTACAGTTCTTTCGTGGTGACATGAAAAAATGGATTAAGAAGACTTTTGATGATGTCAATGATGTATTGAGTCTCTATATTCGAGGACAAGTACTTATTAGTACTATTTTGGCTACAATACTATTCATTGGTTATCTAATTATCGGCTTGAAGTTTGCTTTACTACTAGCGGTATTCGCATTTTTCATGAATATTATTCCGTTTATCGGACCATGGATTGCGTTTATTCCGGCACTGCTGATTGGGTTTTTCCAGGATCCAATGTTAGTAATCTGGGTGTCACTCATTACATTGATAGCCCAACAGACCGATTCAAACTTAATTACACCAAATATTATGGGGCGACAGCTTAATGTTCATCCGCTCACAATCATCACGATCTTACTTGCAGCAGGAAGTTTGGCTGGATTCTTCGGTATTTTACTTGCCGTTCCAGGGTATGCAGTTGGTAAGGCAATCATTTCGAATATTTATGAAAAACGCGCTGCTATTAAAGAAACAGCCCAAAAAAGAATTTAAAGGTAATAGATAGGCATTTTTCTTAATCACGATAGTTTCATAAAGCATTTTCAAAACATGAAAATATAGAAGATAAGAGCTTGCATTCCAAGCTCTTTTTTTCATAAAAAAAGCAACCTTCAAAATATCCCTTTGAAAGTTACTTAGATATAGAGCTTGTTTTAAACGAATTTTGTAGTTGACTCAATTAAATAAAGATATTAAGAAATAAAACCCTCCGGCAATTAATGCAGATATCGGCATCGTAATGATCCACGTTACTACCATACGTTGAGCAGTTCCCCATTTCACACCTCTTAAACGATGCGATGAACCAACGCCTAGAATGGAAGACGAAATAACATGCGTTGTGCTAACCGGTAAATGGAGAAAAGTTGCGCCAAATATAATAAATGCTCCAGTCATATCAGCTGCCACACCATTTACTGGACGAATTTTCATTATTTTACCACCAACTGTTTTGATGATTTTCCAGCCACCAACCGCAGTTCCCAAAGCCATTGCTGTAGCACAAATAAACTGTACCCAGGTTTGAATATCACTGGATGTTTGATAATTATTGACAATTAAAGCCATCGTAATAATTCCCATTGCCTTTTGTGCATCATTTGTGCCATGCGAATAAGACTGCAATGCAGCAGTCACTATTTGTATCCTACGAAAACGCTGGTTAGTTTTTGATAAATTATTATTTTTAAAAACCACTTTAAAAATACTGTAAACAATAAACCCGATTACAAAAGCAATAAGCGGTGAAAATATCAAAGCCTGAATAATTTTGATAAAACCACTATAATTCAATATGTTAAATCCCGCTTCCATAATGGCTGCACCAGCAATAGAACCAATTAGTGCATGAGAAGAGCTACTCGGTATGCCGAAGTACCAAGTAATTAAATTCCAAGTAATTGCCGCCAAAAGTGCTGCTAAAATAATTAATGATCCATTTTCCAAAACAAAAGGATCTACAATATCTTTTGTAATCGTTTGAGCTACTCCGGTGAAAGTCATCGCACCAAGAAAGTTCATAAAAGAAGCCAACATAATAGCGTGTCTCGGTTGTAATGCTTTTGTTGATACAGAAGTTGCAATCGCATTAGCTGTATCATGAAAGCCATTAATAAAATCAAAAATAACAGCACATGCTACGATTAAAATCGTAATTAATAAAACAGTATCCATATTGTTCTAATACTCCTTCAATCAGGCATTTTTCATGATAATTGCTTCAAGTGTATTGGCTACATCTTCACAAGAGTCGGCAACACCTTCAAATTCTTCATAGATTTCTTTGTATTGCATAATAAAAATCGGATCACTACTATGCTGGAAAAGATTTTTAATAGATGAACGAAGCACATCATCACATTTCGACTCATAGTCCTTTATACGTATAGCATGATTTCTGATTTGCGGGA
>DATGUH010000154.1:0-14577 GCA_035301445.1 Pseudogracilibacillus sp. | reverse complement strand
TAGATTCGAATTCAGAAGCAAAGGAAAATGTGAATAAATCCGGCATGCCGATTGTAGAAGAACCGGAGACGTTTTCTATGTTTACGGGTAAAGTTGCTCAAAATGCAAAGGCTGATTGGAATGATATATTTATTTGGAATGAATATGAGGATATGACGAATATTAATTTGGAATGGGAAGAAATTGATTTTGATGCACTTGATGAACAGCGGAATCTTGCATTAGGTGGAGGGGATTTACCTGATATATTTTTCTGGTCGCAGTTACCGAATACAGACATATATCGATATGGTCAACAAGGAACGTTTATTGAATTAAATGATTTGATAGATGAATACGCGCCTAACTTATCAAAGTTAATGGAAGAGGATCCATCTATTCGAAAAGCGATTACCTTTCCAGATGGAAGTATTTATACAATGCCGCCAATCGTTGATGAAGACTTTACATCTTTTTTAATAACGAGTAGACCTTGGTTTAATCAGGATTGGTTGGATGAATTAGATATGGAAGTACCGGAAACGACTGATGAGTTTTATGAGTTTTTAAAAGCGGTAAAGGAATTAGATCCTGCGGGAAATGGTGATACAGTCCCATATGGCGGAACGAGTATTGATGAGTTAGTGCAATATTTATCAGGAGCTTTTGGAGTTGCAAATAAAGGCGTAAATAATGGGCCGGTTGATCTTCATCCTGAAAAAGACGAAGTGCGTTTCTATGCTTCGACGGATGAGTATAAGGCATTATTAGAATATACGAATAAATTATTTGAAGAAGGTTTAATAGAAGAAAATATTTTTACGATAGAATGGGATCAATTTTTAGCGACAGCTGCTGATGAGCATTATGCAAGTATGGTATTTTACGATCCTATTGATTTATTTGGTGAAGAAGTTGGTAAGGCTTATGAATGCGGAACTGCACTTGAGGGACCGTTTGGAGATCAATTATTTGTTAAAGCATTTTCGACAGTGACAACCGCAGGGAGCTTTGCTATTACAAAGGAAAATCCAAACCCGGCAGCTGCTGTGAGATGGATGGATTATTTTTATAGTGATGAAGGAGCTAAATTTTACTTTATGGGTGTCGAAGGAGAGACATATGAAAAAAACGAAGATGGGGAACTGGAGTATATGGACAGAATTAAAAACCCTCCCGAAGACTCTACATTTGAACAGGAATTGGCAAAGGAATTGACATGGATTGGTGCAGAAATCGGTCTCATTAAAGAAGATTATTTCAATGGCTCTGAAGTAGCACCAACTTCATTAGAGGCAGCAGATAAAATTGCTCCACAAGTACCGGAAGAAATTTGGCCTGCCTTCACTTATACAGAAGAAGAAAATAATACACTGAATTCTATTGGTCAAGATATTGATAAATATGTAGAAGAAATGAGAGATAAATTTATTGCTGGTGATGTTGATTTTTCTGAATGGGATGATTATGTAGAACAAATAGATAAAATGGGTTTGGATGAGTATATGGAAATTAAGCAGACGGCGTATGAAAGATATCAAGATTACTAAATAGTTATGAGAACGATGTGAAAATTGTAATATTATGGATTATGGAGATAGTGACAGTATTATGGAAGTTTTTACTGTCACTCATTTTTTCATGAAAAATTGTAATCTCTATCATGAAATGAAACAAATTCTTAAATGTTGTTAATCACTCACTCGAACCCCAACTCCCTCACAAATAGCAAGTGCTTGCATCGGCTCAATAGTGGCACCTTGAATCAATTCCTTTGAAAAAATAAGATTGTTAAATTGGTTTGAAGTGAGATCCAATCCGTTTAAATTAGTATTACTAAAATCAGTAAGTTCCATACGATTGCTCTTGAGCCATAGTTTTTTCCAATTTGTTTCTTGAAATTCTGCTTGATCGAGTACAGAATTTGAGAATATAACACGGGTTAACTTTGCAAAATTATAAGAAGAAAATGTGTTAATGCAATGAAGAAACTGAACATTCTTTAGTGTTGTTTCTGCAAAGTTAGCACCTATAAGTTTACTGTTTTTAAAAATAGTTTGATGAATAATGGCCCCTAATAATTCTGTGTTAGCCATATCACAGTTATCGAAAATACATTCCGTTATGTCTAATTGAAAAAAATGAACATTTTCAAAAGAAACATTTATAAATTTACAATGACGAAATATAGTTTGCTCTAAAGTTTGATTTGAAAGAGAACCATCTTTAAATAGACAGTTTTCATATATTTCACCAGCTTTGATTGAATGGATACTAACTTCATGTAGATTTTCGGCCAGTTTTGGTGCTGCAATTTGTACGTTGTTCTTCAATTATATTCCCACCTCATTCGTTGTGTTCTATATAGTATACCAAATTAAATGTTACAGATGAATAATGGCGTTAAATCTGCAATATGTATTATGTAGGTTGTATTTCAATGTTTCAGTAAGAATTTTATCAATTTTTTCCGGAGAAAGTAATAGATCATTTCTATTATAAAGGAATGATGTTTTTATGAATGATTTTAAGGGTATTTGGGGATAGTAGAATAAAGATTTTACAGGAGGGACGAAAGTTGGGACAAAATGTTACACAAAAATTGATCGAAAGCCATTTGATGAGCGGTAAAATGGTTCCAGGTGAAGAGATTGGGTTAAAAATAGATCAAACATTAACCCAAGATGCGACAGGAACGATGGTTATGTTGGAATTGGAAGCGATGGGACTTGATTATGTCAAAACAGAAGCATCTGCACAGTATGTGGATCATAATTTAATACAAGTCGATAATAAAAACCCTGATGATCATCTGTTTTTGGAAAGTGCAACTAGAAAATTCGGTCTTTATTACAGTCGTCCTGGTAACGGTGTGAGTCATCCAGTGCATATGCAAAGCCTTGCAAAGCCTGGTAAAACATTACTTGGTTCAGATAGTCATACTTGTGCTAATGGTTGTATGGGTATGCTTGCAATGGGAGCAGGCGGTATAGATGTAGCGATGGCAATTGCTGGAGAACCCTTTTATGTGAAAATGCCTGAAGTTTGGGGTGTTAAATTAACTGGAAAACTTCCGGAATGGGTCAGTGCAAAAGATGTCATTTTAGAAATGTTACGTCGACATGATGTTAAAGGAGCGGTCGGTAAAGTCATTGAATATTATGGTCCAGGCTTGGATGAATTAAGTGCAATGGATCGTCATGTTATTGCAAATATGGGAGCTGAACTTGGCGCGACAGGTACTGTATTTCCGTCTGATCAAGAAGTAAAGCGCTTTTTAAAACAACAAGAGCGTGAGGAGGACTATGAGGAAATTTTAGCTGATAAAGACGCGACATATGATATAGAGGAAGAAATTGATTTATCTTCATTAGAACCTCTCATTGCTAAACCGTCTAGTCCGGGGAATGTGGTACCGGTTGCAGAATTAGTAGATACACCAATTTATCAATCTTATATTGGTTCCTCTGCTAATCCGGGTTTTCGTGATTTTGCCGTAACGGCTGATATTGTAAAAGATAAACATATTGCAGACGGTGTTTCGCTTGATGTGAATCCTACTTCCAGACAAATGCTTGTTGATCTTGTTAAAAACAGTCATATCGCAAGTTTATTGCAAGCGGGAGGTAGAATGCACCAAGCTGGTTGTAATGGTTGTATCGGAATGGGGCAGGCACCTGCAACAGGACGGAATAGTTTACGTACTACACCTAGAAACTTCCCGGGTAGATCTGGTACACGTGAGGATAGTGTGTTTTTATGCAGTCCAGAAACCGCTGCAGCATCTGCTTTGAAAGGAGTTATTACTGATCCTCGATCACTTGGTGAAAGGGCACCAGTTTTCCATGAGCCAGAAGAAACAACTTTAGATCAAAATTTACTGGATGCACCATTGCCTCCGGAAGAAGCAGCTAAAGTTGAATTGGAAAAAGGGCCTAATATTGCATCTATTCCTAAAATGACAGCTCTCCCTGACAGGTTGGAGGTTCCTATATTACTAAAAATGGGCGACAACATTTCAACAGACGAAATTTTAGCGGGTGGTTCTCGAGTGCTTCCGTACCGAAGTAATTTACCGGAAATAAGTAAGTTCTCCTTTGAGATTATTGATGAGACTTATCCTGACCGTGCAAAGCAAACGGTCGAACATGGCGGACACGCAATCGTTGGCGGTAACAACTATGGGCAAGGTTCAAGTAGAGAACATGCAGCACTTGCTCCGAGATATTTAGGATTGCGCGTAGCACTTGTGAAAGACTTTGCTCGAATTCATTGGCAAAATTTAGTGAACTTCGGTATTTTACCATTAACATTTGTAGATGAGTCAGATTTCGATGTATTGGAATCCGGAGATGTACTTGTCTTGGAAAATATCCGATCTAAAATAGAGACAACAGATACATTCGATGTTGAAATAAAAGGGAAAGGTATCAAAATAAAGGCAGCACATGCATTATCTCCTCGCCAAGTGGACATTATGAAAGTAGGCGGTTTAATTAATTGGGTGAAACAATCATCACCAAAATAATTGAAGGAGGGTTTTCTCATATGCAAGAGCAACAATGTAAGGCATGTCAAGGATACGGCATGCAAAGTGATGATGAAGGTTGGCAATATGAATGTAGTGTTTGTCATGGTACTGGAAAAGTAAGTAGAAAGGATACGAAAGTTTTATCAGTAGATGAGAACAACCGCCTGTTGGATTAGTTTTTGGAAGTTATAAAACTCCGGTGAATTAAAGTGCAAGAATGTTCGAGATGCGCTGGCTTGAAAATAGATGATTTTTAATCTTAACAGCTATTGATGACAAATGCCTTTGTGAAAATTGCTATATTGTCATGAATAGCTGTTATTACTTACAAATAAGTTTACAAAACAGTGATTTTAACCGATAATAGTGACAAATTGGGCTGAATTACCATGTACAGTGTTATGAACAATTGTTAACAGTGACAAATTGGGCTGAACACTCACGTACATTGTTATGAATAACAGTTAACAGTGACAAATTGGGTTGAATATCCACGTACAGTGTTACGAATAACGTTAATAGTGACAAATTGGCTTGAACACCCACGTACATTGTTATGAATAACGTTAACAGTGACAAATTGGGTTGAATATCCATGGACAATGTTATGAACAACTGTTAACAGTGACAAATTGGGTTGAATCCCCATGGACAATGTTATGAATAACTTTTAACAGTGACAAATTGGGCTGAATATCCATGGACAATGTTATGAACAACTGTTAATAGTGACAAATTGGGCTGAATATCCATAGACAATGTTATGAATAACTTTTAACAGTGACAAATTGGGTTGAATATCCATGGATAATGTTATGAATAACTTTTAACAGAGACAAATTGGATTGAATCCCCACCCACAATGTTATGAATAACGTTAATCATGACAATGAAGCTAAGAAATCTCAAAACATTGTCATGCATAGGTGCCAACAGCCGCTAGTAATGCAAAACTAGTTATACAATTGACTAAGCTATGCACTCACCGAAAAAATTCGGCGGCGAACTCCATTTAACAACTAAAAAATAACATTGACGAAAATCCTGATTCGCTGTAAGATAAGCTTATAAAATTAAATGTTTTGCGTATAATCTAGGGAATATGGCTTAGAGTTTCTACCAGACCACCGTAAATGGTCTGACTACGCTACGTGAAAATATATGTTTTCATGGATTTTTTGCGTATCAGTACGGTAGTAGCACTCTTGTCGATAGATAAGGGTGCTATTTTTTGTTCAATAGTTTTTGCGCGAACTGAGGAGGAACAAGGTTGAAGAAGTATTTTCGGTTCGAAGAGTTGGGTACGAATTACCGCACAGAGTTTATGGCTGGAATGACGACGTTTTTGGCAATGGCTTATATTTTGTTTGTGAATCCTTCTGTTTTGTCGTTGGAAGGTGTTGAACAGCTTCCTGATGGTGTAACGAGAATGGATCAAGGTGCCGTCTTTACAGCAACGGCGATTGCAGCAGCCGTTGGAACGTTATTTATGGGGATAGTTGCAAAGTATCCAATTGGACTAGCTCCAGGAATGGGTTTGAATGCTTTTTTTGCTTATACAGTAGTACTAACTTATGGTATTCCTTGGGAAACGGCATTATCAGGTGTACTTGCTTCTGGTCTTATTTTTATTATTTTGACACTGACAGGTTTAAGGGAAAAAATTATCAATTTCATTCCTGGTAATTTGAAGTTAGCTGTTGGTGCAGGGATTGGATTTTTCATTGCTTTTTTAGGATTTCAAAATGCAGGTATTATTATAGGAGATGATGATACACTTGTTAGTATTGGTAATTTAACGAGTGGGCCAGTGATGCTTGCTATATTTGGTATTGTTATTTCCGTTGTGTTACTTAGTTTGAATATTCGTGGCGGTATCTTTTATGGGATGCTGTTAACCTCTATTGCAGGTATGATTTTTGGTCTAATTCCCGTGCCTTCGGGTGTAAGTGATGTTGTGAGTGGTGTTCCTAGTGTAGCGCCAACTTTTGGACAAGCTTTTGTTAATTTTGGTGATATATTTACTTTAGAGATGCTTGTCGTAATGTTGACATTTTTATTTGTTGACTTTTTTGATACAGCTGGAACGTTGGTTGCTGTGGCAAGACAGGCTGGTTTGATGAAAGATAATAAACTACCTCGGGCGGGTAAAGCATTGTTTGCAGATTCAGCTGCTACAGTTGCAGGTGCGATTGTAGGTACATCTACAACGACTTCTTTTGTAGAGTCTACTTCAGGTGTTGGAGTTGGTGGACGTACAGGATTTACATCTGTGGTGACGGCAGGGTTCTTTTTACTTGCGCTGTTTTTTTCACCTTTATTGCAAGTAGTTACGCTTGAAGTGACTGCGCCAGCACTAATTATAGTAGGTGTACTTATGTCAACGGCTTTAAAAGATATTGAATGGGATAGATTCGAAATTGCAGTTCCTTCCTTTTTAACGATTATAGCTATGCCACTCACATATAGTATTGCAACGGGGATTGCGATTGGTTTTGTCTTTTATCCGATAACGATGATTATGAAAGGTAAAATAAAAGAAATTCACCCTGTGATGTATGTATTATTCGTTATATTTGTTTTGTATTTTATTTTCTTAGCATAATAGTAGGCGCCCTGGCAAAATGTCGGGGTGCTTTCATATCAATCAGTATAAAATGATTGTGTTTGTCCTCAAATGTTTTTTCGTATGCTAAAATAGGTTTATACACAAACTTAGTTGGAATCAATACGATTAAGGGGGCTGCGGAATGGATCAAGTATCGAAAGTATATATTAAACAAATTAGAACCGGGAAAGTAAAACATCTTGGAACACAAGGTGCAAAAAATCCAATGGAACGCCCGTGGAAAACAGGTATGTTTAAAAATGAACAGTCTGGAAAGTTATGGTTAAGTCCAACGGGATTGGAATCAGATGAAATAGGAGACACTGTTGCTCATGGTGGGCCGGAAAAAGCACTGTTTGCCTACCCTGAAAAGCATTATAATTATTGGAAAAAAGATTTGGAAATGGAAATAAACACTGGGGCAATGGGAGAAAATCTTGTTATAGAGGGAATCGATGAAACAGACGTATGCATTGGGGATACTTATGAAATAGGTGATGCACTTGTAGAAGTATCACAGCCGCGTCAACCTTGTTGGAAACCAGCACGACGATTTGGTGTGATTGATTTCGCTCTACGAATACAAAAAAGTGGCCGTACAGGATGGTACTATCGGGTGCTGAAAGAAGGGTATATAGAAGGTGACTCGATGATGGTTTTAAAAGAGCGACCTTATCCAGAATGGACCATACAAATATGTAATCAAATAATGCATGAAAGAAAAAAGGATTTAGAGGCCTCAGCAAGCTTGGCAGCATGTCCATTGCTTGCGCCAAATTGGAAACGACGGCTCGATAAACGATTGGAAGGAAGAGAATCAAGAATAGAAAAACGCGTATACGGACCGAATAAAGATACAGAATAAATATACGTTGCATCAAGGATAGAAAGGGTGTTGGAGTTGTCATGGCTGGATAACGCTTTAATAATGGTGCTTATTATCTTTCTTGTCAATGTTGTTTATGTTTCCAGTTCAACGATTCGAATGATTTTAACCATGAAGGGCAGGCCATATATTGCTGCATTGGTCAGCACAATTGAGGTCATTTTATATGTTATCGGTCTTAGTCTTGTATTGGATAATTTAGATGGTATTCAAAATATCGCTGCTTATGCAGGTGGTTATGCACTAGGTATTATTGTAGGCTCGCACTTAGAGGATCGATTGGCTCTTGGATACATTACAATTAATGTTGTTTCATCCAATCCCGAATTAAATTTTACATCAAAATTGCGCCAAGAAGGGTTTGGTGTCACAAGCTGGACGTCTTATGGTATGGATGGAGATCGTTTATCTATGCAAATATTAACCCCGAGAAAACAAGAACTCCGATTATATCAAGTAATTATGGAAATTGACCCGAGCGCATTTATGATTGCCTATGAACCAAAATATATTAAAGGTGGATTTTGGGTACGTCAAGTTCGAAAAGGGAGATTATTTCATCAAACTGGGGAAAAGAAAGGACAACAAGTTGATCCCCCAGATAAAACATTGCCAGAAATTAATAAAGAATATGAAGAAGATGCAGAAATACCAGAAGAAGAGCTATTACAACAGGGAGATTCGTCTAATTTGTCCCAAAAGCCGAACGTTACAACTAAATTATAATGATAATGTTCGACTTTTGCTGAAAATTGATTGACGATTAAAAATTAATTTTGTTATACTTAAGTAAGTATTGAAGATTTGAAGCGAAGGATGGTTCCGTGATGAGAAAAGTAGCTGGAAACAATATCCTTAAAAAATATAATATCGAGGTATGTATGTGTAATCTACAAATGTTTTTAACATATGTAAATATTCAATATAGGTCTATTCAAACTCTTATGAATGTTTAAAGGGAGGAGTATAGACTTTTTTTGTTTTTAATAGCTTTTGAAAGGGTACCAAAATAAAACAATATGGATATTTATTATGAAATGATAAATAAATTACTTTGCTAAAAAGGGTGATGGAAGTGGCTAAAGTAGGTGTCATTATGGGAAGTACCTCAGATTGGGAAACAATGCAACATGCTTGTAATGTGTTAGATGAACTTGATATTTCCTATGAAAAAGAAGTTATTTCGGCACATCGGACACCTGATGATATGTTTCGATATGCGGAAACAGCAAGAAAGCGGGACATAAAAGTAATTATAGCTGGTGCGGGTGGTGCTGCACATTTGCCAGGTATGACAGCATCGAAAACAACGCTTCCAGTTATCGGTGTACCGGTGCAGTCTAAAGCGCTTGATGGAATGGATTCGCTTTTATCGATTGTGCAAATGCCTGGTGGTGTTCCAACGGCTACAATGGCAATTGGAAAAGCCGGAGCAACAAATGCAGGTTTGTATGCAGCGCAAATTTTGTCTGTTAATGATACTCATATCGCAGTTCAGCTAGACAATTATCGAAAACAACTTACGCAAAAAGTGGAAGAAATGAGGGAAGATCTTGCAGAAAAATAATCAACCATTAACTATATTACCACCCCAAACAATTGGAATTATTGGCGGAGGACAGCTAGGGAGAATGATGTCTATTGCCGCAAAATATATGGGGTATCAAGTAATCGTACTCGACCCTACGCCAAATTGTCCGACAGCTCAGGTAGCAGATGGTCAAATAATAGCGAAATATGATGATATGGAAGCTATACGAGAACTTTCGGATAAAAGTGATGTCGTAACATATGAATTTGAAAATGTGGATCTTTCAGCGGCGACTTATATCGAAGAACAAGGTAAGTTGCCTCAAGGTGCCTATGCGTTAGAAGTAACGCAAAACCGAGAAAAAGAAAAAATGGTGATGAAAAAGCTTGAATTACCGGTTCCTGCTTTTGAAATTGTACATAATGGAGAGGAATGTCGTAAAGCATTAGAGTCATTCTCATTGCCGGCAGTTATTAAAACTTGTCAGGGAGGATATGACGGAAAAGGGCAACTGAAAATAGAATCAGTGGATGATGTTGAAGAGGCAGTTGATTTTGCTGAAAATGCTGGTGTCACTTGTATTATTGAAGAATGGGTTTCTTTTGATAAAGAAATTTCGGTAATTTTTTCTCGTTCGCAATCAGGAGAAATAGCTTTTTTCCCTATTTCAGAAAATGAACATCGTGATCATATTTTATATAAAACAATGGTTCCTGCCGGAGTGTCGGATAGTTTAGCATTAAAAGCACGGAATGCAGCAAGAGAACTTGCGGAGGAAATAGGCATTGTTGGTACTTTTGCAATTGAAATGTTCGTAAAAGATGATGACATTTATTTGAATGAAATGGCGCCACGTCCTCATAATTCTGGACATTATTCGATTGAGGCGTGTAATGTTTCTCAATTTGCTTCCCATATACGAACTGTTTGTGGGTTAGCAGTGCCAAAAATCGAGCAATTACAGCCTGCTGTCATGGTGAATGTGCTTGGTAATGAGGTCGATAAAGTGGTTCGAACGATGTTGGATACCCCCGAGGCTTTCGTGCATTTGTATGGAAAAGCCGAAGTAAAAGAAAAGAGAAAGATGGGTCATGTTACTTTTCTAGCAGAAGACGAGCAAACGGTGAACGACTTAGCAAATGATTACGAAAGACGATAAATAATTCGTTAAAATAAATGTGTTAAACAAAGATGGAGGTTACTCATGATTGATCGATATACCCGTAAAGAAATGGGTGCAATATGGTCGGAAGAAAATCGTTATCAAGCTTGGCTTGAGGTTGAAATTCTTGCTTGTGAAGCTTGGGCGAAACTTGGAGAAATTCCTCAAAAAGATGTGGAGAAAATTCGTGAGAAGGCCGCATTTGATGTAGAGAGAATTCATGAAATTGAAGCAGAAACGAGACATGATGTCGTTGCATTTACTAGAGCGGTGTCAGAATCTTTGGGAGAAGAACGGAAATGGGTACATTACGGGCTTACTTCAACGGATGTTGTAGATACGGCATTATCATATGTGTTAAAACAGGCAAATAATTTAATTCGCGAGGGCCTTGTCGAATTTATTGAAGTACTTAAGGCAAAGGCGATTGAACACAAACATACCGTGATGATGGGACGCACGCATGGTGTTCATGCGGAACCAACAACATTTGGTCTTAAACTTGCTCTTTGGTATGAAGAAATGAAGCGAAATTTGGAACGTTTTGACGAGGCAGCAAGTCGTTTAGCTTATGGTAAATTATCTGGTGCCGTTGGAACATATGCTAATATCGATCCTAAGGTTGAAGCGCATGTTTGTGAAAAGCTAGGTCTTTTACCTGCGCCATTGTCAACGCAAACTTTGCAACGTGATCGTCATGCAGAATTTATGTCTGTATTAGCACTTATTGCTACATCGATTGAGAAGTTTGCTACTGAAATTCGTGGGTTACAAAAAACGGAGACACGTGAAGTAGAGGAGTACTTCCGGAAAGGGCAGACTGGATCATCTGCCATGCCGCATAAAAGAAATCCAATTGCTTCAGAAAATATGAGTGGAATGGCAAGGGTAGTTCGTGGTCATATGGTTACAGCATATGAGAATGTTTCTTTGTGGCATGAACGGGATATTTCCCATTCCTCCGCGGAACGAATTATATTACCAGATGCGACGATTGCTATCGATTATATGCTACATCGATTTACAAATGTAGTGCGCAATTTAACTGTATTTCCGGAAAATATGAAGCGTAATATCGATAAAACGTACGGGGTTATTTTTTCTCAACGCGTATTACTTACCTTGATAGATAAAGGGATGTCACGCGAAGATGCTTATGGAATTGTGCAACCGTTGGCTATGCAAGCATGGGAGGAAGCAAAATCTTTCCAAGCACTTCTAGAAGGCAACTCCTCTGTGACAGATAAATTAACGCCGTCAGAACTGAAGGATTGTTTCGATACAACTTATCATTTAAAAAATGTAGACATGATTTTTGATCGATTAGGATTAAAATAACCAGTTTTTAAATATAAAGCCAACTCATAAAAAGGAGCAGATGCAGATGGAACATGATTTCGATCCAAAGACAATTGAATCAGACAAACTATATAGAGATTTAGGTTTAACTGATGATGAATTTACAAAGGTAAAAGAGTTGTTAGGAAGACTGCCGAATTATACCGAAACAGGTATCTTTTCAGCGATGTGGTCGGAACATTGTAGCTATAAGACTTCAAAATCTTTGTTGAAACGTTTTCCGAATGAATCAGACAGGGTACTTGTTGGTCCTGGTGAAGGGGCTGGTGTTGTAGATATCGGTGATAACCAAGCAGTTGTGTTTAAGATAGAGAGTCATAACAGCCCATCTAGAATCAATCCTTATGAAGGGGCAGCAACTGGGGTTGGCGGTATATTGAGAGATGTTTTCTCTATGGGGGCTCATCCTATTGCAGCTTTGAATTCATTACGATTTGGACATTTATCGGATGAACGGACTCAATATTTATTTAAAGAAGTAGTACGAGGTATTGCTGATTATGGCAATGCGGTTGGTGTGCCAACAGTCGGAGGAGAGGTGCAGTTTGATGCTAGTTACGAAGATGCACCGCTTGTGAATGCAATGGTCGTTGGATTAATTGATCATGATAAGATTCAAAAGGGTCTTGCTTCGGGAGTAGGTAATACTGTCATTTATGCTGGTGCTCCAACAGGCAGAGATGGTATTCATGGTGCTGCTCATTCATCCAGTGATGAAGTGAGCGAGGATGCAAGTCCGGCTGCCGGGAACCCAAAACTAGAAAAGAAATTAATGGCTGCATGTTTGGAAGTTGCTGAACGTGAAGAGCTCATAGGTATGCAAGACATGGGAGCAGCAGGAATTACTTCGTCAGGTGCAGAGATGGCTGAAAAAGCAGGAACAGGAATGGAGATAGATCTTGATTTAGTTCCTCAACGCGATAAAGCGATGCAAGCTTATGAAATGATGTTATCCGAAACACAAGAAAGAATGTTACTTGTTGTTGAGAAGGGTCAAGAAGAGAAGTTTTATGAGATTTTTAAAAAGCATCAAATTGACGCTTGTGCGGTTGGTGAAGTCATCGAGGAAGAAGTATTTCGAATCAAACAGCATGGTGAAGTTGTTGCAAATATTGCTACATCGGCACTGGATGCACCTGCAAATGAATTGCCGGCTAAAGAGGCATCTTATTTTCAGGCGTTTCAGGACGAAGGAGCACCTGAAATAGTGGTGGAAGGCCAAGGTGAAACGCTTAAAGCATTATTACAGCGGCCTACTATTGCTAATAAATCTTGGGTTTATGATCAATTTGATAGTAATGCATTAAAAAATACGGTGAAAAGTCCTGGCAATGGAGCAGCAGTTGTGAAAATTCCAGAACATGATAAAGCTATTGCGATTTCAACGGATTGTAATTCCCGCTATATTTATCTCGACCCGGAAAATGGCGGTAAGATTGCGGTAGCAGAAGCGGTTCGTAATATGACTGCGGCAGGGGCAACACCGATTGGTATTACAGATGGACTTAATTATGGTAATCCAACTAATCCAGAAGTTTTTTGGCAAATGGAACAAAGTATTAATGGCATCAGTGAGGCTTGCAGGAATCTTAATGTGCCAGTTATAAGTGGTAATGTTTCTATGTACAATCAGTCACAGGGAGAACCAATTTACCCAACACCGGTCATTGGAATCGTCGGCTTATTTGATAGTCTAGAACATGTGACACCAAATGCATTTCAAGCAGCAGGTGACATTATTTATGTGATTGGTAAAGCAGACAATGATTTTGGTGGTAGTGAGTTACAGTATATGATGAAAGGTGAATATAGAGGCCATGCCCCTAAAATAGATCTTGAAACAGAGAAAGAACGATCTGCAAATGTGCTTAGTGCTATTAAAAGAGGATATATTCAATCGGCAGAAGATATTGCAGAAGGCGGACTTGCTGTTGCGTTGGCTGAAAAATTGATGCGTACGGATGGATTAGGAGTGAGCGCTACGGTTACGAGAAGTGAAACAATAGAACTGTTCAGCGAGACTCAATCACGCTACCTTGTTTCTGTTAAAGAAGAAGATGCACACGAATTTGAAAAGATATGTAAAGATGCTTATAAATTTGGTGTAGTAACGGATAAATCAGCCATTGTTATTAATGGCGCTGACGGCAATGAAGTAATACGGGAAGATGTTGATGAACTAAGAGAACTATGGACAGGTAGTATAAAACAATTACTGAAATCTAAGTAAAAATGAGGAATGTCATATGTTTGGTATTTGGGGGCACAAAAAAGCAACAGAAATTACGTACTATGGATTGCACTCTATGCAGCATCGTGGTCAGGATGGTGCAGGGATAGTCGTTAATAACGGTGAAGAGCTCAAGGTGCATAAAGACATGGGCCTAGTGAATGATGTTTTTAAAAGTGTTGATTTCGAAGATTTTACAGGTACTTCGGCAGTTGGACATGTACGGAATGCTACGCAGGATACAGGCGTCATTAATAACGTTCAGCCTCTCGCCTTTCATTCATTGGAGGG
>DATGUH010000153.1:0-102276 GCA_035301445.1 Pseudogracilibacillus sp. | reverse complement strand
GATTATGTTTATCGACCAATATGTGAAATAAATTAGGAGGCATCTCTTCTCGAAGAGGTGCCTCCTTTTGACATTAGCAGTTTTTGTTATTCATCTTCATAGAAATGACCGTCTGTTTGTTCAGCATGGAACTTCCATTTTACTTGGAGCGCGTCTCCTTGGAACTGGTTTTGATTTTCACCATTATCAACAAATTCGAATAATACAACAATATTATTCATATCGCCAGGTTTTAAGCCGTTTGGTCTTTGTGTGCTACCAACAAACTCATCAATTGCTGTAATATCAGGCATTTCATTTGCCAGGTCTTTTAATGTTGTTTCAATGACTTGTACAGAAGCCGTTGCTTGATTGTATAAGATGGTCACTTTAATATGTTCTGCAAAGTCTTCAGTATTATTACTATTTGCATCATCCACGATATAACTGGTCTCTAATAGGACTTGTTCAATATCTAAAGAACCATGATTCGCAAGTTGAAATGTTTTAGCTATTTCGTCACCAGGCTTTAAGTTATCAAGATTAACAATCGTTTCAGGATTAACGGATAAATCCAACGTTCCCGCAGCGAATGTGTTATTCGTTTCAACTGTATCGCTAAAGTAAGCGTAAGTACCTCCCCCAATTAATGAAAATCCTAATGCGACTGTTAGAACTCCGTTACTAATCTTCTTTGCTAAACTCATACGTGCATTTCCCCCTTAAAATAGTCATTTTATTAAATTCTTCCTTTTAAAAGAAAGAAGTTTAAATAAGTTCAGATGCATTTTGTACTTCTTCATTGCGAATGGATGTGTAAATCGTATGCAATCCAGACATCACAAGCAATAATCCCGGAACTGCTAATAATAATGCTGCACCTAATTTTGAATGAACATAACGAACGATATAACCAAGTTTCGGAATCGTAATCGATGCATATTGACCAACAATTTGCTCGGGTTTTACATATTCAGCGTCAGCAGTCTTATTATTGTCTCCTTTTGTTTCATATAAAATGTCTCCGTTTACATCAATCGTATTGATAATGCGGTGAGTAATTAGTTTGTCACCAGTTTGAAAGGTAATGATATCATGTGGTTGAAAGATTTTCGGCTCGTCTATCAGTTTATGAATAATAATGGACCCAGTTTCGAATGTTGGTTCCATGGATCCTGAAACAACGACTTTCATCTGATGACCAAAGAGTTTTGGTTCTCCACCAGAAGCTTTCATTGTTAAAACGAAAATGGCAAGTATACAAATGAATGTCAACACGATCAATCGACTTATCCCTAACAGGATATTTTTCATCTTATTCCTCCTCATGCTGTTTTGAATGGTCTTCAGTGTTACGCGTTTCATTTTCAAGTACTTGTTCTGTTTGAGGTTCTGTTGGAGTTACTTCTTCTACATTGTGAACAGGTTCCTCTTTTTGTTGTTGTGGAAGTATGAGCGCTTTTTCTAAACGCAAAATGGTTTGTTGATGATGACTGTGTTCAATTGCTTGATCCGCTTCTTTCACATATTTAGAAACAGTTTTTAATGAATTTTTGATGTACGCTACGTTTTCTGATTGTTGATCGTGTGAAGATAATTCTTGCTGTAATGCTGTTAATTGTTGAACTGCTTGTCCAATATGGTTCCACTCCTGTTGATAGTGATCCATAAGTTGTGCAATTTTACTTGTGGACCGTGTGTTGATGTTTGGAGCTGGTTGTTGAGAAATGGTATGAATCGTTTGATATAACGCAAGTGCTTCTTCTTCGATCGTACGAGCTGTTACTGGAAAAATCATTTCTGCCCTAATGGATGTCGTTGTAGTCGTTGCATGATGAAATTGCGATTCTGTAGGTTCAATATAGTGATAGCAGATGTAGAAAAAAGACCAACAAAAAAGAATTGTACAAACAAAGGCTCGTCTCATAAATTCTCACCTCGAAATGTCATAGCTCAATCGTATGTCAATTTCAGAATATTGTAAATTGGGTTATTTGCCGTGTGAATCAATGAAAAATGGAGTGCGTAAAACGTTTTGAGTAGAACAAACGCCATGATATCAAGGTTCTCAATAACCCAATTGACGGGAATGGGAATGTTCAGAATAATTGAAAGTAGAAAAAGGAGAGGTGATTATGTGAAAAAGAACAATATGAAGAAAAAAGTATTGCAAACAGTTTTGGCAACGTCACTTGTTATCCCTGGGCTAATGGTAGCAGCGAATCCAGCCTCTGCAACTGAACAAATCGCAATTAATGAATCATTCAACACGCCATCTTATTTGATTGGATCGTGGAAAGCACCGAAGTCTTTAAGTCAAGAAGATGCAGTGTATGCATTTTTGCAATCGAAAGTTGTAGAGCAAAAGAAGAAAATGTCTGGCAAGGAAAATTTGAATGCAGCAAAAGAACAATTTACAATTATTGATAAATTTTTGGATCAACAAACGAATACGTATCACTTTAAAGCGATTGAACTATATAATGGGGTACCTATTTATGGTTCAGAACAGGCAATTTCTTTAACGAATGATCATGAGGTGAAAACGTATTTTGGACAAGTAACAAATGCTAAAAATACGCGTGTACAAGCATCGACAAAAGCATCAATTAGTGAGAAAGATGCTGTAGCCATTGCACAAAAAGATATTGAAAAAAAGATTGGTGAAGTGAAGCAATTTGATGGATTGAATGCAAAACAAGTGATGTATGAACACGAAGGAACACTTCAATTAGTGTATGCGATTCAAGCATCTACAAGTAGCCCGGCGCCGGGATATTTCCATTATTTTGTAAGTGCACAAGACGGTAAAGTGTTGGATCATTACGATGCCTTTCATGGTGTTGCCATTCAAGTTGAGGAAGGGCGAGAAAACAGTTTTTCTAAAGATGGTGGACAAGCTGTTACACAAGTGGATGAAAAAGCGATTCCAGAAAATACAGAGGCGGTAACATCACGAGGAATTGATATTTTTGGTAAAATGCATCAATTCCAATCCGTCTTGGATCAAGAAACAGGCGAGCGCTATATGTTTGATGGATCGCGAGAGGCAGATATTCAAACATTTGAAGCATCACGCATGGGAGAAACAGTTTTCATCATTATGTCAGGTTTATTAGGTTTTACTGGATTTGAAGTGACAACACCAACAAGTGTATTTTACGACCCAGCAGCGGTATCAGCCCATATTAATGCAGGAAAAGTGCATGATCATTACAAAAAGAAACATGATCGTAACTCCATGGATGATAAAGGGATGAAAATGATATCAACTGTTCATGTTGGGGATAAGTGGAATAACGCAGGTTGGAACGGCAAACAAATGCTTTACGGAGATGGCGATGGCAAGATGATGATTTCTACATCAGGTTCATTAGATGTTATCGGACACGAAATGACACATGGGGTCATTGAAAACACTGCTGGTTTAATTTATAAAAACGAATCAGGCGCGATTAATGAATCAATCGCAGATATTATGGGGGCGTTTATTGAAAATAAAACGGGAGATGATCTTTGGTTATTGGGCGAAGACATCTATACACCAGCAATTGATGGTGACGGATTACGTGATATGAAAGATCCAGCATCTGTTTATATTGGTGGTTATACAGAATCGGGATATTACCCAGATCATTATGATGACCGTTATATTGGAGAGTTAGATAATGGCGGCGTTCATGTTAATAGTAGTATTAATAATAAAGCGGCGTATTTATTAACGGAAGGCGATACGCATAATGATGTTACGGTTGTTGGCATCGGGAAAGATAAAGCAGAGAAAATTTATTATCGCGCACTAACACATTATTTAACTGCGTCTTCTGATTTTAGTCAAATGCGTCAAGCTGCCATCCAAGCAGCAAGCGATTTATATCCTGAAAAGAATGGAGAGCCTTCACAAGAAGTTCAAAGCGTAATGGCAGCATACGATGCTGTAGGCGTATTTTGATAGAACGAACAAGCAAGGCTGTGCAAGAAGTACAAAATATGATTACAGCACACGATGCTGAAGGCGTATGTTGATAGAGCGAATGAGCAAGGCTGTCCAAGAAGTCATTAAAATTGACTCGCTGGACAGTCTTTTTTTGAATGAATGAAGACTTTTTAGAGGTTGTTGTAGGTATCACAAGAAAAGTTGTAGGTATCAAGGGAGAATATGTAGGTATTTTCCAACTTGTTGATTTACGAATAAAACTTGTAGGTACTGAATGCAGATTTGTAGGTATTGCTAGGAAAGTTGTAGGTATCAAGGGAGAATATGTAGGTAATCTCCAACTTGTTGATTCACGAATAAAACTTGTAGGTACTGCATGCAGATTTGTAGATATTACAAGAAAAGTTGTAGGTATCACTCAACGATTTGTAGATAAAGAACTTGTTGTCGATAGCAGTCCGAACTTTGTAGATACGCACATCAATTTTGTTGATATGAATCGGAAAGTTGTCGATATTGAAGGAGAATATGTAGGTAATCTCCAACTTGTTGATTTACGAATAAAATTTGTAGGTACTGAATGCAGATTTGTAGGTATTACAAGAAAAGTTGTTGATATCGAGGGAGAATATGTAGGTATTTTCCAACTTGTTGATTCATGAATAAAACTTGTAGGTACTGAATGCAGATTTGTAGGTATTACAAGGAAAGTTGTCGATATCGAAGGAGAATATGTAGGTAATCCCCAACTTGTTGATTCATGAATAAAATTTGTAGGTACTGAATACAGATTTGTAGGTATTGCAAAGAAAGTTGTAGGAATCACCCAATTAGTTGTAGGTATCACAGGAAAAGTTGTCGCTACCACAAAAATCCTTGTAGCTACTACAAAAAACTTGTGTCTTCCCCTCTTCGCAAGTACCACAAAATCTTGACGAGTTGTATTTTCCATTTGTCGGGTGAAGTCGTCTTTTTTGTACAAAAATCAACAACAAAAAAGAGCAATTCAATGCGTGGACGTTGAAAAATGAGTTTGTTCGCCTATATCTGTTCATTGCTCGCAATGATAGAATAGTGTTAATTATCAATTAGTTGAGGGCGAATAAAGTGGGGACGTGAGTGGGGATGCAGCAGGGTGAAATTATTAAGTTTTATCGTGAACAAGCAAATCTTACGCAAGCACAACTAGGGGAAGGAATATGTACGACGACACATGTTAGCAAAATTGAACGAGGGAAAACTGCTTACTCTGATGAATTAATCATGTTGTTTTCAGAGCGGCTAGGCATTGATATTCACCAAGAAACGAAGCAAATCACTAAGATTGAAGATTTGCTAAAACAATGGCTAATTGCGTTTGTTGAAGAAGATGCGTCGTTAATTGAACAGATAAAATGTGAATTGGAAGCAATTCCGTTTGTTCGTTCAGCGCAGTGTACACATCATTTTCATCTACTTTTAGCAAGATACTATATTTACAAGAAACAGTATGAGCAGGCGAATGAAAAAATTCAGTTTATTGAAAATCAAATAGAAGAATTAACGCCATTTGAGCAAAATTTATATTATCATATAAAAGGCATTTATTATATTAGTGATAAAGTGACTTTATACCGTGACGGTCAGCAACAACCATTGACATATTTGCAAAAAGTCGATGTTGATATTTATGGGAATAAAGAATACTTACACCATTTGTCAGTAGCTTGTCATTTGATGGGGGCTTCTACGCTTGCTTATAAATATGCCGATCAAGCATTGCGTTATTTTCAAGAAACCTATAATTATCGAAAAAGTATTCTTGCTGAATCGATTATTTTATTGCAAGTGAGTCAAGAGAAACATATGCATTTTGAGCATATTATTGCAAATTATCATCGCCTGATTGAACGATGTCGATCGCTCGAACTTCAGTTTGAGAAACTGTTGCTTATGAATAATTTAGGATTTGAATATTTTAATCGAAAGCAATATAAGGAAGCGGCGAAATGGTATAAGCAAGTAATTGTGGAGGGCGATGAGTTGGCCTCCAATTACTTAAAATATTTATCGAATTATATTGATAGTTGTTTGGAAGGAAAAATTGGGGAACAGCGTGAAATCATTTGCCTGATCCAAAAAGGGTTAACCTTATCTAAAAAGCATAAAAGTACGCACTATACAATAATTTTTTCATTATTAAAATTAAAAGCTACAAAGGATGTTGCAGCGTATTTCAGTTATTTAGAACAAACGGTAGTTCCTTATTTTGAAAAAAGTCAACATACGATCTATTTAAAGCGATATCGAAAAGTGTTATACGATTATTACGTCCGACATGAAAAATATCGTCAAGCGAGTCTCATATTAGTGGGAGATCGTTAAACCGAATGAATAAATTTAGTGTACTTGCGAAGCGCAGAAAAAATGGATGTACAGGTGAAGTGTTTTTTCCTTGTACATCTTTTTATATTTTTCATAATGGATTGAAAATAGGGGGCGGTATAGTAAAATAAAAGGATATTTCGTGTAACTTATCGCAAATTGCGTTACGATAAGAGGTAAGAGAGATTAAAATTACGGGAGGAATTGTACAATGGCAACATTTCCCAAAGAAGCAAAGAAAATGTTGAAAGAAACGAGCAGAACGTTTTACATACCGATTATGTTTTTAAAGAAAGATGTAAGAAGTGCCGTAGCGTCTGCTTATTTAGTATTTCGCGCGATTGATGAAATTGAAGATGATGAGCAATTAGACAACCAACTAAAATATGAGATGCTGTCAGAAATTAGCGAGCTTTTCAAGCATCCATTTGACCAACAACGCTATATGCAGATTTTAGGTGATACGGCTTCACAATTACCTGAAGTTGCAACGCGTTTAAAAGAATGGATTGATTTTTGTCCACCAGAAGCGTTGCCGATTCTTATGGAATCAGCAAGTGAGATGGCTTATGGTATGGCGAAGTGGTCAAAGTTAAACTGGCAAATTGAAACGAAAGAAGATTTAGATGAGTACACTTATTATGTAGCAGGATTAGTAGGTACAATGTTATCGGATATATGGGAATTATATGGGGAAGAGAAAACTGATCGAGCGCTTGCAATTGGCTATGGTCGCGGATTACAAGCTGTAAATATTTTACGAAATGAAGACGAAGATTATGAAGAACGTGGTGTGAGTTTCATGCCGAAGGGCTGGACACGTGATGATTTATTCGTCTATGCAAAAGATAATTTGGCAAAAGCAGATTTATACATGGAATCTTTAACGAAGAAGAGCATCATTTTATTTTGTCGCTTACCACTTGCACTTGCGCATAAAACATTAAAGGCGATGGAAGAAGGGCGCGAAAAGATTACGCGTGAAGAAGTAGAAAAAACAGTCAAAGAAGTTCAAATGAATGACTAACTGCTTGAAAGGTAAAGATGGTTTGTTATGTGAATGAGGAGGAGCTTATGCATTTTAACGATCAGCAAGTATTGCCAGCAGCAAGAAGTTTAAAGCAGTTTGAGCAATTGTTAAAAACAGATTTTCAATTTATCGTATTATTAGAAGTACATATTAGTAATATAAAAGCTTTGAAAAATGAAGCGAAAAAGCATGGGAAAAGTCTTATTATTCATGCCGATTTAATCCAAGGGCTTAAAACAGATAATTTTGCGGCGGATTTTTTATGTAATGATATTCGTCCGGCTGGAATTATTTCGACGCGTGCAAATGTGATTCAAAAAGCAAAAGCGAAAGGGATTATTGCCATTCAGCGGATGTTTTTGCTTGATACGATTGCACTGGAGAAAAGCTATGCACTGATTGAAACAGCAGAGCCTGATTATATTGAAATGTTGCCGGGCGTTATTCCAGAATTAATCGAGGAAGTTCGTGAACATACGGGGATCCCAATTATTAACGGTGGTTTAATTCGCACAAAAGCGCATATTGAAGCGGCTTTAACAGCGGGGGCAATCGCCGTGACTACTTCTGACAAACATTTATGGGAACAGTTCCAACCATAACGTTATATTCAGATAATAGTTGACAAGTGTCAAAACTGTTTGTATACTTTCGGTAAGTTCATAGTTCGTGGTTGAGTGTAGGAGTCCACAATTAATCGCTTGCATAGGCAGGCTATTAATTGTGGACTCCTTTTTTGTGTCTTTTGAACTGAACGACGACAAAATAATGAAGCGGAGGCGTTAAACAATGACACCCTTTGTCGGTGAATTAATTGGAACAATGATTTTAATTATTTTCGGCGGTGGTGTAGTTGCAGGTGCACTTATGAAAAAGTCAAAAGCCGAAAATGGTGGTTGGGTGCTCATCACTATTGCGTGGGGACTTGCAGTTACTCTTGGTGTATATGCAGTTGGGAATATTAGTGATGCCCATTTAAACCCTGCTGTAACATTAGGTTTTGCAGCAATTGGTGAATTCCCATGGGCTGATGTACCCATGTATATTGTGGCACAGATGATTGGTGCAATCATTGGTGCAACAATCGTTTATTTTCAGTACTTACCACATTGGAAAGAGACGGATGATCAGGCAGCAAAATTATCTGTTTTTGCAACAATACCAGCGATTCGACATCCATTATCGAATATGATTAGTGAAATTGTCGGGACATTCGTTTTATTACTTGGATTATTGGCAATAGGAGCAAATGAGTTTGCCGAAGGGTTAAATCCATTAATTGTAGGGGCACTTATTGTAGCAATTGGTATGTCCTTAGGTGGTCCAACAGGTTACGCAATTAACCCTGCTCGTGATTTAGGGCCAAGACTTGCCCACTTCTTTTTACCGATTCCTGGAAAAGGTACGTCTGATTGGCGTTATGCTTGGGTTCCAGTAGTTGGGCCTATTATTGGTGGGATTTACGGTGCATTATTTTATGCGAAGTTTTTCGAAGGTGAAAATAGCATGCTTTTCTGGATTTTTAGTATAATGATTGTAATGATTTTTATTGCAGCACAACTGTCAATGAAGAAACAATTGGAATCTACTGAATAAAATGAAAGCGTTTTAATTTTATAAAAAGGCATATATAAGATTAGTAAGCATTGGAGGAGAATGAACATGGCAGAACAGTATATTTTAGCAATTGACCAAGGAACGACGAGCACACGTGCAATTTTATTTGATAAAGAAGGGCATATTTTCCATACAGCACAACAAGAGTTCTCACAATACTTCCCAGAATCAGGTTGGGTAGAGCATAACGCACATGAAATTTGGAGTTCAGTTTTAGCCGTAATGGCGAATGTGTTATCAGAGAAAAATGTATCAATTGAACAAGTTGCTGGAATTGGGATCACAAACCAACGTGAAACGACAGTTGTATGGGACAAGACGACAGGCAACCCTATTTATAATGCGATTGTTTGGCAATCACGACAAACCGCATCCATTTGTGATCAATTATCGAAAGCTGGTTATAATGATGTATTTAGAGAAAAAACAGGCTTGTTAATTGACGCTTATTTTTCAGGGACAAAAGTAAAATGGATTTTAGATCATGTAGAAGGTGCACGTGAAAAAGCTGAGCGTGGCGATTTATTGTTTGGAACGATTGATACATGGCTTATTTGGAAATTAACAGGTGGAAAAGTACATGTAACAGACTATTCGAACGCATCACGTACACTTATGTATAATATTTATGACTTAAAATGGGATGAAGAATTACTTGATATTTTAGGTGTTCCAGCATCGATGTTGCCAGAAGTAAAATCTTCTTCGGAAATATATGGCTATACAGATGAAACACACTTCTTCGGAAAGGCGACGCCAATTGCAGGAATTGCCGGTGACCAACAAGCGGCATTGTTTGGTCAAGCGTGTTTTGATTCTGGAATGGTTAAAAACACATATGGGACTGGTTGTTTCATGTTGATGAATACGGGTGAAAAAGCCGTTAAATCTGAACATGGTTTATTGACAACGATTGCATGGGGCCTTGATGGAAAAGTGGAATACGCATTAGAAGGAAGTATTTTTGTTGCAGGTTCTGCGATTCAATGGTTACGTGATGGCATGAGGATGTTCAGAGACTCTGCAGATAGTGAAATGTATGCGAATCGTGTTGATTCAACAGAAGGGGTTTACGTTGTTCCGGCATTTGTTGGACTAGGTACACCTTATTGGGATAGTGAAGTACGCGGCGCGGTGTTTGGGTTAACACGTGGTACTGAAAAAGAACATTTTGTGCGTGCAACATTGGAATCTTTAGCGTATCAAACAAAAGACGTGTTAGATGCAATGGAAGCAGATTCAGATATTTCATTGAAAAAGTTGCGTGTAGATGGTGGGGCAATTGCGAATAATTTCTTAATGCAATTCCAGTCAGATATTTTAGATGTGCCAGTAGAATGTCCAGAAATTAATGAAACGACAGCATTAGGTGCAGCTTATTTAGCAGGGCTTGCAGTTGGTTTTTGGAAAGACCAATCAGAGATTGCAGCCCATTGGCACTTAGATCGTGCATTCCAGCCTGAAATGGAAGCGGAAAAACGTGAAGAATTATATAGCGGTTGGCAAAAAGCGATTCGAGCAACAACAGCATTTAAATAAGCGAATGACTTCTCAGCAGTTCATCTTGAATTGTTGAGAAGTTTTTTATCGTGTCTTCATGGTTGTGAAAAAACAAGATCATCAGATGAAACAAAATAGTACCCCTTGAGGTATCTATTTGTTAAAATAAACATGAAGAAGATTGAAGGAGTGAATCAATGATGAAAGAAATTACAACGGTAGCGTTAAAAGAACGTTTAGAGAATGGCGAAAAACTTCACTTAATCGATGTACGTGAAGCAGATGAAGTGGCAGAGGGAATGATTCCTGGAGCCGTGCACATTCCACTAGGTGAAATTGCAGCACGTGCAAGTGAATTAGATCCATCTACACCTTATATTATGATTTGTCGTTCGGGTGGTCGAAGTGGCCGCGCAACAGAGTATTTAACAGCTGAGGGGTATGACGTAACGAATATGGTTGGCGGCATGCTGGACTGGGATGGCGAAACAAAATAAGTTTTCATGATACCGAGGGATTCGTTTAGCAACGGATTTGTCGGTATTTTTTTATGCCGAATCTCATATAGATAAGTGAGTGAATATCAACCTACATGATGAATACGAGGTGGGCAAAACAGTGAAAAAATGGGTGCTGGCATTAATGTTGATGATCGCTTCTCTAAGTTTTGTCGTTTATCATACGAATGCTTCGGAGCAAAAGTTTTTTCTCCCAGAACGATTAGCGGGTATGAAAATTGTTGTTGATCCAGGACATGGTGGAGAAGATGGAGGTGCTTCAAATGGTGATGTTGTTGAACGTGATATTACGCTAAGTATTTCGAAGCAACTTGTCCAGCAATTGGAAAAAGAAGGGGCGACAGTCATTATGACGAGAACGCAGTCCGGTGATGCGATTGATGAGGTGGAGAAAAATCCACAATATCAAACGTTACGTGAACGTAAACTTGCAGATTTGAAACTGCGTGAGCAAATAATTGTCGATGAACAACCGGATGTCTTCATAAGCGTCCATGTCAATGCAATTCCAGATGCGAAATGGAGAGGTGCGCAAGTATTTTATCATAAGGAAGGACATGAAGAAGGGGCACGCTTAGCAAAATCCATTCAGTCTTCCTTTCAAAAGAAGTTGAAAAATACAGATCGAGAAGCATTAGGAATTCAAGGTGTCTATTTATTGAAAAAATCGCCCGTTCCATCTGTACTTGTAGAAACAGGTTTTATTTCAAATGAAGAAGAAAGAAAATTATTAGTCGACCCTAATTATCAAAGAAAAGTAGCGGATGCAATTATGGAAGGAATTCTGAAATTTTCAAATGCTGAGGAAATGTAAAGCTCAATCAATCGATTGCAACAAATAATGTGCTATACTTGGAGTGAAAATGATTAAACTTCAAGGAGTGTCAAAATTGATTGATGAGCAAAAAGTTCGTGAAATAGTAGGTCAATTAAAAGATCCGTTTTTACATAAAACACTTGCAGAAACGGACGGGATTACACATGTTTCAATTAATGAAGAAAAGCAACATGTTAGCGTTAAAGTAGCGCTTGCTAAAGTAAATACAGCAGAACAACTGCCATTCCAAATGAAGGTTGTTGACGTATTAAAAGAAGCGGGTGCAGCAACTGTCGGTATTCGCTTTGAGGAGCTAAGTCAAGAGGTACTTGATAAATTCCGCGGAACGGCAACTGAATCTGAAGCACAAGATATTTTATCGCCTTTAAGCGATGTAGAATTTATTTCAATTGCGTCAGGTAAAGGTGGCGTTGGGAAATCTACTGTTTCTGTAAACTTAGCAGTCGCGTTAGCAAGACAAGGGAAAAAAGTAGGATTAATCGACGCGGATATTTACGGATTTAGCGTTCCAGATATGATGGGTGTTACGAAAATGCCGAAAGTGGAAAATCACCGTATTATTCCAGTTGATCGTTTTGGCGTAAAGGTTATCTCAATGGGCTTCTTCGTTGAAGATAACGCACCTGTTGTATGGCGTGGCCCAATGCTAGGAAAAGCGTTAGACCAATTTTTCCGTGATGTAGAGTGGGGCGATTTAGATTACTTATTACTCGACTTACCACCAGGAACGGGAGATGTGGCGTTAGACATTCACCAGATGTTACCGACATCTAAAGAAATCATTGTTACAACACCTCACCCAACAGCAGCATTTGTTGCAGCACGTGCTGGTGCAATGGCATTGCAAACAGAGCATGAAATTTTAGGCGTGATTGAAAACATGTCTTGGTTCGAATCAAAAGTAACGGGAGAGCGTGAATACGTATTCGGACGCGGTGGCGGTACGCGATTAGCAGAAGAGTTACGCACGGACTTATTAGGTCAAATTCCACTTGGTCAACCAGATTGGAATGAAGAAGATTTCGCACCATCTGTTTATGCTGAAGATCATCCAATTGGAGAGATTTACACATCTATTGCGAAAGAAGTTATTAGCAAAAAACAATAAGTTGAAAGGCGGAGTGGACTAACTGTCTTCTCCGCTTTTTTGTTCATTGTTTGGTTCTTTCTTTCCTTCTTGTTGTTTGTTTTCGCCATTACCAGCACTTCCAGCGTCCATAATCAATTGTTGCCAATGTGATTGTAATAAAGGACTAGCAATGATTTCTTCAATCGCTTTTTCATATTGTTCTTTCATCGTTGCCGATTGGAGAATTGTTTCTAACTGTTTTTGCATATCAGGTTGTTGAAAAAGACTTTCGAATTGCTTTTGAAAACTCGCGTCATTCATCAATTCTTTCATGACATCTTCTTGTTGTTTTTTCATACTTTTGGCGATTGCTTCTGTAAATTGGACGTCTTCAAATGCACTTTCCCAAAATTCTTTGCCTTCATCTGATAATAATACTTCTTCGATGGATTTTTTTACTTCAGGCTGTTCGATGGTTAATAATTCTCGAAACTCTTCTTCTGATAACGTTTTGCGTAATGCCTTTTTACCATCTTCTGTTTGAATCGCATCGGTGAGCATTTGCTTCATGTCATCTAAAGATGGTGATGATTGTTGCGGGGAGCAAGCTGTTAGTACGATAAGACCGATGAACATGAAAGATAAGTAATATTTTTTCATAAGCTGTTGGTTCCACCCCTCTATCGATAAAGTTATTTTCAATTATTGTTCACATTTTCCACATTAATATGCATATTCCTTTAAATGAAATAGATTTTTAAAGCAATCATTGTTAAACTAAAAGGAAGAATGAAAAAACGGAGGAACATTGTTTTGACAATACGAAATTGGGTTAGATTTTTCCTCATGGGCTTGTTAATTGGTGGTGTTGTAACAGGCGTAGCAGGATTAATTGTTCGTTGGGAAGTTTTCTCGGTCTATTTACAAGCAGGTGAAATTGGCCAATTTTTAGCAGCGTTACTATGGATGATCTTTTTAGGTTTTACAATGAGCGTCATTGCGCAAATGGGCTTTTTCGCTTATTTAACAGTACATCAATTTGGTGTGAACATTTTCCGTTCATTAACATTATGGAATTGGGTTCAATTACTTATCATTACAGTCGTTTTATTTGATTTAGTATTCTTTAGATTCCGTTTAACATCTGAAGATACATCACGCTCTGTCCTTTATTTAACACTATTGGCGTCATTGCTGATTGTGGCAATTGTCACGGCATATTTAAAAGCAAAATGGACGAAAAAGCATGTGCTAATTTCTGCATTATTTTTCATGATTGTCATTACAACACTTGAATGGTTACCAGCATTAATGGTTCGTTCAGGGAATATTGATACATGGGTTACCATTTTACTGTTCCCATTACTTGCAGTGAATTCGTATCAATTGTTAATCTTGCCGAAGTACAATCGTAAATCCGATGAGGATAAAGAAAAGTTAGATGCAAGACGTGCAGAACGGAAAGAGCGCAGAGGAAAAACATCCAAAAAAAGTAATAAAAAAGCAGTTAATTAGCAAGACAACACACGATTTTACCGTTTGGAAATCGTGTGTTTTTTCTTTCAGAAAATAACTAGAAATCTGTGCAAATTTGTATATAAATGTTAATCATTTTTCAAAAAGGGAATAGAAAAGGTGAGGAGCTTGATCGCTAGATGAAATGCATTAAGAGAAATGAGCATGATTCATCCGTCAGCAATTTCAAATGCAGATAGTCAGTTCGTATTTATGAGCGTCATATATGAAAATAATAGATGTGTCTCAATACAAGCGAACAGGTCTAACAATCATCTGACAAGCAGTTCTTTTATATTCCGAACAATCGGAATGATGAGATAGATTACTGTGAAATGCAATACAGGTATGGAGAAGGTGAATGTGATGAAAAAATGGGTATCTTTAGAAGTACGTACGCTTTTTTTAATTGTACTGTTAATCATTGGTTTACAAGTGCCTATATATTATTTTAGCCAACAAGGCGAACAAGGTTGGATGTTTATATTTTTGTTAATCGGTCTCGTAATTTTTACTTTGCTCGCGGGCACAATTGGTGGTTTGTTTGGTAGTTTGGTGATGATTTTTATATTGGGTTCTTTTATTTTTTATATTGCATTGCCCAATAGTGCACTTAACTTACATATTGTATCGATTCCATTACAGTTATTTTTATTGTATGGCATTTCGCTTCTTGTTTTGGTCATCATTGCAGGAACGATTCATCGTCGAATACGAACATTTGGACGTGAAAAATTTAAGTTACAGGAGGAAATTCGTCAATTTGTTGCAGTCGATCGTGATACAGGGTTTGATAATAAGTTTCGAATGTTAAAAGAATTGGAAAGTGAAATGAGTCGCACGAGACGATACGGTGGTGTGTTTACACTTGTCTTATTGCAAATGGATTATTATAAAGACTTTGCGCGACTGTATGGTGTGAAAGAGCAACGTCATTTATTGCAATCGATTGCCGAAAAAATTCGAATGAATACACGTTCGACAGATTTGAAATTTCACTATGAGGCAGATCGTTTTGGGATTTTATTAACAAACACTGGGGAAGAATCCATTGATATTGTGTATGAGAAACTAGCAAAGCATTTAACAACACATGTGTTATTGAATGGTAAACAAACAAGATTACGTTATCGGATTGGTCATATTGCTTATGATCAACAGTCGACTGTTGAAACCGTTGAAGCATTCATTTCTCAAGTTGAGAGGGAGATGGTAACGCGTGAATTATAAACGTTTTGCAATCGTTTTGTTATTGGGCCTATTCATCCAAAACTATGCTCTCCCATTACAAGTCAAAAGTGCTGAAGAACGACGAATCGCAATCGTTTATATGTCTGAATATGATGAACCAACGAAAAATGTGTATTTTTGGGAGGCAACTTTTTCAGCTTTTGCAACTTCTATTCAAACGGATCCAGTTTCACAAGTTGATGAGCAGTTTATCAAAGATGCACATACACTCGTATTTATTGGTGAACGTGAAGGTGTGTTACCAAAGCAATTCCGACAAATTGTTGATGCATTTCAAGGTGAAATCATTGCATTTGGAGAAAATGTTGACCAACTTCATCATTTCCAATCATGGCAAATGAAAGAGAAAGAGACATTGCGCACATTGGAGGGGGAGTTATTGGTATCTCCAAAAGAAGTGCGGGTCATGACGCCACCAAAAGAGCGTGACGTTGTGGCGCGCGGTATGTCGATAGATCGTGATATTCCTTATATATCAGTGCATGGACGAGCGTCATATATTGCGTCAACAATGAGTGACCCGGTAGCCCAATTAACGGTTACACGTTGGCTTTCGACTAAATATCATCGTCATATGCCAACTAAACATGAAGCTTTTATTCGACTGGAAGGGATTCATCCTATGACAGAAGCGGAAACAGTACGTAAAATAAGTGCGCCTTTTATCAAACGACAATTACCTTTTTACTTATCGGTAACACCTGTTTATACGAATCGTGAAACAGGTGAACAAGTATATTTGCAGCAAAACAAGACGTTAGTGGGCGTTTTACAATCTCTACAACAACAAGGTGGAATCATCATTGCGAATGGTTATGAAGGTGTATATCGACAACTTACTCATGGAGAAGATCCGGAATTTTGGGATCAATTATACAAACAACGTATCACATCGCGTGTTCCAAAAGAAGATGTAGCACCCCTATTAACCTATAGCGATTTTCCGTCAAAAACGTTATATAACGAATATATCCAAGGTATCGATGATGAAGAACAACAATATGTAGAGGAGAAGTTAACCCTAGCAATTGAGGCATTTGTCAATCAAAAATTATATCCTTTGGCATTTCAAGCACCTCTTCATGCGATGAGTCAGAATGGATATGAAGTAGCCTCTACTCATTTCACATCTATGTTTGGAAACATTCAAATGAGTGATCAATATTTTGAAAGTACAGCGCCTTTAATGATTAGTAAACCTTTAGCTGCAGGTGGTATGGAAGTATATCCTGACACACTTGGGGCGATTCAGGCGGATGAAAAGGAATCCCTGCTAAAAGTGAAAAATCGATTGTTGGAACTTCAAACGATTCAAGGGAGTGTAATAGGTGGTAGTTATTCAGTCTATCAATCACCTGAATTATTAGAAGCATTACTTCAAATGATTGAGCAGACGAGTCATCCAGAATGGGTTGATTTACGCAAGCGTCAGCAGCTAACACAAACTAATCATATAACGATTCATCAGCAGCTAGATGGTGATTTACAAGTTGAAACCGATCGATCCATTTTTTCTATGATCATTCAACGGTTAAAACGTAATCCATTTGAATCGGCTTTGTGGTTGATGGCAGGCATTGTTTTACTATTTATTATAGCTTTCTTTGTCTATGTATCAACATTACGGATGCGATTAAGAAAACGGTTATTTGAGGAGAGAGCGCACGATGGCTAATATTTTATTTTATTGTGCCCTAATTCTTATATGGGTGATGCTGCTTTATCATATGTTTTTAATGCAAGGCGGCTATTGGCATTTTTTAACGTATGAAAAAGTGCTTCCAAAATGGAAAAGCAAGATGGTCGATTTACCGACAGTAAGTGTTTTTATTCCCGCACATAATGAAGAGGTTGTCATTGGGCAAACGCTACAAGCGATGTCACAGCTTTATTATCCGAAAGATAAAATTGAAATTATCGTGATTAATGACAATTCGTCGGATCGAACAGGTGAAATTGCACAATCTTACGCAAATAAATACCCTTTTATTCGCGTGCTTGAAACAAAGCCGCCGAATAAAGGGAAGGGTAAATCTTCTGCATTAAATGAGGCATTAGCCAATTCATCGGGAGAAATGATTGTTGTTTATGATGCAGATAATACACCTGAAAAAATGTCTGTATGGTATTTAGTGATGGGATTGATGAATGATCCAAAATCTGCTGCAATGGTTGGGAAATTCCGCGTGGTCAATGCGAAAGAAACATGGTTAACGCGATTTATTAATATTGAAACGATTTGTTTCCAGTGGATGGCACAAGGAGGACGTTGGAAATGGTTTAAAGTCGCGACGATACCCGGTACGAACTTTGCAATTCGGCGAAGCATTATAGAAGAGCTCGGTGGTTGGGATGTAAAAGCACTTGCAGAGGACACGGAGCTAACGATTCGTGTTTATAACCTTGGATATCATATTCGGTTTTTTCCGGCAGCGATTACATGGGAACAAGAACCAGAAACATTAAAAGTTTGGTGGAATCAACGTACAAGATGGGCAAGGGGAAATCAGTACGTTGTGTTAAAGTTTTTAACACAAATCTTCGATATGAAGCGAAAGCGAATTGTATTTGATTTATTTTACTTTTTCTTTACGTACTTTTTATTTTTCTTCGGTGTAATTGTATCCAATATTTTATTTATCGTGAACTTGTTTTATGACCTTGGATTATCTATCGGAAACGTGGCGCTTGTCTTATGGGGCTTAGCCTTTTTATTATTTTTAGCAGAAGTAATGATTACATTAAGTATTGAAAAAACAGAAATGAATCGGACAAATTTCTTTTATGTTATTTTAATGTATTTTACGTATTCACAAATGTGGATTGTCCTCGTCGTTTGGTCGCTTTATTTAGAAATAAAACGAATGATATTAGGACAAGAAGCAAAATGGTACAAGACAGAACGTTTTGCGCAAAAGAAAAAGGAGGATTAATGTATGCAAAGTAAAGCTTTATGGCGCATGATTACGATGGCGATTTTAGCGTTTTTTATCGTACCAACTTTTAGTGAAGCAGCAGACAACAATACGCTTCAGATGAAAGGGAAACTAGCTGTTAAAACGTCTAAAACTGAGCGAACACCATTATTTAATGAATCAATTCAATTATATGGATTAGAACAGGAGAGGACCCTTTTTTATGAGGTGTTTTCGAAACCACTCACGAAAAAGAATGAGCTCGTCCTAAATATTGAATACTCAGAATTACTCGTATCGCCATCTTCAATCACAGTTTCGGTAGATGGGAAGCCACTAGTAACAAAAGCACTTCAACAGAAAAAGCCAACGACAAAAGTTGTTGTTCCACTACAGGATGACACTTTGAAAAAAGGGGTCCATGAAGTAACAATTTCCTTTTATGGCGTTATTAAGGAAGGCATGTGTGTCGTCCAAGAATCAACAGGCAACTGGTTATCGATTCGCGCAGACTCTTATATACAATTAGGGCAACAAAAAATGAAAGACATCGAGTTATCACACTATCCAAAACGATTTATCGGAACGAAAGATCATCAAACAACTGTCGTGATTCCGAAAAAAGCTTCAGAACAATTGTTAAGTAGTAGTTTACAGCTAGCTACATATTTACAAACGCAAAGTGAGGGCGAAAATCGCGTTGCCATTCGTCGTGAACAAGAAGTTGCGAAACACAAAATTACGGGAAATATTGTCTTAATTGGAGAAGAATCCGCGTTTGAGAGTTCTTTTGCTAAAAAACTATTAAAACAAGTAGGGACCATTGAAAAAGACGCATTGACATTATCGACATTTCGCCTTCAAGACGGCAAACAACAAGTAAATGCACTTGTTGTGACAGCCGATACAGCGGAGGCTATACAACAACGAATGCATGTATTACTAGAAGATGAAATGATTCAACAGCTTTCAGGAAGTCGAATGGTCATTCAAACAATGCCCTCAAATGAAACGAAACAAGAGAAATTCAGGAAATCATTTAAACAATTAGGTATCCAAGATGTTACATTAAATCATATAGAGCCCGAAACAGAGACATTTTTCTTCTATGCACCAACGACAATCCGTTCAGATGGGAAGACCATGTTAACATTACGACTTAAGCTTTCAGAAACAATTCAACAATCCCATCATTTAACAGAAGAAGTATTGCAAGATGATGAAGTGACATTAACTATTTATGTCAATGAACGTCCACATTCTATCGATGTACGAAACTTAGAACAGCAAGATAATGGTTTGTATACAGTACAAATCCCCATCGACGCTAAGCAAGATCAAAATCAACGTTTAGTGAGCTTGAAAATACAGTCTAATGGATTGAAACGATTAAATCCTTGCTACACAACGGATGCTGAGAGATGGATACTCATTGATGATACAAGTTTTATGACATTTTCAGACGATGAACAAGCGTCATTAGGCTCATTCAGTCATTTTCCTTATCCATATGCAGCACAAGAAACGCAAACGACCATCGTCCTGCCAAATGGGAAAACCTCTTTTGACGATGACGTATTTACATTATTGAAAGGGTTATCTGTTCAAAATGAAGTATTAGACTGGACGATTACCCGCTCAAAAGATCTCACAGAAGAACAATTGGAAAGCGATTCCCTCATCTTCTTAGGGGGGATTGAAGCACATGAAGTACTAAAAGAACATGCGGAAGACCTACTCGTATCGTACGATCAACAACGTGCCCAACTAGCAGAGCATGGATTTTTGGAAGAGGCAGTGGCACAATATAGTTGGATTCAAGAAAGCCCTTGGAATCACAAGAATGTATTGACCATTTTTTCAACGAAAGAACAAGATGGAAAGCTCATTTCAGAAGCCCTCCTTGCGCAATTAAAACAAACCAATGAACGAGCAACAATTGCCGTGAAATTAAACAATGGAGATATTTACACAAACGCAGAAACAGTAGATGAAACATTTGAACCTGTTCACGAGCAAGTAGAAACGAAAAAAGACGAAAATATTTTATGGTATCTTATAGCATTCGGCGGTTTATTGCTTGTAACACTGTTTACGTTAGTGATTGCGATGAGGAAGCGGAAACGGAAAAAAGAATAACAAAAACGTCTGACGGATGAAATTTCCACGTCAGACGTTTTTTATAAGCATACTAGTTAGGAATTTTCTTTTTCTTGGACTGGAGATTGAATAATACTTGATCGATTGTGTTAAATGGGTGATCATTCGTTAATTGTTGAAGCGCCTTAAAATCAATTTGATGATTTTTATAGGAAGAGACTGACACAATCTCTCCATTTTGTTCCAGTTTAATCTTTCCACCAGTCCAACGAATGGAAGAGCTAAGTGCATTTATTTCTTTTTTGCTTAAAGCATTTAATAATTCTTTAGGAAATTGTTCATCCGCTGTGCGGAACCATAATGGTTTTGATTGAAATAAGGCTTCATATTGGTCAATTTGCTTTTCTAATAAATCGTTACTTTCCATATAAGCATTGCCATCTTTACCAAGCAGCCCAATCGTTATATTTTTTTCGACCATCATTTCTATTGTAGAAGGATACCGTTCAGCCCATTCAAGATCGAGAAATATAAGCGGATAAGGTGATTGTAATTGTTCAATCCATTGCTGTACGTCATCATCCCCAAAAGCAATATTGACCGTTAATGCGGACCCTTTCATACCACTTGTAATGGCTGCTGGTGTCGTCAATACATTAAACACCGGAATATAATGTTGTCGTTTTGTGAATGAATGAAATATAAAAAATATGGTTACACTACATATGATGCAAATGAATAGAATTTTACGCCACAAGAAAAACGCCCCCACTAAACTTTCGAGATGTTAAGAAGCTTCACCATCATATTATGCGAAAGTATTGACGTATATGAAAAATATATGCTACTATTAAAAAGTCGATGTTTATTTTTGAAGTTTTTTTGAAAAAAGGACTTGCAAAAAAATAAACCTTTGCTATAATAAATGATGTCGAGAAAATCATATGAATAATATTAATCCGCAGTGGCTCAGTGGTAGAGCAATCGGCTGTTAACCGATCGGTCGTAGGTTCGAATCCTACCTGCGGAGCCATTTTATTTATATGCTTCCATAGCTCAGTTAGGCAGAGTGCTTCCATGGTAAGGAAGAGGTCACCGGTTCGATCCCGGTTGGAAGCTCCAGAGAATGTACAATCTGACTTATAATTTTATTATAAACAATCTGTTGGAGTAGGAAGCAAACAAAGAAACGTACCTCAGTACGTAACTGACAGAACGAGAGCGGTTGACGCAGTAATGCGCCGCATATCACAATTTCTTTGAGCAAAGCAAAGCGAAAAGAATATCCACATCTCCATTAAAATTGGGAGATGCAAGCAGAACAAGGAAACAAACGAGAGAAGGAAGGAACGTACCTCAGTACGTGACTGACAGAACGAGAGCGGTTGACGCAGTAATGCGCCGCATATCACAAATTCTTTGAGCGGAAGCGAAAAGAATATTCACATCTCCATTAAAATTGGGAGATGCAAGCAGAACAAGGAAACAAACGAGAGAAGGAAGGAACGTACCTCAGTACGTGACTGACAGAACGAGAGCGGTTGACGCAGTAATGCGCCGCATATCACAATTTTAAAATGGTGGGGTAGCGAAGTGGCTAAACGCGGCGGACTGTAAATCCGCTCCCTCTGGGTTCGGCGGTTCGAATCCGTCCCCCACCACCATCCATGGCCCCTTGGTCAAGCGGTTAAGACACCGCCCTTTCACGGCGGTAACACGGGTTCGAATCCCGTAGGGGTCACCAAGTTCATCTCGGAAGAAACAAAATGTATCTCGCGATGTGTAGATCCCAGAACGAGAGCAGTTGACGTAGAAATGCGCCGCATATCACAAATTCTTTGAGCGAAGCGAAAAGAATATCCACATCTCCATTAAAATTGGGAGATGCAAGCAGAACAAGGAAACAAACGAGAGAAGGAAGGAACGTACCTCAGTACGTGACTGACAGAACGAGAGCGGGTTGACGCAGTAATGCGCCGCATATCACAATTTTAAAACGGTGGGGTATAGCCAAGCGGTAAGGCACCGGACTTTGACTCCGTTATTCGTTGGTTCGAATCCAGCTACCCCAGCTATCTAAACAGGTAAAAGTATTTATACTTTTACCTGTTTTTTGGTTCTATTACTCTCCGTCGTGATTAGAATAAATAAAATTTCTCTACCTCAATATTTGAATTTCTATACAAGAGCCAAATCTTCATTTTCGGGGGTGAATGAATGTTGGAGATTTTTATTATATATTCAAAAATGAAAACGTTACCAATGCATAAAAATACACATTTATGTTGAGTTGAGCCATTATTCTTAATCCTCTATAATATGAAATTGGAAGGGGGATTTATTAATGAAAACATTAAACATTTCGATGATCGGGGTATCGATGGATTTTGGACAAAGTCGCAGAGGGGTTAATATGGGACCGAGTGCAATTCGATATGCTGGTGTCGTAAATCGCTTAGAAGCATTAGGACATGAGATTAAGGACCGTGGAGATATACATATAAATGAAAGTGTACAAGCGGAAAAAAGTTCATCAAAACTGAAAAATTTAAAAGAAGTTATCGAAGCGAATGAAAAACTTGCAGAACAAGTAGAAAACGTTTTAGCAGAAGAACGATTTCCGCTTGTGTTAGGTGGAGACCATAGTATCGCGATAGGAACACTCGCTGGTTTAGCGACGAAATATAAAAATCTAGGGGTAATTTGGTACGATGCGCACGCGGATTTAAATACAGATGAAACATCACCATCTGGTAATATTCATGGAATGCCTTTAGCGGTTAGTATGGGATTAGGTGATGACCGTCTTGTAAACTTACATCATGAAGGTCAAAAAGTGAAGCCGGAAAATATTGTCATCATTGGCGCGCGTTCAATTGACCCAGGTGAAAGAGAATTAATTAAAGAACATGGCATCAAAGTATTTACAATGCACGAAATTGATAAATACGGAATGACAGCAGTGATGAATGAAGCACTACAATATTTAGAAGAACGTAATGTTGATGGTGTTCATTTATCATTAGACTTGGACGCACTAGATCCACTATATACACCGGGCGTTGGAACACCAGTTGCTGGTGGTGTCACGTATCGTGAAAGTCACTTAGCAATGGAAATCCTAGAAGAATCAGGAAAAGTAACATCAGCTGAGTTTGTTGAAGTAAACCCAATTTTAGATGAGAAAAATAAAACAGCAGACGTAGCGGTAGGATTAATGGGTTCTTTATTTGGTGAAAAATTATTATAAGTATTCGTGAAGACTGTCCAGAGAATTGGGTAAACCCAATTTTCTGTGACAGTTTTTTACTGGTTTTCAGTTGCGTGTCGATCTTTTTTCTACTATTTATAGAAGCCCTCCAAATAGTTGCATGTTGTAAGCATGTTCATAATACATAAACAGTAAAAAATATTGGCTAAATTACGGTAAGGGGTAACGACAATGAACGAACAAACTGCTACACTAAAAGATAAATATATTTTTTCAAAAAAAATGAAACCTGTTGACCCTTTCATACGTATAGGAGGGACAGCCGCAATGGAGCGGAGGGAACTTAGTCATGGATGAATTATTGAATAAAAGAATAAATGAAGTACTAAAAGGTAATCAGGAGTCTTATGAAGAAATTGTAACGATGTTTCAACATCGACTGTATCATGTTTGTTACCGGATGTTGAGCAATCGGCAAGAAGCGGAAGATATCGCGCAAGAAGCATTTGTACGGGCGTATATGAACCTTCATACATTTGATCAGAAACGTAAGTTTTCAACGTGGTTATTTAGAATTGCGACCAATTTATGTATCGATCGAATTCGAAAAAAGAAACCTGATTATTATTTAGACGCTAATGTACCTGGTACAGAAGGATTAACGATGTATTCTCAAGTCGCATCTGATACAGAATTGCCTGAGGATGAAGTAGAAAAAATGGAAGTGCAAGAACGTGTACAATTCGAGATAAATAAATTGTCCGAAAAGTATCGTTCTGTTATCATTTTAAGATATATTGAAGAACTTTCTTTACAGGAAATTAGTGAAATATTGGAATTACCACTTGGAACCGTAAAAACCCGGCTTCATAGAGGACGGGTTGCTCTCAAACAACAGATGGGTAATTTGTAGGAGGTCATTAGGTATGAACACTTGTCCGGAAAAGATGATTGATTATATGCATGCCTATTTAGATGGAGATATTTCGACAGAAGAAGAGCAACAATTACAACAACATTTACAAAATTGTCCTTCATGTAAGCAATTATTTGCAGATTTAACTGAAGCAGTTCAATTCATAGAGCAAGCAGAGCCAATGCAAGCCCCATCTAATTTTGTGGAAGGCGTTATGGCGAAACTTCCTAAAGAACAAGTACGACAAGTGAAACCACAAAACTGGTTAAGAAAGCATCCATTTTTTGCAGCGGCAGCACTGTTTTTTATATTAATGAGTGCATCGCTATTTTCGGGGTATGGAAACGACGAACAATTTTCAGTGACAAGTCAACCGAATTTAGTTATTGAAGGTGAAACGGTTATCGTGCCAAAAGGAGAAGTTGTAAAAGGAGACGTTGTTGTCAAAAACGGAGATCTACGTGTAGAAGGTGAAGTAGATGGCAATGTTACTGTTATAAAAGGCTCTAAATATATGGCATCTACTGCAGTTGTTACAGGTTCGAGCGAAGAAATTGATCGTGCATTTGGTTGGCTATGGTATAAAATAAAAGAAACGGCGAATAATCTGTTTTCAACGTCTAAAGAGGAAGACTCAGAAGAATAATTGTAATATAAGACTGTGTGGTGTGTGTGCAACAATCATACAGTCTTTTTATTTGAGCGAATGAAATGGGTATTAGGAGCAAAGAACATTCATTTTGTGATATACTATTGCTATATGAAATCGTCGAAAAGGTAGGCGAAGCACATGCCGTTTTGGGAAGAAATTGTGAACTTAAGTCCGGTTGCGACATTCATTAATATAGTGGATGTGCTTCTCGTTTGGCTAGTTGTTTATCAATTAATAAAAATTATAAAAGGGACGAAAGCAGTCCAATTACTAAAAGGAATATTTGTTGTATTTATTGCGAAAGTCGTAACAGAGGTCATTGGCTTAAATACATTATTGTGGATGATTGACCAGGTTTTAATATGGGGTTTTTTAGCGATTATTATTATCTTTCAGCCTGAAATACGTAGAGCGTTGGAGCAATTAGGTCGTGGTCGGCTATTTGCACGTTCAATGATGGATGAAGAGGCGGAACGTAATCGTTTAATAGAGGCATTATCAAAATCAGTAAATTATATGGCGAAACGTCGTATTGGTGCATTAATTTCGATTGAAAAAGAAACGGGTTTAAGTGAATATATTGAAACGGGTACTGCGTTAGATGCAGAAATCTCTTCTGAGCTACTCATCAATATTTTTATCCCGAATGCACCTTTACATGATGGAGCAGTGATATTTCAACGCAACAAAATAGCTGCTGCTGGATGTTATTTACCATTGTCGGAAAATCCATTCATTTCCAAAGAATTAGGAACTAGGCATCGTGCAGCAATTGGTTTAAGTGAAGTATCAGATGCGATTACAATTATTGTTTCTGAGGAAACAGGTGCAATTAGTATTGCAACTGAAGGGGAAATCAATCGTGAGCTAACGCTTGAAGAATTCGAGGCGATGCTTCGTCGTCTATGGTTTGGCGATGCGCAAGATAAACCAGCACAGCAATCTAAATGGAAATGGGGCGTGAAGAAAGATGGATAAACTATTGGATAACCCATGGTTTCTACGCCTAGCAGCCTTGTTTTTAGCTGTTTTATTGTTTTATACTGTGAAAGCAGATCAAAACGAAGAAAGAAAAAATTCAACGACTGACGATATGGAAGTGATCCATGACGTACCTGTTGAAGTATACTATGATGATGAGAACTTAATTGTATCGGGTATACCAGAAACCGTGAAAATGACAATTGAAGGACCGAGCAATATTGTTCAATCAACAAAATTATTAAAAGACTACACAGTGTTTGTTGATTTACGGTCATTGCCAACAGGAGAACATCAAGTTCGTATTGAACATGAAAATATCTCTGACAAATTACAAGTGCGCATGGATCCATCATCTGTAACTGCAACAATTGAAGAGAAAATTACAAAGTCTTTTCATGTAGAACCAGAACTGAATGAACGCTTATTAGCGGAAGGGTATTTTGTATCATCGATTGAAGTCGATCCCTCAAAGATTGAAATTACAGGTGCTAAAAGCTTAATCGACTCGATTAGTTATGTGAAGGCAACAGTAACTGCCGAGGCGGACACGAAAGATTCTTTTGAACAAGAGACGAAAGTGCGTGTACTTGATCGTGATTTAAATAAAATTGACGTGCAAAGTTCACCAGAGAAGGTGACCGTAAAAGTTCATATTGAGGAACATCAAAAAGAAGTTCCGATTGTTTTAAATCAAGTAGGAAAGCCTGCTAAAGATGTCACAATCGAAAGTATAGAACCAGAAACAGATCGTATTGTATTGTCGGGGCCGAATCGCATACTCGATGATATCCGGCAGTTTTCAGTAGATGTTGACGTGTCGAAAATAACGAAGTCTGGTACGGTGGATGTAAAATTAAAGCAACCATCTGACATTACAAAGATGTCTTTATCAACACTAAAAGTGCGTGTCAAAGTAAAAGGTGATGACTCCGATTCCAAAGAAGAGGATGAAAAAGAAAAAGACACTGCAGAAGCTGCTGATGAGGAAGAAGAGCAAGATCAACTTGTGACAAATGATCGTGATGAAGAAGCAGAAACAGAAAAAGAGAACGAAACAAAAGAAGATTCTGTTGAAAACAATCAACAACAAGAAGATCAAGAACAAGAAAAAGAAAAAACGATTAAAGTAAATGAAGTACCGATTAAAATGCTTGGTTTAAAATCACAATTTACGAGTACTTTTATTGAACCAACCTCAGGTAATATTACATTGACTGTAAGTGGAAAAGAAAGTGTTGTAAATCGCCTATCTAAGGCTGACTTTGCCGCATCGATTGATTTATCTGGTGCGAGTGAAGGAGAAGAGACTTATCCGATTATCATTGAAGGTCCTTCTGATACAGAATGGACTGCTTCAGTTAAAGAAGCAACTATAAAAATTGAATTAGCTTAAAAGGCGCATTGGCGCAAGATTGAAAGGGAGTATGAAAATGACAAAGTATTTCGGTACGGACGGTGTTCGTGGAATTGCAAATGAGGAGTTAACCCCTGAACTTGCATTTAAATTAGGTAGAATTGGGAGTTATATCTTAACGAAAGACGCTCAAGAAAAGCCGAAGTTCATCGTCGGAAGAGATACACGTATTTCAGGACAACTGCTTGAAAGTGCACTTATTGCAGGTGTGTTATCAACAGGTGTAGAAGTGATGACATTAGGTGTAATTAGCACACCAGGTGTCGCGTATTTAACACGTGTAATGAATGCAGCAGGTGGTGTGATGATTTCTGCTTCACATAATCCTGTTGCTGATAACGGCATTAAGTTTTTTGGTGCAGATGGCTATAAGTTAACAGAAGAGCAAGAAACTGAATTTGAAGCGTTATTAAATGCTGAAGAAGATACGTTACCACGACCAACAGGAGCAGACGTTGGGGCGATTACGGAATACTTTGAAGGCGGTCATAAGTATATCCAATATTTAAAGCAAACTGTGGATGAAGACTTCACAGATATTCATGTAGCAATCGATTGTGCACATGGTGCGACATCATCATTAGCGGCACATGTATTTGCGGACTTAGAAGCTGATTTATCAACGATGGGCGCATCTCCAAATGGATTAAATATTAACGAAGGTGTCGGTTCAACACATCCTGAAGTACTTGCAGAATTTGTCGTTGAGAAAAATGCAGACATTGGACTTGCATTTGATGGTGATGGAGACCGTGTCATTGCAGTGGATGAAAATGGACATATTGTCGATGGTGACAAAATTATGTTCATTATCGGTCGTCATTTTAAATCAAAAGGACGTTTAAAAGCAGATACGGTTGTTTCAACGATTATGAGTAACTTAGGTTTTTATAAGGCATTACGAGAAAATGAAATGACAAGTGTACAAACAGCTGTTGGCGATAAATATGTCGTCGAAGAAATGCGCGAAAACAATTATAATGTTGGCGGAGAACAGTCTGGTCATATTGTTTTATTAGATTACAATACAACGGGTGATGGACTCTTAACAGGTTTACATCTTGTAAACATTATGAAAGAAACTGGAAAAACATTATCAGAACTGGCGAGCGATATGACCGTGTATCCACAAACGCTTATTAACGTTCGTGTCACTGATAAACATGCAGTAACAGATAATGAAAAAGTAGCTAAAGTGATTGCTGAAGTCGAGGAAGAGATGGCTGGTAATGGTCGCGTACTCGTTCGTCCATCAGGAACAGAACCACTTGTACGTGTCATGGTAGAAGCACCTTCTGATGAAGAGTGTACTGCATATGCAGAAAAAATTGTCACTGTTGTAGAAGCTGAAATGGGCTTAGAAGAATAAACGAAAAAAGCGATGCAAAATGCATCGCTTTTTGTTTGGCCATTTATTCAAAAATATATTGTAAAGCTTGAATGACTTGGTCAACAGATTCGACGGTCGCATGTGCTTTACGCGATAACTCTTTTAATGCATGGTGATGTTCTTCTTGGCGTACTAAGATTAATGGCTTGCCTAAAGCAACAGCGGCGCTTGCATCCATTGCTGTATTCCATTGTTTATATTTTTCTCCGAATAATGCAATGACTAAATCAGATTTTTGCATTAAAATTTCCGTACGCAAGTTATTAAAGTTTGAAGCAGCTGCATCTTTAAAAATGGCATTTGGTTGTTCGCCTAAAATTTCTTCTCCAATATTGTCTGAACGATCATGATCTTCCATAGGACCAACAAAATCAATTGGTAATTGTAACGCAGCGGCTTTTTCTTTAATTTCATCACGCCAATTTGTATGAATTTCTCCAGCTAAATATACCGTTAATCTCATTTGTATCTCCCTCCTCAATAATCTATCTTTTATTGTATCATTTTTAGTAGAGAATATTGCTTTGAAATGTTCGAAAGTTTAGAATTATAGGTAATGGATGAGCGGAAAGGGGATTGGGCAATGAAAACGGTTTGGCATAATGGGAAAATTTATACGATGCGACATGAAGGAGAACAAGTAGAAGCTATTTTAACATTTGGTGGGAAAGTTATTCAGATAGGGACTTATCACACGCTAAAAGAAGAAGCGGATCGCGAAGTGAATCTTCAAGGAGCTGTCATGTATCCAGGGTTTATTGATAATCATATGCATATGATTGGACATGGTGAACGTTTGCGAAATGTCGACTTATCGACTGTTCATTCAGCTGAAGAGATGTTGACAGTATTACGAAACGCTGCGAAAAACCTGGCCAAGGATGAATGGTTAATTGGCGAAGGATGGGATGAAAACCAATTTGAAGAGAACATGATTCCAACGGCAAAGCAATTAAATGAGGTAACAGAAAATCCGATTTATCTTAAAAGAACTTGTAGGCATGCCGCTTTAGTAAATGAAACAGCTTTACAGTTGGCAAATATAGATGATCAAACCAAAAATCCTGATGATGGTGAAATTGTTCGTGATGAAGCGGGACATGCGACAGGTTATTTATTGGAAGGGGCACAACAATTGGTGTTTCAATTATTGGCAGAACCAACGGTGAACCAATTAACGACCTCATTACGTATAGCTGTCGACCATTTATTGTCTGTAGGTTTAACAGGAGCCGTGACAGATGATCTTGGGTATTATGCAAGCTATGAAAGACCGTTACAAGCTTTTAAACAAGTCGTGACGGATGACAATCCTTTTCGGGCGCATTTACTCCGCCGTTCCACCGTTTTCCAACAAATGATGGAAGATGATATTACAGTTGCACAGCCATGGTTAACATTAGGAGAAATGAAGTTTTTTATCGATGGTTCCCTTGGCGGAAGAACAGCATTATTACGAGCGCCATACTGTGACGCATTAGAAACGAAAGGCATTGCGGTCCACACAGATGAAGAAATTGAGCAACTTGTTAAAATGGCACGTGCTTATGGTGAAGCGGTTGCCGTCCATGCGATTGGTGATGGAGCGGTCGAAAAAATTGTTCATTTGCTCGAAAAATATCCACCTAGTTATGGAAAGCGCGATCGACTCATTCATGTGAATGTATTAAGTGATGAACTTGTTGAAAGAATGTTGGCATTACCTATTGTATTGGATATTCAACCAGTTTTTGTCTCCTCTGATTTTCCATGGGTGATGGGACGACTCGGTAAAAATCGATTAGACTGGGCCTACGCTTGGCGGAAACTAATCGATAAAGGATTTATTTGTGGAGCAGGTTCGGACGCACCCATTGAAGATGTGAATCCACTTTATGGTATTTATGCAGCGGTGACGAGAAGAAAAATTGGAGAAACGCATTCGGGGTATTTACCAGAAGAGAAGTTAACGCGTTATGAAGCTGTACAGTTATTTACGACAGGAAGTGCAGCGACAATTGGATTGGCACATGTTCGCGGTAAAATTGATGTTGGCTATGATGCAGATTTTACGATTTTAGACCGGGATTTATTCACGGTTCCGGAGGAAGAAATTGTTCAAGCAACAGTAGAGATGACAATCATTGCAGAAGAAGTTCGCTATAAGCGGAAATAATGCCTTCTGTTCGTCACTTTTGATACGATAGATGAGGAAAAGGAGTGTTCATTAATGGCGAATGAATGGCATGAACGATTTTTATCAGAAACGTATATATATGGAAAAGCACCGAATACATTTGTAACAGATATTGTGGATAAATTGCCGGCAGGTGGGAACGTATTATGTATTGCAGAAGGCGAAGGTAGGAATGCTGTTTACTTGGCAAAGCAAGGGTTTTCAGTGACTGCTTGGGATTATGCACAATCTGGGTTAGATAAAACGAAAACATTAGCTGAAGAACATGGCGTTCATGTTGAAACAGCTTTACGTGACTTGGAAGATGTGGAGTGGGGAACAGAACAATGGGATGCTATTGTGCACATTTTTGGACATGTGCCTGAGCCCATTTTACAGCGTACGTTTAAGGGGATCAATCAGGCATTAAAAGTAGGTGGCTATTATGTTAGCGAAATGTATACAAAAGAACAATTACGCTATGGTACAGGAGGACCACCAGTGGCTTCCATGTTGATTGATCCCAAAATGATATTAGAGGCGTTTGAGTCGTATTTCTTTGCCCATTTTTATATTGGAGAAGTGACGCGATATGAAGGCGTTTTACATACTGGAAGAGCACATGTTGTGCAAAGTTTATTGAAAAAAAGATTGGACGAATAAAATCGAGAAAAACAGCTTAGGGAGAACAGTTCATGAAAAAATATATTGGGGAATTGGGGTTAACGCTAACAGCAATTATTTGGGGAAGCGGATTCGCTGCTAGCGCAATGGCATTAGAATTTTATACGCCTTACCAAATTTTGGCGGGCCGTTTTTTAATAGGTGTTGTATTATTAAGTGTATGCTTTCATAAGAGCGTAAAAAGTATGAAGAAGCGAACAATGATGAAAGGTCTGCTTCTCGGTACAATTTTGTACATTGCGTTTGCTCTGCAAACAGTCGGTTTACAATATACAACTCCTTCTAAAAACGCCTTTTTAACAGCGGTTAATGTTGTCATCGTTCCGTTTATCGGATTTTTATTTTATAAGCGAAAAATTGACTTGTTTGAATTAATGGGCGCTATTTTATCCATTATCGGAATTGCGTTACTTAGTTTGCAATTGAACGGCGAAATGAATATCGGTGATTTGTTAACATTATTATGTGCAGTAGCATTTGCATGTCATATTTTTTACACGGCACGTTTTGTGCGTGAAGAGGATCCAATTGCATTAACATTAATGCAAATGCTAACAGCAGCATGTATCGGATTTATGGTGACAGGACTAAAAGGGGAAATGCATTTTGCGATGCATCAGGAGGCACTGATGCCACTTGTTTACTTAGGGATTTTTTCAACGACAATTGCCTATGTGTTGCAAACTGCGGCTCAAAAATTCATTACAGAAACGAAAGCTGCAATTATTTTATCGACAGAAGCATTGTGGGGAACTTTTTTCTCTGTTTTATTATTAAGTGAAGTGTTAACATGGCGCATGACGATTGGTGCCATCATCATATTCTTCGCAATCATTATTGCTGAAACAAAACTAAAATGGAAGCCTTTCCAGCGTCCACTCGTAAAACCTTAGCCTATGTCTGAGGTTTTTCTTTTGCGGATTTGCTATAAAAGCATTGAATGATTCATTAAAAAACTGAACACATCAATCCAACTGATCATGTCCAATGATAAATGATTGACACTCACGTAACGTCAGACTTTATGATGAAGTCGTAGGAGGTGAATGAAGATGCACGTTAAAGAACTTGCGAATCTTGCAGGTGTAAGTATTAGAACATTACATCATTATGATGCCATCGGTTTGCTCGTACCTGATGAGTTAACGGAAGCAGGATATCGAGTCTATTCAGAACAAAATCTGAATACATTGCAGCAAATTTTGTTTTTTAAAGCACTCGGATTTTCATTGGATACCATAAAACAACTATTGGACAGTCCAACTTTCAATCGACTTGAAGCGTTTCAATATCAAAAAGAAGCATTATTGAATAAAAAAGAGCAGCTTGAACAAATGATTGAAACAATTGATAAAGCAATTCTACAAGAAAAAGGAGACTATATAATGACGAATGAAGAGAAATTTAAAGGGTTTAATTTCAATGATCGACAATATGAACAAGAAGCAATCCAAAAATGGGGAGAAGATGCTGTTCAACAATCAAAAGAGAAAATCGCCGGAAAAGAAGCGGTTTTCAGTGCAAAGATGAATGACATATATGAACAGCTGGCCCGTGTCCGTCATCTTGAACCAACTTCTGAAGAGGTCCAAGCAGCCATTCATGAATGGTATGTGCTATTAAATGAAATCGGTACGTATTCTTTGGATGCTTTTGCGGGTTTAGGACAAATGTATGTCGCGGATGAGCGCTTTACAAAAAATATTGATCAGTTTGGAGAAGGGTTAGCTGCGTTTATGTGTACTGCAATGGGGGTATATGCAAGGAAAAGGAAATAACGTCAGATGTGTTCATTTTCAATAAATAAGCAATGCCATTCATACAATGAGTTGGATGGCATTTTTTCATAAAGGGGTGTGAAAAATGAGAGATGAATTAGAGGCGTTGCGAAGGCGGGTTGAGCAATTAGAACACGAAGTTTCTTTATTAAAAACAGAGCGTTCAGTTGAGCATCCAATGAAGTCGAAGCAAGATGCGACACAAGTAGAGCACTTGCCAACAGAAGAAGTGCGTTTGAAATCCCCACTCGCGACAAATGAAGAGAAAGAAAGCAAGCGTGTAGATCAAGTGCAAGAAAAAGTACCAGTAACAGCTGCACAATCGATGCAACAAGAAAAAGTAGCTTCCACACGTGAGCCAATCGACTTTGAACAGTTATTAGGTAAATGGTTGCCACGTATGTTTATGTTCATTTTATTGCTTGGTGTTTTATGGGGATTAAAAGTTGCTTCAGATTATGGATTGTTAACAGATGCATTTCGTATTGTCGGAGGTTATGGTGCAACTGTGTTGTTGTACTTTTTAGGAATGAAATATATGCGACAAGGGCATACCATTTTCGGCGGAACATTATTGGGCGGAATTATTGCAATCGGTATGTTAACGACCTTTGCCGCGCATTATTTATACGGTTATTTTCCAGTAACAATCGCTATGTTCATCGGAATCGGCTATGTCGTATTTGGTGTTTGGTTGTCGAATCGAACAAAAATTGAAGTACTGACGTTATTTTCAGCAATTGCCGGATTTTTACTACCGTATTTGTTGGAAGAAGTTATGGTTAACGCACCACTATTTTATAGTTATATTTTACTGTTATTTTTATCTTTATTTTATGTATCGATTAAAGAACAACATAAATATACGTTTTATCTAACGTTTTTATTATTCCATTTGACGGTTTTCTTCAATATGTTGATGAACAGTAGTGACCATCAACGTTGGCTTATTGTAACCGTTATATGCATTCAACATGCGGCGATTGTGATATTCTATCTCATGCGCAAAATTCCGCGTGATGTATTTACGGAAACGTTAATTTACACGAATGTTCTTTTTGCGATTGGTTGGTTCCAAATGTTAACGCAAACGGAACAGTTATGGATGTATAGCACCTTTGCAGTCATTTATATTGTACTTACTTATTATGTATATCGTCAGAAAGAACTTCAGTTGGCAAGTATTCTTTCAGCTGTTTCGGTATTAGCAATTGCGATGTTTTTTGTAACGTTGCGATTAGATGATGAGCGAATGACCATTTTATCATTGTTAATCACAGGTACCGTTAGTATTTGGATTGGATTGAAATTTGAATCGTTACGGACGCTCGTGAGTGGCGCAATTGTTTATGGAATTCCAGCGGTGTCCGTGGTTGGAACATTTTTCATTCCACATGTGTTCTCAATTGAACATATCGGGTGGCTCATCTTACTAGGTTCAGTCATTTTGTTTTTCTATACACTTTACGATTCACCACCAGTGTGGCTGCATGATCAGGTACAATATTTTGATCGTTGGCTCATTGCGGCACAAATCGTACTTCTCGTTTATATTACGAGGCTTGTTCAATTGATCGTTTCGCAAGATGTATTTGTGTACCATTCAGAAGTGACGACGAGGCATGTGTATTTCCTCGTTTGGATGACAGTGCTTGTCGCAATGTATCAGTTTTACAAATGGCAACATGGGAAATATATTGTCCATGCGGCTTGCATCTTATATTTCTTACTAGGGATTCCAATGGTATTTTCTTCAATTTACACATTTGCACAAGGTTACTTAAAACAATCGGTCTCCTTCGCTTTTTTCGTACAGCTTTTATACGCTGGGATTCTCGTTTTAATTGTAATAGCGATTTTGAAAAAGAAATTTTACTGGACATCACCAAAGTTGGCAAAAACACTCCCTTCATGGGGATTTATGTTGCAAATCATTCTCTTTATTTTTATCAATAAATGGTATATATCTATTGCGTTATATATAGATATGCAACGTGAATTTTATTTTCTATTACACACGGCGATTTTGCTCATCTTTACGTTTGTCTCAATATCAATCGGCCGACTCTTAACATGGAAAGCCGTGAAATATGGTGGCGTGTTTTTATTGTTTATGAGCATATTCAAGTTATTCTTTATCGACTTATTCGCCATATCTATTTTAATTCGCGCATTCCTCTTTATCGGTGTTGGCATTGGCGGATTAATGTATTCGAAAACGTTACTGAAGGAACAGAAACGACCGGAAAATCATCATGAACAGTAAGTACGTTCATGTGCAAAGGAGATCTTTTCACGTCGCACTTTTTCTGGAAACATGCGATAATAAAGAAAATAACAAATAGAATGGATGACAATATTGCATACAATCATTGATATACAGTTAAATGAAAAATCGGAAGAACTTGTGAAAAAAGGGCATCCTTTAATTCCGCGAAATGGTGTATTGAATGCACAAGCATTAGGAAAAGAAGGCAGCATCATTCGACTGGTTGATCGCAAAGGACGCTTTTATGGAAAAGGTTATTATGGCGAACAAAATAAAGGCATCGGTTGGGTGTTAACGAGAAAAGAAGAGGAAGAAATCGATTTTCCATTATTTAATGCAAAGATATCTGCAGCCCTTCATAAACGTATACATTATTTTAATGATCCACAAACGACAGCATTTCGCGTATTTAATGGCGAGGGAGATGGGATCGGTGGCGTTACCATTGACTATTATGACGGCTATTTTATGGTAAGTTGGTATAGTGAAGGGATTTATTCTTTCAAAGACTTCGTGTATCAAGCTTTAGAACAGCTAACTGAGTATAAAGGAATTTATGAAAAGAAAAGATTCGATACATCCGGTCAATATATTGAACAAGATGACTTTGTACAAGGAACACGCGGGGATTTTCCGATTATTGTTAAAGAAAACGGCATGCATTTTGCGGTGGATTTAAATGACGGTGCGATGACAGGGATTTTCTTAGATCAGCGTGACGTTCGAAAAGTCATTCGTGATAAATATTCGGATGGCCGACAAGTCTTAAATACGTTTTCGTATACGGGGGCATTCTCGGTAGCTGCAGCACTTGGAGGGGCGACTAAAACGATTAGTGTTGACCTTGCTAGTCGTAGTGAAGCGAAAACAATTGAACAGTTTAGTGTAAACGGGATTGATTATGAGCAACAAGAAATTCGTGTTTTTGACGTATTTGATTATTTCCGTTATGCGAAACGTCATGAACTGAAGTTTGGCCTTGTCATTTTAGATCCGCCAAGCTTTGCACGATCGAAAAAACGTACATTCAGTACAGCAAAAGATTATCCAAAGTTAATGGAGGATGCCATTGCAATTACAGAAAAAAATGGCATTATTGTTGCCTCGACGAACAATGCTTCTTTTGGCATGAAAAAGTTTAAGGCGTTTATCGACCAAGCATGTAAAACGACGAAGACGAAATATAAAATTTTAGAAGAATATGGATTGCCAAATGACTTTAGGACAATGCGTCAATTTCCAGAAATGAATTATTTGAAAGTCGTGATTTTACAAAAAATAAATTAAAAAACAGTGCTGTGCATATAATTATGTGCGGCACTGTTTTATTTTCCAAAATAGGAGTAAAGGTCCTTGAAATTGGTAATAGAATAGTAGAGGCAAAGAGAAATAGAGACATTTGCTTTTCGGAGGGATGTGATTGTATGTATGTAAAGAAAGGGATTGTCTCGATTCGCCCATTGCGATCGGGTGATGAAATCTATTTATTAAATTGGTTAACAGATAAAAATGTTTTACGGTATTATGAAGGCCGTGATCAACAGTATACATTAGAAAAAATTCAAGAAAAATATTTTCAACCATCATCAGTGATAACGAGATGTTTAGTGCAATATAATCACCGCCCCATTGGTTATATCCAATATTATTCACTTTCCAAAATGCAGCGTAAAGCTTATGGATACGGCAAACAAAAAGAATTGATATATGGAATGGACCAGTTCATTGGTGAACCGTCGTGTTGGAATCAAGGACTTGGCACGCGTTTAGTGAAACTGGTCACGCATTATTTATGCAAAGTGAAACATGCCGATCGAGTTGTGATCGACCCACAAGTATGGAATGACCGCGCAATTCATTGTTATGAAAAATGTGGATTTAAAAAAATGTATATTTTGCCTGAATGGGAAGCGCATGAAGGAAAGCGAGAAGATTGTTACTTAATGGTTTATGAGTCGAACTTAGTAGAACATAAAGGGATGACTGTGCGGCGAGAATAATGACATCTGATAAAGAAAAAAGCAATGGCTGGCCATTGACCAATCATTGCTTTAAGCGTTTTCGATTTTTTCGCCGTCTTTTCTAAAGTGGCCGAAAATCCCAATAGACTGTACAACGTTTGTAAATGCTAGTGGGTCTGCTTCTTTAATAATTTGTTCTAAATCATATAATTCATAACGTGTTACAACAAGGTATAGCATACTTCGATCCTCTTTGGAATAAGCACCTTTAGCAGGAATGATGGTAATCCCTCGCACCATTTTATGATGAATGGCTTGTTGTAATTCGTCTGGCTTTTGGGTCACAATCATCGCAGTGACTTTTACATGATGTGTATGAATGGCATCGATTACGGTTGTAGTCACATAAAGTGTAATGAGTGTATAAAGTGCATTTTCTGGTTCATATAAAATGCCGGCAAGGACAATAATTACACCATTTAAGATTAAGAAGTAAATGCCGACAGGACGGTCTTTTAATCTTGATAAGACCATGGCAACAATATCAAGTCCTCCCGTTGATGCACCCCATTTTAATGCTAACCCAACAGAAGTACCACCGATTACACCACCCGCAACTGCATTTAAAATGATGTCATCTGATAGCGATAGAATTGGCAACACTTCTAAGAAAAAAGTTGCAAAAATTACGGATAAAATGCTGTATACAGTAAAGCCTTTTCCGACTTTAAACCAACCTAAAATAAAGACAGGAATATTCATCAATAACAAAATGGTTCCGGTTGTAATGTGAATGCCTAGAAAGTCCGCAAATGCACTAGAAGCAAGCTGCGCGGCACCGGTAAATCCACTTGCATAGACGTTTGCGTTAATTAAAAAGAAATTTAATGAAATGGCGAGTAATAGCGCACTAAAGATGACCACAATTACCCGTTTTGCTTCTAAAAAGAACATAGCAGCCTCCTTATAAATAAAAAAATAATGATAACCTTTTAATTATGTCATATTGCAAAAATAAAGCAAATAAAGTGATACATACGCCTCTCCCTCGTGTAGGGATTATAAAAAGGGGTAGGCTCATAAAAGGATATGAACAACGATGAATTACGTAAAAAAACGAATGATATGAGAGAAGGAATTGGAAAGATGAAATGGAGCAACATGAACTTTCAACAATTAAAGCGTAAAGTATATTTAATTGTGTTACCGTGCATTTTATTAACATCCATTTTTACCGTGTATTTTCAATGGCATGATCAACAGTTAAACTTTGCATTTTATATGAATGTATTATTCATCATCGCTTTTACTGTCGGTTGGTTTACAGCTTATTGGAATAAATGGACGATGATTATGGAATATACGATTTTAATTTTACTGTATATATACTTCGCAATGGCTACATTTTCATTTGCACGAAATTTTGCATCGGGTGTAGGGATTTTAGGGGATGGCTTATTTGTTATTTGGTTGCCATTAGTTGTTATGTACACATTCGCTGTATTAAAAAAGCGTATGGCCATGACGTTATCTGCCTTTTTATTGGTCGTTACGATGACACCCGTGTGGATTTATTTTGAGCGTTTTTCATCACATGCGTTAGCGTTCTTTATTCAATTAACGATTGCGACCTTTTCATATATTGTCATTTTAATTTATGCGATGAAAATGATTCAAAAAGAAGCGGAAATGGAAGCGATGAAAAAGCAATTATATATCGACCCATTAACACACATCGGTAATCGTTATCAAATGGATGAATGGTTAGCACTTTTTTTCGAACGTGCACCGCAGTCAACGTTTTCAATTATCTTTTTTGATATTGATTATTTTAAGGATATTAATGATCAGTATGGACATCTTGTAGGAGATCAAGTCCTCCAAGAAATCGTCATTTGTATCCAACAGGAAATTGGAGAAAATCAATTTTTTGGGCGCTGGGGTGGTGAAGAGTTTATTGTCGTTACAGAAGCATCGAAAAAGGAAGCGTTTAAAATTGCTGAACAGTTAAGGAAAGCGATTGAGCAGTATTCATTTACCGAAGTTGGTCATGTAACCGCGAGTTTTGGTGTGATGGCGTATGAAGAAGGAGATACGATTGATTCATTATTAAAGCGAGTAGATGATAAGTTATACGAATCGAAACGACAAGGGCGCAATCAAGTGAGATAAGGTGCATATAATTTGCAGGTACAAGGAAAAAATTGAAGGAGAATGATTGTAATTTTCCTTAAAAACGAATATTATTATAAGTATAGATGATAACGTTCGCTTATCGGTCGAAAATTTGGTCATATAGAGAGGGTTAGACGGATGAAACTATTATATAGCGGTAAAACAAAAGATGTATATGCAGCAGATGATCACCATGTACTATTAAAATTCAAAGATGATGTAACAGGTGAAGATGGTGTATTTGATCCGGGTGCCAATACAGTTGGATTAACCATTGATGGAATGGGTCAATCAGGTTTACGTATGACAACATATTTCTTTGAGAAACTTGAAGCGCAAGGGATACCAACACATTTTGTCGAGTCAAATAATGAAGACGCAACGATGCTTGTTAAAAATGCGACGATGTTTGGGCATGGTGTGGAAGTCATTTGTCGCTATCGTGCAGTTGGAAGCTTTTTAAAACGTTATGGAGCTTATTGTGAAGAAGGGCAACCTTTGAATGCATTTGTAGAAGTGACGTTAAAAGATGATGAGCGCAATGATCCGCCAATTAACGAGGACGGTTTAGCGCAATTAGGCATTTTAACATCTGAAGAATATGCCGTATTAGTGGATTTAACAAAAACGATTTCGGGTGTTGTAAAAGAGGTTCTGACAACAAAAGGATTAGAACTATATGATATTAAATTAGAGTTTGGCCGTGATGCAAATGGCGAATTGATGTTAATTGATGAAATTTCAGGTGGAAATATGCGTGCGTATAAAGATGGTGAAGCTGTTTCACCGATGACATTAGAGAAAATTTTATTAAGTGAGTAAAAAGAAGAAGGTTGTTCCATTGACGTATGGTGGACAACCTTCCTTTTTTCATTGGAAGGGAAGAGATGCTAAATGGATCAAATTATACCGGTACTTATCATCAGTTCGAGTCTATTACTCGTAGCGATGATTTTATTGACGATGGGCATAAAAAAGCGTTTAAAAGTACAGAACTGGAAGAAAATCAATGCCATTGCTGTTGAAAATTCTTCATATGGACTTGGTTATCCAAAGCCAATTGTCCGTTATGAAGTGGACGGGGTGCAGTATGAAGTACAATCGAATATCTCTCAAAGAACCCCTTGGAAGGATGGCAAGCAAGTTCAAGTGTATTATAATCCTAATAATCCAAACGAAATGGTGATCGATACATTTACGCAAAGAGGAAGTATTTATTTTCTAGTTGGTTCTCTATTTTTCGTGGGTTTTATAGGTTCAATACTCATTTACATTGGCACGTATTATTTCCACCATTTCATTTTGGAATTACCTTAAGAAGGACTTAAAAATAGTTCTGTGAAATATGGTTGTTGTTCTTCATTGAATGAAACGCCAATGCCAAGATGCGTATACATGTCTTGCAATATATTTTCTCGATGGCCAGCAGAGTTCATCAGGCCTTCATGGGCAAAAATGCTACTAGCTTGTCCATACGCTAAATTTTCGCCAGCTGTACGAAAGGAAATATCGTCTTCGCGCATACGGTCAAACGGTGAAAGTCCTTGTAGATTTTGATGACTGAAATAGTTCTGCTCAGCCATATCCACACTATGTCGATAAGCAGTTTTGGACGCATGTTCATGCCAATCTAAAGGTGCGAGTTGATGACGCACACGACTTGCATTCGTTAGGTGGAATAATTGCCGTTCAAATCCTTCTTGTAATGCTTCACTTGACGCGGCGTATACATCTTGCTTTTGTTCTTCTGTTGTGGCTGAAACAATTTGCATAGCGGTCACTTTCTCTTCACGATGGACGTCATAAAACACGTACATATAAACATCATCTACTTTAAAGACGTCAAAATCATTATCTTCATTCAATACGTAGATTTTTAACCCGCGTTTAATTTCTGTTAAAGGTTCTCCAAATTGCGCTCGCACTTGCTGCTTGGAACTATTAAAACCAACTTTTTCTGTCGTCGCAATTAAGTCATCATTTGTATAAAGTGCTTGAACATCATCTTGTTCATCATATGCAACCATCATAAACTGGTTGTATTGTTTGTGATACGTATGCCACATCGTTCCATATTCATTTAAAGAAGCATCAGCTGGACGACCAAGAGAGGCTTCCACAGTCGTTTTTGGCATGCCGATTTCAATATTATGAATAGAAATGTGTGTGGATACAGGTTCAGTTAGAATCGGTTTTTCATCTTGTGAAAGTTCCCGATCTGCCACTTTTTCTGGCTTTCCTTCCTTTTCATCATCTACAAAAAAATGCGTTACCTTTTTCACTGTATCATTCACAAAATGAACGGTTTTGACAACAAGTTCACTTGTCATCACTTTCTCAATCGACGCATCAACTGGTTCTAAAAAATCAAGGTCAATATATTGTGAAACAGGCTTTTCCCAATAAGGTTTTGCGCTGTACAACAGTCCGAGAATGACGAGGAATAGTAATAGTCTTTTCATCTGTAAGACCACCTCCTATCTTTATTTTAACCTGAATAAGGCAAGAACATACAGTAAATGACATGTGAATGTATGCGTAAAATGTTTATGAACAAATAACTTAAAAATTCATCAGAATTGGTTATCGTGTTTTCTACGGGGACGATTTCAGCCTCCTCGTCGCTGCGCCCTTTTAAAGCCATTAGCTCGGACCTCTTACTATATCGCCATTTCAATTAATACGCATATACAGTTTGTGGGAATAAGGTTAACAGCCGGCACGAGTAGACGGGAAGAATGTAACAGCCAATCACCATATTGATTTCCGTTTCGATTGTGGTGCTTGCAGCGGGCACGGCTTCAGCCTCCTCGTCGCTGCGCTCCTGTGGGGTCTTCAACTCGTGCTGTTCCCGCAGGCGTCAGCACAATTCCACTTCAATCAATAGGTAAATGGGTTAGCGAGCATATATTGAATACCAAGCTATCTAAACATGAAAAAAAGGGCTCTCTTCTTGTATCGTGAAGTTTGCGACAACCACTAAAGGGGAGTTGTCAGTTATGAAAAGATGAATCGTTAATAAAATGCTATACTACCAATAGACGTATAGTAAACAGAAAATGTTCGCAGAAAGGAAGTTACCAATGTTTTCATGGGGAAGTAGTATACCAAGTTGGTTTTATATATTGGCCATTGCCGTTGTAATTTCATTTATTATTATTGCAGAATGGCGAACGAGAAAATAAGGAGGGGAAACGATTGTTGACGCAAATCCATCGACCGATCTTTTCGATGCAACACGATAAAATGCGTATTGAAGATGTGTGGATAGGTGAGCCCTATATCGAACGCGTTCAATTCGCTGGTGGCTTTTTTCAAAATGGTGACGAGCCCCTTCATTTTAATGATGTTCAGTTTAAACATGTACGTTTTAATGGTGCAAACTTAGAAGAGATGCATTTTACAGATGTATTATTTGATACTTGTGATTTTTCAAATGCCCAATTAAAAAATACACATTTTCATCGTTGTCAGTTTAAAGGTGTAAAATTAACGGGAGCAGATTTTTCACAAGCGTTATTTGGACATGTATTGTTTGAAAATGGTGAAGCGCAATATAGTGATTTTAGCTTATCACGTACAAACCATGTTGCATTTCACCAAATGGATTTAACAGAAAGTAATTTTTTTGATTGTCATTTTAAACAAACGTTTTTTGTGAGAAATCTTTTACATCGAGCAAGCTTTATTGAAACAAATTTAGCAAACATCGATTTGTCGACAAATCAGTATGATACGATAGAAGTCACAATCGAAAAATTGTCTAATTGTATTGTTTCTGAGAGACAAGCAATCGGTTTTGCGAAATTATTAGGCCTTCATATTACAGAATAATGCGTAGAAAAGAGTGAAGACATGTTAACATTTGAAGAAAAACAGGAAATAATTGATACGTTTCCACAATTAACAAAAAAAGAAGTATCGATGAAACGATTAAATTATCATTTTGAAGACAGCTTATATGACAAAAAGGTTGTCGTACAACATTTACATCCAAATGGAAATGGATTTGTCTACTTAGAAAATGTTCCAGGTTATCAAACAGATGAACGTGGCCTTGTGAATATACGTGAAGTGACAGCAGAAGTGCTTCGTCAAATGGTCGAAGATGCCATCGAAGGACTTCGTACAGAAATCGAACCGATTATTGAAAGATGGACGGATGGTCAACATGTGCTTGTTTTACAAGAAGAACTTGATGCATGGGGACTTTACCATGAAGGAAATTTAGAAGATAGCTTTGGCGATTACGAAGAAGCTGTGAATTATTTAAAAGATGAACGTTTTACATTAGAAGAGGAGGCATAAGGCTTTATGAAAGGAAGAACATTGGTTGTCGTACTTTTAGTCATCGTGCTAATCACTGTTGGCGGTGTGTACGTCGCCATGAAAATGACGATTGATCAAATGAAAAAAGAGCCAAAAGACCAAATAGATGAACAAACAGCAATTATGGAACAAGTAGAACAACCTAGTTACGATCAATGGATTTCTTTATAGAAAAAGCTGTTCAGACAGTTAGGTAGTCATCACTAACAATCTGAACAGCTTTATTTTGATGTTACGATTTTTGTTCAAATCGTTTATTATCTCGACGGTATAAGCCTTTATTGAATGGCAACCACCAATTCCATTTTCCGAACAATTTCATTAAACTTGGCACGAGTAATAAACGAATAATTGTTGCGTCAATAGCGACTGCAATCGCAATCCCAACACCAATTTGTTTCACAGGCATGACGTCTGTAAAAGCGAAAGCACCTGTGAGCACAATCATAATAAGCGCCGCTGACGTAATCACTTTGCTTGTTGTTGCGAGTCCTTCTACTGTAGCTTTATCGTTATTAAAAGATGAAGCATACTCTTCTTGCATCCTTGATATCAGGAATACTTCATAATCCATACTTAATCCGAATACAAGACTGAACACGAGCACAGGAATAATAAGCGCAATTGTTCCCGCGGGCAATCCGAAATGTCCGTATTGGAAAATGTATACGAGAATGCCAAAAGTAGAAGCCAATCCGATTACATTCATAAGGATCGCTTTAATTGGAATTAATAAAGAGCGAAATGCGATCATTAAAATGATAAATGTCGAGGCGATAATAACCGTTAAAACAAGTCCGATTTTATCCCAAATCTCATCAAATATTTCCTGGTTAAATCTCGGTTCTCCACCAATTTGAACAGACCAATCAGGATGTTCTTTTTGCCAATCACGAACCCAAGTTTGTGCTGCATTAGAAGTACCTTCCACATTAAGGGTAATCGGAATCATCACTTCATCTTCTTGAATAAATTGTTCTACGAGTGGTTCGAGCGAAGCGGCTATCTCCGGCACACTCATCGCCCCGTTCCATTCCTCCACAGATTGAATATCACTCGCACTGAAGATCGTCGTAACTTCTTCCACTAGTTGATCTTGTTCAAACGTTTCTTCTAATGATTTCAATGCGTTCAGTCCGTCTTCATTTTCCCAACCGCCGGCACGTTTCGCAATCATGTATAGTGAAGACGTATCTTTCATATCAAAAGTATCTTCCATTAATTCAAATGCCGCACGAGAATCATAAGACATTGGCAATGCATCTAGCTCTGGAATCGTTAGTTTCATATTTTTTACAGGAATCATAGCAATCGTTAGTAAAATAATGGCGACAAGTGTAATGGTAACAGGTCTTTTAATCACGCTATTGGCAAATTGACGCCAGCGATTGGTGCCGTTTTTCTTCGTTTTTAATACTTGCCATTTATCAATTCGATTGCCAAGCAATAATAAAATAGAAGGCAGTAATGTGATTGAAGTAAGAACAGCCATAGACACTACAATCATCCCGCCAATTGCAATATTTTGGAATAAATCAATTTGAATCAATAACATCGCACCAAGTCCGATAAATACACAAAATGCTGAGAAAATAACGGAGCGTCCAGCTGTTTGAATGGTCATTTTGACAGCATCTTCAATTGAAGAATGTGCACGTTCTTCGCGATAACGACTAATGAAAAGCAAAGCAAAGTCGATACTAAGTGCTAAGCCGAGCATTGGAATAATATTTAAGACGAATATGGATAAATCAATTTTCTCGCCGATAAACGTCAAAATTCCAAATGAGGTAATAACGGTCGTAATTCCAATCGCTAATGGCACAAGTGCCGCAACAACTGTCCCAAAAGCAAAGAGTAAAATGATAATGGCAACAGGTAATCCAATTGCTTCAGCAGTAATTAAGTCTTTTTGACTGGCTTCATTAATATCTTTTGATAGCGGGGAAGCACCGGTTAACGTAATGCCATCTTGCCCATCAAATGTAGCACGAATATCAGTCACAATTTGTGACATATGATCTGTTTCGTGATCAAAATGAAGCATCGCATAAGCCACATCTTCTTTTTGTAAAGATTGATCTTCTAATGGTGAATCAATTGATGATGTAAGTTGTAATGATTCAATTTCTTCAAGCGTTTGCTTAATGGTGTCATTTGATTGATGATCAAACACGACAAACATTGTTTCCGCAGGCATGTCAAATTGTTTCGAAACGGTATCCATAACGGCTTCATGTTCGCCATCCATTCGGAAACCATCGCCTTCCAATAAATTCGGTAAACGAATCGCAAAAATGGCCATCGCTATTAAAATCGCAACCCAAAAAAGGGCAACCCATTTATATGCTCGAGAAATCAGTTGAGAAAAAATTCGCACGTGAAAGCCTTCCTTCTTTTTATAATAAGTGAGTACGTTCATCATATCGAATTTTGAAAGAAAAGTCTTATGTTTCAGTCTAGAAATGCGCGCACTGCTAGTAGAGAGATAGCGAGTTTTGGGAAATATATAGAATAGAGTAGCGAGAAAGAGTTGTTTATAAAAGTCAGTGAAAGCTGATGTGATGAACAACGCTTTTGTTGATCGTTTTTTTAGAAATCGAATCCTTTGTCAGTGCTGATTTCGCAATTGGGTTGGTAGAGGGAGAGGGGGTGTAGATAATGTAAAGAAATTTGAAGATAACGCAAGAAGATTTGTAGGTAAATCTCAAACTTGTTGATTCACGAACAAACTTTGTAGGTATTGAACTGGGATCTGTAGATAACGCAAGAAAATTTGCAGAAAACCCGCAATGAGTTGTCGATAAAGAGGCGATTGTCGATAGCAGCTAGTAATTTGTAGATACGAGCTTTTAGTTTGTTGATTTGAACAGAAAATTTGTAGATAACGCAAGAAGAATTGCAGGTAAATCTCAAACTTGTTGATTCACGAACAAAACTTGTAGGTATTGAACTGAGATCTGGAGATATCACAAAAAACTTTGTAGATATCACCAAAAAACCTTGTAAACAACAGAAAAAAGCCATTCTCTTAAGAGAATGGCTTGAATAGGTTAATTCAAATTAGTTTTTAACAACGTTTGAAGCTTGAAGACCACGTTCACCTTGTTCGATTTCGAAAGTTACTTCTTGACCTTCTTCAAGTGTTTTGAAACCTTCGCCTTGGATAGCTGAGAAGTGTACGAATACGTCGTCGCCTTCTTCACGCTCGATAAATCCAAAACCTTTTTCTGCGTTAAACCATTTTACTTTACCTTGTTCCATCTTTGTTTCCTCCTCGTGTGTATGTTTTACACACATGTGTTACTATCCTTGCTCAAGTCTTGAAGGGGTCTTGATGACCGTTCTACTATTCGAACAAAAATAATTCTTCTTTATCATAACAAGTAGCGCGATCAATTGCAAGTGAAATGTTTATTTGGTTAAAAGAACAGTGCAAGTACTTGATAAAGGATGGCAGCTAATGCAGCAGAAATTGGCAATGTAATAATCCAAGTCATGACAATATTTTTCGCTACACCCCAGTTTACGTCGCGGACACGTTGTGCAGTTCCAACACCCATAATCGCTGATGAAATGACATGTGTCGTACTAACTGGTAAGTGAAGGAGTGTCGCACTAAAAATAATCCCAGCAGATGATAGGTCTGCGGCTGCTCCATTTACAGGACGGATTTTCATAATTTTTGTCCCAACGGTTTTAATAATTTTATAACCACCAATAGATGTACCAAGCCCCATCGCCGTTGCGGCAGCGATACGTACCCATAATTGGACATCATCCGTCGTTTGTAATCCACCGGCAATGAGTGCCATCGTAATGATTCCCATTGCTTTTTGTGCATCATTCGTTCCGTGTGTAAATGCTTGTAGTGCAGCAGTTCCGATTTGCATATAACGAATACGTTTATTTGCCTTAAATAAATTACGATTTTTTAAAACGACTTTAAAAATCGACATGACAATAAAACCGACGAATAGTGCGATAAAAGGGGAGAAGATTAAAGCTTCTAAAATTTTAATGAACCCTTTGTAATTTAAAATCCCAAATCCAGCAGCAGAAATGGCTGCACCAGCAATTGATCCAATAAGTGCGTGAGATGAACTTGACGGAATTCCGAAATACCATGTAATTAAGTTCCATGCGATTGCAGAAAGTAGCGCAGCTAAAATAACGAGTGAGCCATTTTCTAACATAAATGGGTCGACGATATCTTTAGAAATGGTTTGTGCCACCCCTGTAAATGTTAGTGCACCAATAAAGTTCATAGTAGCTGCCATTAAGACCGCAGTTCTAGGTTTTAATGCGCGCGTTGACACAGAAGTGGCAATAGCGTTTGCTGTGTCATGAAAGCCGTTAATAAAGTCAAAAGCGAGTGCAAATATAACGACAAGTATTGTGAGGAGTAAAAGTGTATCCATTACGTGTGAACTCCTCCTTACGCGTTACGCATAATAATCGTTTCGATTGTATTTGCAACATCTTCGCAGTAGTCAGCAATTTCTTCTAGTTGTTCATAAGAATCTTTTAATTGGATAATACGAATTGGATCTGTCTCGTTAATGAATAATTGTTTAATCGATGTTCGGTAAACTTCATCGCAAATGCTTTCTAATTGTTTAATCAGAACTGCATGGTCGCGCATTTCAACAAGTTTTTTCTTTGATAATAGTTGAAGTGCTTTGACGATTTCATCTGTACTTTTCACGATGTTTTCCATAAATGAATCTACATATTCATCCGTCTCGACTAATGAAAACATTTCTAAGTGCGCAATGAAATGTTCCATTCCGTCTAAAATATCATCCATTTTAATCGATAATTGTAAAATATCTTCACGCTCGATAGGGGTCATAAACGAAGTATTTAACTTCGTTGTTAATTCGTGAATTAACGTATCTCCTTCGCGCTCATAATTTTTCATTTTAATACTAACTTCTTTTAAATCAGCGATACTTGTAATTTCAAAATTATATGTGTAATGAATTGATTCACGTACATGTTCGGCAATTTCAAGTAGTGCAGTGAAAAATGGATCAGTTTTATTAAAATTAAACATGATGTACCTCCAATGTGATTAATCTGTTTCAGATTTTTACAGCACAGTCAATGATACCAAAAAAACTGCTTGAAATACATATATAAATGCGCAAATGTGTTGGATGAAATGGGAATTTGAATAAATCGTGAAATTTTTATGACATACTTTCTTGATTCCCTAAATAAAAAAATAAAAAACGTTACTTTTTTGAAACCTTCTAGTAAGTTGACCGTATAAGAATATGAAAGAGCAAGTAGGAGGGATGGCAATGGAATTATTTGGATTACCTATTATGCAAGTGTATTTATACGGCTTAATGATTGCTGGTGTCGCAACGGTATTGTACATCTTTATTAGTGACTTTACGGATGGAGTTGAAGACATTCACCCGCTACTTGACCCGGCCATTATTTTATCATTCATTACATTTACATGTGCAGGGGCATATATTTTAGAGAAAACCGTATTATGGGATAGCTTCATTATTTTGGGTGTTGCGATTGCGATAGCAATTGTTTTAGATACATTACTCTATTTCTTTGTTTTAGTACCTTTACGATCAGCGGAAGTATCGATGGTATATTCCGATGATCAATTAATGGGGCAAGTCGGTCGTGTCATTATTTCAATCCCAGAAAATGGGTATGGTGAAATAGTCATCGAGACGATTAACGGACGCATTAATAAACGTGCTGTCGGATATGAAAACATTCCGATTGAATACGGCAAAGAAGTGTTAATCATTGAAGTGAAGGAAGGCGCGTTCGTTGTAAAAGAATATGAGCCATTTCGCTTCGCAAATCACCAATCATAAATAGGGGAGGAATGAATATGCCAGGAATTATCACAGTCCTTGGAGTCGTCGGATTTATCATACTGGCGATTGTATTGGTCTATATTACGAAATATCGTACAGTTGGACCAGACGAAGCATTAATTGTAACGGGGAGTTATTTAGGATCCAAAAATGTACATACCGATGAAGGCGGCAATAAAATTAAAATCATTCGCGGTGGCGGTACATTCGTGTTTCCAGTATTCCAACAAGCAGAGCCGTTAAGTTTGCTTTCAAGTAAATTGGAAGTTACAACACCGGAAGTTTATACAGGTCAAGGTGTACCTGTAATGGCAGATGGTATTGCGATTATTAAAATTGGCGGTTCGATTTCTGAAATTGCAACGGCTGCGGAGCAATTTTTAGGGAAATCAAAAGAAGATCGTGAAAATGAAGCAAGAGAAGTACTTGAAGGACATTTACGTTCTATTTTAGGATCCATGACGGTAGAGGAAATTTATAAAAACCGTGAATTATTCTCTCAAGAAGTACAACGTGTCGCATCAGAAGATTTATCGAAAATGGGTCTTGTCATTGTTTCCTTTACGATTAAAGATGTACGTGACAGTAATGGATACTTAGACTCGCTTGGTAAGCCACGTATTGCACAAGTAAAACGTGATGCGGATATTGCGACTGCTGTAGCAGAAAAAGAAACACGTATTCAAAACGCGGAAGCTGCAAAAGATGCACAACGCGCTGAAATTGAACGTGCAACGGAAATTGCCGAAGCAGAGAAAGAAAACCAGCTAAAAGTAGCTGAATACCGTTTAGAGCAAGATCGCGCTAAAGCGAAAGCCGACCAAGCGTATGAATTGCAAACAGCTCGCTCTAAACAAGAAGTAACAGAGCAAGAAATGCAAGTTCAAATTATTGAGCGTCAAAAGCAAATCGAATTAGAGGAAAAAGAAATTGCACGTCGTGAAAAGCAATACGATTCTGAAGTGAAGAAGAAAGCAGATGCGGATCGTTATGCGATTGAGCAGCAAGCGGCAGCTGATAAGGCGCGTCAACTTGCTGAAGCAGATGCAGAGAAGTATCGTATCGAAGCACGAGCAGCTGCAGAAGCAGAAAAAGTTCGTTTAGATGGGGTTGCAAAAGCGGATGCATTACGTGCAGAAGGTGAAGCAGAAGCAGAAGTTATCCGTCTGAAAGGTGTGGCGGAAGCAGAAGCGAAACGTAAAGTAGCAGAAGCATTCAATGAGTACGGTGAAGCGGCTATGCTTGACATGATTATTCGCATGATCCCAGATTACGCGAAAAACGTTTCAGCACCATTATCGAATATCGACAAGATTACTGTTGTTGATACAGGCGGTGGTGAAGGCGGTGGCGGTGCCAACCGTGTCACTTCATACGCGACAAATTTAATGTCATCTTTACAAGAATCTCTTAAAGAAACAACTGGTATCGATGTAAAAGAAATGATGGAAAATTATTCAGGAAAACATAATATCCGTCCAAGCATTGATGCCTTAACAGATGAAGTAAAAGCGTCGAAAAATGACCAAGTGGCTCAAATAGCAACGTCAAATCCTGAAGAAGAAAACGAAGAAAGATAAATAACATCATTGGTTAACGGAGCGCCTCTATTCATAGAGGCGCTTCTTTTTTGATTTATGAAATGAAAAAGAGAGTGATCAATCAAAACATGGTTGAGCGCGTCTTTTTTATTTGAAGTTCTTGCATATGGCCCTTCAAATTGTTCGCGCTGGACTGCGCAAACAATGAAAAAAACAGAATTTTTAACATGGCCTGTTAGTAGACTTAAAAAACTTAAGAATTTCTTCAGATTTATCCTTACTCCGATTTAAGATTTGCAGTTTAGACTAACAATCATCGCTTAAATGGAGGAGACGGACAAATGATTACTGTAAAAAATGTAAGCCATGCCTTTCGAATTGGGAAGAAAGGGAAGGAAAAGAAGATTGATGTATTAAAAGATATTGATTTTAAAGTGAATGACGGTGAAATTGTATCGATTGTTGGTAAAAGTGGTTCGGGAAAATCGACATTTTTGCATATGTTGGCTAGCTTTATGAAACCTGACCGCGGAGAAATTCATGTTAACGGTGTTGAAATTGCATCATTTAATGAAGTGAAAAGTGCCAAGTTTAGACTAGAAAATTTTGGTTTTATTTTTCAAAACTTCCAACTAATGCCGGGTCTCAACACATTTGAAAATATTGAATTACCATTAAAATTACAAGGAATGGATCAGGCAAAGCGAAAGGAAAAAGTGGAACGAATGATGAAAGAAATTGGGTTAGATCATGTAGCAGACCATTATCCAAATGAATTATCAGGTGGACAACAGCAGCGGGTCAGCATTGCGCGTGCGCTCATTACTGATCCACCGATTATTTTGGCGGATGAACCGACAGGTAGTTTAGACTCAGAAACAGAACAAGATGTGTTATTACTGATTCAAACATTGAATCGTAAAAGAGGCATTTCATTCGTCATGATTACGCATGATGACGAGGTTGCGCGTATTGCTGACCGTGTGTACACGATGCATGATGGCTATTTAACGGAAGGAGCGGCACAATATGCAATTTAAAGACCAAGTCGATTTTGTTCGACAACATATTAAGAAAAATAAAATGCGTGTGTTTATGACTGTTTTGGCAGCTACGATGGGGACGGCTTTTTTAATCGTACTTGCCTCTGTCGGTTTTGGTTTACATGATACATTGCGTAAAGAAGCATTAGAGTACGGTTTAGTTACAGAAATTACGGTCTATGAAAAGGAAGAGAATACACTTCCTGAAGCATATGTTGATGAGTTCCGCGACATTGAACATGTACGTGCAGTGATACAAGAACGTACGTTAGCAACAGACGCAATTTTATCGCTCGATGATTTCGAAAGTAGCGCTTCATTTAATATTTCAGATTTTGAGGAGAAGAAAAAGATAGGCTTTGAACTTGAAGAAGGAAGATTGCCTGAAGCACCGCATGAAGTGGTCGTGGGGTATCATTTTGCCGAAACGCTACAAAAGCAAGTAGATGATGAAGCAGTGCAGTATGACAAGGAATTGGTAGGGAAGACGATTCAAATCGGTATGCTGAATCATGCAGGAGAAGAGGTTGGCAAACCGTTAGAAATGACCATTGTTGGTAGAAGTAAAGCACCGACGAAAGAATGGGTGCAAGATATGAGTTTCTATGCAGATGCAACCATCATACCGGAGATTGAAAAAATCTTAACAAAAGAAGTAGGAGAAGACCAACCAATATTCTATTCTAATATTGCCGTCCATGCTGATCAATTGGAAAATGTTAGTGCAATTTCATCTGCTATTAAAGACCAAGGTTTTTATACGTATTCCGTCGTAGATGAATTAGAACAGTTAGACGTCTTTTTCCTCGCCCTAAAAGCTGGGCTCGTCTTTGTTGGAACGATTGCAATTTTAATTGCTTCAATCGGGATTTTCAACACAATGACAATGGCCGTAACAGAACGTACACGTGAAATAGGGGTTATGAAATCTTTAGGTGCAAGTCCTAAGCTTATTCAGCGATTATTTATTATGGAGAGTGCATGGATTGGTATCATTGGTACAGCCATTGCTGTAATCATCTCTTATGGGATTAGCGCACTGTCGAATTATTTATTACCAATCATTGTTACTTCTGCGCTCGGAGAAGAAGAAATCGGTGAATTCAATATTACATTTTCACATATTCCGTGGCAATTAATTGTCATTGCTTCAATCATTAGTATCGGGGTTGCTATCATATCAGGATGGCGTCCAGCAAGAAAAGCAACGAAAATCGATGTGATTCAAGCGTTAAGACAAGAATTATAATGCTTAGAAACCAAACCGTTAATTGGATCTGTTCAATTAACGGTTTTTGCTATGATAGGCGAAAATGGATGTCCATTCCGATTGGCGTGCTTCAATGTGCATGGTTTCAAGTTACGCTTCTTTGGGGTCTTCAGCTCGTGCTGTTCTCGCAGGCGTCACTACATCTCCACTTCAATCAATAGGTTAGCGGTCATCTGTTGAAGGCCAAGCTATCTAAACATGAAAAAAAGGACTCTCTTCTTGTATCGTGAAGTTTGCACACAACTACTACAGGAGAGAACCCCTATGAATACAAATACTCTGAAACTTCCTACATTGAAAGAGATTGAGACAGATTTAGTTAGAACACGATAAAAAACTTACGCAGAACCCTTTAAGAAACTCTTAATAGAACTTGATGGGGCACTGGCAATCCCAATCAAAACATACTTTGTCGAATATTTAGAATCATGCTATACTTCATTGAGAATGATTTTCAGTTCTCCGGTAATGTGGAGATGAAAGATGGGGAGGAATTTGAATGAGTGACTATATCGCAAAAAATGACATTGAAAACAATATTATGACAAGACGTACCATTAAAAAATTTACGGATCAACCAGTTGATCCAAATGAAATTATTGAGTTGTTAAATGTTGCAAAATGGGCGCCAAACCATAAAATAACAGAACCTTGGCGCTTTCAATTGTACGTAGGAGAAGGAAAAGAAAAATTTGCACAAGCGTTTATGGATTCACAGCCGAAAGAAGGCGGACAGCATACAGAGAAAACATTGCGGAAAGCGCAATATTATAAAGACATCCCATTACAACTTGTTGTAATTATGCCAGAAGATCCCCGTCAACGAACGTGGGATGAAGATTATGGTGCGGTATCAGCCTTTATACAAAACTTCCAATTAGCTGCATGGGCACGTGGAATTGGGATGGTATGGCGCACGAATGACTGGGTTTATAGTCCGGTATTCCGCGAAGGAATTGGTGTGAAACCAGGAGAAAAAATTGTTGCAACGTTAATGATTGGTTATCCATATCATGTCCCAGAAGCGCGTCCGCGTACAGATGTGAAAGAGTTTTTAACTATTATAGAAGCGTGAACATGCAAAAGGAGTTTTAAATGGGACAGAAAATACAATTATCCTTAGTATGGGTTGTTTTACTACTGGGTTCGCTCACTGCGTTCGGTCCATTATCGATGGACATGTATTTACCGGCACTGCCAACCGTTGCGGAAGATTTACAAACAACAACTTCACTCGCCCAATTAAGTTTAACAGCTTGCTTAATCGGACTTGCAGTCGGTCAGCTTATCTTTGGACCACTAAGTGATATTCATGGACGCCGTAAACCACTTATTTTCACATTAATTGTGTATGCAGTTGCTTCTGTATTGATTGCATTTAGCGGGCAGATTTGGTTGTTTATCGCTTTACGCTTCATTCAAGGAATCTCTGGAGCAGCTGGAATTGTAATCGCGAGAGCTTCCGCCCGTGATATGTACGTTGGAAAAGAGTTAACAAAATTTATCGCTTTACTTGCACTTGTAAACGGTGCTGCGCCGATTTTAGCACCTATCATCGGCGGACTCATTTTAAAATTTGCGACTTGGCAGACTGTTTTTTACACATTAGGTGCAATCGGTTTACTGATGTTTATCGCGGTACTTTTCTTTTTACCAGAAACATTACCTATTGAGAAAAGGGCTCAAGGTGGCATTTTAGCAGTTGTTTCAACGTTTGGTCGTTTAATGAAAGATCCTGTGTTTATGGGCATTGCCTTGACGCAGGCATTTATTTCATCAAGTATGTTTGCCTATATCGCCGGTTCACCTTTCGTATTGCAAAATATGTATCATGTGACACCTCAGCAATTTTCACTATTTTTTGCCCTGAATGGACTTGGGATTATCATTGCGGCACAAATAACCGCGCGACTTGCTAATAAATATCAAGAAATACAGCTATTACTGGTTGGGATTCTCATATCATTCAGTGGAAGCATCTTATTGCTCATCGTCATTTGGCAACAATTATCTTTAACAATGATGGCAATTGCATTATTGTTAGTCGTTTCCAGCTTAGGAATGGTATCAACAACTGCCTTTTCACTTGGCATGGAAGCGCAAGGAGATGCAGCTGGAAGTGCGTCGGCATTTCTAGGGTTACTTCCATTTTTAGGTGGCGGTCTCGTATCACCACTTGTTGGAATCAAAGGAGATCTAACAGCGTGGCCAATGGGCATCGTGATTATCGTTTGTAGTAGTAGTGCATTGCTCATTTATTTAATCTTTGTTCGAAAACCAATCACTGTACAGAAGTAAATCATAAAGTTTCAGTACAATTGATGGTCGCATTGATGTATTCGCATGGTATAATGAAAGAGAATATTACATAGATGGAAGGCGGAGTAAAAATGGATTATCGTATTGAGCATGATACATTTGGGGAAATCAAAGTTCCAGCTGACAAGCACTGGGGGGCACAAACACAGCGTAGTAAACAAAACTTTAAAATTGGTACAGAAAAAATGCCAATGCGTGTTGTACGTGCGTTTGCAGTGTTAAAAAAATCAGCTGCCATTGCAAGCCATGCTTTTGGCAATATTTCAGAAGTGAAAATGAAAGCCATTACATCTGCAGCAGATGAAGTAATTGCTGGAAAGCTAGATGATCATTTTCCACTTGTCGTTTGGCAAACTGGTAGTGGTACACAATCGAACATGAATATGAACGAAGTGTTAGCACATCGTGGAAATGAATTACTAGCGGAGTGGGGCGAAGAAGAACGTCTACACCCAAACGACGATATTAACAAATCACAAAGTTCGAACGATACATTCCCAACGGCTTTACACGTTGCAGGTGTTGTTGCAGTTCAAGAGCAATTATTACCAGCAATTGATAAGCTAAAAGCAACTTTTGCTGAGAAATCAACAGCATTTAATGATATTATTAAAATTGGTCGTACGCATTTACAAGACGCTACACCGTTAACATTAGGACAAGAAATTAGCGGTTGGCATCGCATGCTTGAAAAAACAGAAAAAATGATTCAAGACAGTGTTGAATCGATGAAAGAATTAGCAATTGGTGGTACAGCAGTAGGAACTGGACTAAACGCACCTGCTGGATTTGGTGATAAAGTGGCTGAACAAATTAGCAAAGAAGTAGGCATTAACTTTACATCAGCATCAAATAAATTCCATTCATTAACGAGCTATGATGAAGTGGTATACGTTCACGGTGCAGTGAAAGCACTAGCAGCGGATATTATGAAGATTGCGAATGACGTTCGTTGGTTAGCAAGCGGTCCACGTTCAGGAATCGGTGAAATTACAATTCCTGAAAATGAACCAGGAAGTTCAATTATGCCTGGGAAAGTAAACCCAACACAAAGTGAAGCAATTACAATGGTTGCGGCGCAAGTGATGGGGAACGATGCAACAATAGGATTTGCAGCGAGCCAAGGAAACTTTGAACTAAACGTTTATAAACCAGTAATCATTTATAACTTCTTACAATCTGTTCAATTATTAAGCGATGCGATGATTAGCTTCAATGATAATTGCGCAGTAGGTATCGAACCAAACCGTGAGAAAATTGATGATTTATTAGCGAATTCATTAATGCTTGTGACAGCGTTAAACCCACATATCGGGTATGAAAATGCAGCGAAAATCGCAAAAACAGCTCATAAAAACGGAACGACATTAAAAGAAGCGGCACTTGCAACTGGTCTTTTAACAGAAGAACAATTCGACGAGTATGTTGTTCCTGCTAAAATGATTGGTAGAGATTAATACGAACACAAAGCTATGGCCTTTATCGGTCATAGCTTTTTTCGATAGATCAACAAATCCGTTTCATGGTCACAATATGAAACATGTTATACTGCTAGTAAAGTATGGATGGAATAGGAGTGTTTCGAGTGGATAAAATGGAATTTGTCGCATCGTGGAGTGGTGGAAAAGATTCAGCGATGGCTTATGCACGAGCAGTTAAAAATGGCGGGATACCGAAAAAGCTTTGGACGATGTTTGAAGAAGGAGAAGGACATTCAAAATCACATGCGCTACCAATTGAAGTGGTGGAAGCGCAAGCAAAAGCTTTAGGTGTACCATTAATGATTAGACGTGCCGATTGGAATCATTATGAGGAACAATTTGTTGATGCGATGAAAACTTGTGTTCATGAGGGCATTTCTCACGGCGTATTTGGAGATATAGATTTAGAAGATCATTTAACGTGGGTTCAACAAACATGTCAAAAAGCAGGAATGACTGCAATTCATCCATTATGGATGGAATCGAGAAGAGCGATATTAGAAGCATTTATTGCCCTTGGCTTTGAAGCGTATATCATTGTCGTCAACACAAAAATGATGCCTGAAAGATTTCTTGGACGACTATTTACAATTGAGTTAATGGATGAACTAGAAGCGTTAGGTATCGATTCTTGTGGAGAATCTGGTGAATTTCATACAGTTGTCGTAAACGGTCCGATATTTCAACATCGTATTCCGGTCCGATTCGGTCCGAAAATGACGAAAGATCACTATGTATTTCAAGAAATGACATTAGAACAATCATGAAAGTGAGTAAAGCATTATGCATAAAACGATAGGAATTCTTGCACATGTTGATGCGGGAAAAACAACTTTTTCAGAACAGCTGCTATACCATACGAAGACAATTCGAACGCGTGGTAGAGTGGACCATCAAGATACGTTTCTTGATACCCATCATATCGAAAAAAGTCGTGGTATTACCGTTTTCTCAGATCAAGCGGTATTTTCATATCATCATTCTACCTATACCTTAATCGACACACCTGGGCATGTCGACTTTTCACCGGAAATGGAACGTGCGATTCAAGTGATGGATTACGCGATTCTTATCATTAGTGCTGTCGAAGGTGTGGAAGGACATACTGAAACTGTTTGGCAATTATTACAAAAATATCATGTGCCAACTTTTATCTTTTTGAATAAAGTCGATCGTGATGGTGCAGATATACAAGCGGTTCTTCAAGATATTCAGCAAAATTTAACGAAAGACGCTCTGTTATGGTCAAGTGATGGAGAAGATGTACTTGATGAAGAAACGATTGAGTTGGTCGCAGAACGAGATGAACAGTTGCTAGAACAATATGTTACAGATGGGTATGATCCATTCGTATGGACAGAAAAAATCAAGGAAATGGTGCGACAACGATCACTTTTCCTTTGTATGACGGGTTCAGCTTTACAAGATGAAGGGGTAGAAGCCTTTTTATCGATGCTCGATACATTTACACAGACAGGCTATCAAGCGGACGGGGCACTACAAGCGAAAGTTTATAAAATTCGTCACGACGGATCTGGACAACGACGAACATTTATAAAATTACTGCAAGGGTCACTTCGAATTCGGGATGAAGTAACGTACAATGGTGTCACGGAAAAAATTACAGGGATTTATCAGATGAATGGTCAAAAGCAAACTGGAATAAGAGAAGCGGAAGCGGGAATGATCGTTGCGGTGACGGGATTATCAGAAGCACAAATTGGTGACACGATTGGCTTTGAAGAAGAAACGACTGCTGAATTAATCCCAACATTAACGTCTACTGTACGGTGTGCAGAAGCAATCCACCCGAAAGATTTGTACGCTTATTTTCAGCAATTAGATGCAGAGGATCCATCATTACAAGTGATGTGGGATGAGACAACACAAGAAATTTATGTCCATGTTATGGGGACGATTCAGTTAGAAGTATTGCAACAAGTTATGCAAGAACGTTTTCACGTACAAGTATCGTTTGGCACACCAACGATCTTATATAAAGAGACAATCGAAAAAGCGGTCATTGGGTATGGTCATTTTGAGCCGTTGCGTCATTATGCAGAAGTTCATTTAAAAATAGAACCGGCACCACGAAATACAGGTGTTTCATTTCAGACGGACTGTCACGTGACAGATTTGGCCGTCAGTAATCAACGTTTAGTAGAACAGTATACTTTGGAAAAAGGACATCATGGGTTATTAACAGGATCTACGTTAACCGATGTTCGTATCACACTTCTTACAGGTCGTGCCGATCAAGAACATACCGCAGGCGGAGATTTTAGAGAGGCGACACATCGTGCTATTCGTCAAGGGCTTGAGCAAGCGAAAAATATTGTGTTAGAGCCATTATATACATTTAAAATCAAAGTTCACCTCGATACTGTTGGTCGTGTATTATCGGATATTCAACAAGCACATGGGCAATTTGAGGCGCCAGAAACGATAGGCAATCAAACGACGATTACGGGAACGGTTCCTGTTGCAACGTTTATGGATTATCCGACAACTTTTGCTTCCATTACAAATGGGCGCGGTGTCCTTCGTTTACAGTTTAGTGGGTATGCGCGTTGTCACAATGAGGGAGAGGTCATTGCACAAATTGGATACGATAAAGAGGCAGACCCAGCTTATACGTCGTCATCTATTTTTTGTTCGAAAGGTAAAGGGTATAGCGTCCCTTGGTATGAAGCGAAGGACGCGATGCATTGTAAATAGAAAAGCGCTTTAAACAAGAAGCAAACCGTTTGTTAATCGGTTTGCTTCTTGTTTGTTTATGCTTTTTGGTGAAGGCGACGATGTAACGCTTTTACTTGTTCAGCAAGTTCTAAAACAGGGCCGTCTACCTTGGTGAAGCGAATGACTTCTTGAATCGGTAAGCTTCGAACGCGTGACTGACTCGAATCAACACCGAACTCATCTAGCCACTCAGTAAGTTGTTGGGAAGAACTGGCATAGACGATGCGACCTAATCCGACCCAACCATGTGCTGCTGCACACATTGGACAATGCTCGCCTGAAGTATACACGGTCGCATTTGCGCGTTCTTCTTCTGATAAATGTTGAGCCGCCCAACGTGCTAAAGCGAATTCAGGATGTTGGGTATGATCTCCATCTGCAACGTGATTATGGTCTTCCATTAAGACTTCACCATCAGCAGAAACGAGCATCGAACCGAAAGGCTCATCTCCTTTGTCTAATGCAATTTCTGCAAGTTCAACACAGCGACGCAAATGTTTCAAATCTGTTTCTGTCATCAAATTTCATCGACTCCTTTTATAATAAGTCTTTTAATTCGCGTTCCAAAAATGGTTTGGCACTAAGCGAATCACGAAAAGTTTCATAACGTTTTCGCATGTCTACGGATGGCTTTTTCCCCGTATGATACGCACGGATTAAAATGTTTTTTGGCGTATTTTCCATGTCGATAAATTCGACTAACTGGGTTTCATAGCCGACGAGTGATAAAAGTTCCGCACGCATAGCGTCTGTTGCTAATGCTGAAAAGCGTTCTTTGATTAAACCATGTTGTAACATCACATCGAGCGCCGGCGCTTCAATTTGTGAAAATAATTCGTGTTGGCAACAAGGGACACTTAAAATGACTTTTGCGCCCCACTTAACCGCACGTCCTAACGCCATATCTGTAGCGACGTCACATGCATGTAATGTGACGACCATATCGACAGCGGATTCCTCGTTATAATCATTAATATCGCCGACGAGAAATGAAAGGTTTTTATATTGTAAATCATCCGCAATTTGCTGACATTCTTCGATCACTTCTTTTTTTAAATCCAGCCCCGTAACCTGCAAATTTAACCCTTTTTCAATATGCAAATAATGGTACAACGCAAAGGTTAAATAGGATTTTCCAGAACCGAAATCTAATACGCGAATTGGTCGGTCTTTCGGCAAGTAATCAAGTGCATCATCGATAAATTCGATGAAACGATTAATTTGACGAAATTTATCATAATGTTGACGGCGTACTTGACCATCTTTTGATTGCACCCCTAAACGAATTAAAAAAGGGTAAGGTGTTTGTTCATCGAGTAAATAATTTTTCTTACGATTATGCGATAAACTCACTTCTTTTTTCGTTGTTGCCGCAGAAGATTTCCAAAGCACTTTATATTTTTTAGAAATTTGAATGTGCACGGTTTCATCTTGAAATTCAATGTGAAATTGTCTAAAACGATTTGCAAGTGCATCTATTTCTGCTTGAATCGTAGTGATTAACATATTCTCATGATTGAGTACACGTTCATACTGATACTCAAATTGGATATATAACGATCCGCGAAGTTCTACGGGTTTTAAACGAACACGTTTTAAATCATCTGATTTTAGGCGTGGTTGACTAATTGTTGCACTTACGAATGGGTCATGCATCAGTTTTTCAGTAAGTTTTCAAATTCCATATTCAATCTCCTATTTAAAATCGAAGCCTTGTTGTTGTAAAAATTTCTTCATATGAAGACGTCTCGGTTTCCCTAAGAACGTTGCGGTTGACTCCGACCAGTTTGTATTTTTTTGATTGGATCCACGATTTAAGTAATATTTTTTCATCGTTTCATCATATTGTGGTAGCAATGTGTCATATTGTTTTGTATTGTAATGGTTTTCATGTAATACGGCCTCAATAGGTAAACGCGGTTTGACATCATTGGCTTCATTTGGCACGCCAATAGACATCGCGTACATCGGTGCTACTCCTTTAGGCAATTGTAAAAGTTCAGCAATCGCTTCTGGTTGATTACGAACACCGCCGATATAACAAATGCCGTAGCCTTTTGATTCTGCTGCAACTGCGATATTTTGGGCGAATAAAGCAACATCTGTCGTCGCAACGAGTAAGTCTTCTGCAAGTGTGTAATCAATTGTTTTATTGATTTGCTGAGCGCCTCGTTCAATTCGATGAAAGTCCATGCATAAAACGAGCACTGCACCCGCAGATAAAATTTGTTGTGCATTATTCGTTAAAGTTGCTAATTGTTCTTTTAATTCACGATCTGTTACGTGAATTGCTGTATATGCTTGGACAAAATTAGCACTTGATGCGTGTTGACCGGCACGAACAAGTTGTTGCACGGTCTCTTTTGAAAGTTCAATATGCTGATAATCTCGTACAGACGTGTGTTTAGTTAATAATTGAATTGTCATGGAAAGATCCCCCTCATTCTTCATTAACGTTTACTTTATTATCACATATGGGTAACAAATAGTGTAGAGAATTACATTGTTATGAGGAGGGGTTATGATGATGTGGATAGAAGGGATTTCGCATACAGCAATGGTGATTATATTATTGGTCCTGATTATTCCCATTAGTGTTGTGCTGTATCTGTATTTTTATGATCGGAGACAAAAGCAACATGCAATTTTACGAAACTATCCGATTTTAGGAAGAATGCGGTATACGTTAGAAAAAACGGGTCCGGAGCTCCGGCAATATTTATTTGATAGTGATCATGAAGGGAAACCGTTTAGTCGGGAAGAGTATTTGCATATGGTCATGCCCGGAAAATACTTAAGTAGTGTTATTGGATTTGGGTCAAAACGAGATTTTGATCGTTCAGGCTATTTTATTCGCAATGCGATGTTTACAAAGCAAAATGAAGAAATGCGAGCTGATAACGAGCCACCAATTCTGTCAATGCGCTATGTTGTAGATGAAGATCTTTTATTCGCGCGAAAAGAACATCGTGAAGAGGTAGCAGCTCTACCTTGGTTGTTACCGGAAGAAGATGCAATTGTGATTGGGCCAAATTGTGAGAAGCCTTTTAAAGTGCGGAGTTTGCTCGGACAATCCGGAATGAGTTATGGGGCACTCGGTGATCATGCGATTCGTGCGTTGTCAAAAGGAATTGGGATGGCGAAAGAGGCATGGATGAATACAGGAGAAGGCGGATTATCAGAACATCATTTAGCAGGTGATGCACATATTATTGCGCAGATTGGATCAGGTCTTTTTGGTTACCGTACAGAAGCAGGAGAATTTAGTTGGGAACGCTTATTAGAAAAAGCAGCGATTGAACAAGTGAAAGCGTTCGAGATTAAATTGGCGCAAGGTGCTAAAATGCGGGGTGGTCATGTTGAAGGTGAGAAAATTACAGAAGAAATTGCCGCAATCCGTAATGTTGTTCCATTTACGACAGTGAATAGTCCGAATCGCTTTAATGAGTTTCATGATTATAATTCCTTATTTCAATTTATCGATCAAATTCGCGCGCGTAGCGGAAAACCAGTTGGGATTAAGATTGTTATAGGGAGTCAAGAGGATGCAGAACAACTCGCTGCACATATAAAAGAAACTGGTATTGGACCTGATTTTATTTCACTAGATGGTGCTGAAGGCGGTTCAGGTGCGACGTATCAGGATTTAGCAGATGGTGTTGGTCTTCCGTTATATTCCGCTCTTATGTTATTGGATGATGCATTAAAAAAATACGGCGTTCGAGATGAAGTGAAATTGATTGCTTCTGGAAAAATTACAACGCCAGATAAAGCGGCAATCGCTTTAGCACTTGGAGCAGACTTAGTTCAAGTTGCACGTGGATTTATGATTTCTGTCGGTTGTATTATGGCGGAACGTTGCCATACAAATACTTGTCCAGCAGGTGTTGCAACGACGGATCCAAAATTGCAGAAAGGGCTCGTCGTCGAAGAGAAAAAATATCGTGTGACGAATTATATTGTTACGATGCGTGAGGGGTTATTTAGAATCGCAGCTGCTGCAGGGCTTGATTCGCCAACCAAGTTAAACCGTTCGCATCTTGTTTATAAAAATCGTCAAGGTCATGTTGTTTCAATGAAAGAAAATACCAGATATTAGTAGAGATTACAGAATATTCCCTTATGGACAAAAGTTCGGAATTATAAGATAATGAAAAAGAAAGGGAGGGAGTATGTTGGTACTATTACAAAAAACAGTTGGGGAAATTGTTAGGGAACAAGCAAAATTGTTTCCGGAAGTAGAGGCATATGTATATCCTGAACACGGTATTCGGAAAACGTATAAACAGTTTGACGAAGAAACAGATGAGTTGGCGAAAGCGTTTATGGGGATGGGCATTGCAAAAGGGGAGCATGTCGCAATTTGGTCCGATAATAAACGCCAATGGTTACTCAGTCAATATGCAACAGGAAAGATGGGAGCAACGCTTGTTACGGTAAATACGAATTATCAAGCAGCAGAATTAACGTATTTATTGCAACAGTCTGAGTCAACAACATTAATATTAGATGAAGATTATAAAGGGACAAGTTACGTAGAGATTGTCAAAGCGATTTGCCCAGAAGCTAAATTGAGTGAGAAAGGAACAATAGAAAGCACAACGTTTCCACATTTAAAACGCATTATACTCATGACAGAGCGAACAGAACAAGGCATGTATACATGGTCTGAGTTACTACATTATGCGAAAGATGTTTCTGATGAAGCATTAGAGGAACGATTTCAGTCATTAGATCCAGATGATGTGATTAATATTCAATACACGTCAGGGACGACGGGTTTTCCAAAAGGCGTCATGTTAACACATCATAACATCGTCAATAACGGCAAAATCATTGGAGACCGGATGAAGTTAACGGAAAAAGATCGTGTTTGCATCCCCGTTCCATTTTTCCATTGTTTCGGCTGTGTATTAGGAACGTTGGCGGCCGTTACGCATGCATCCACAATGGTTGTGATTGAACAATTTGAGGCAGAAAAAGTATTGCAAGCGGTCCAAGATGAACGGTGTACAGCATTGCATGGCGTACCGACGATGTTCATCGCTGAATTGAATCACCCGAAGTTTGCAACCTTTGACACATCATCATTGCGAACAGGAATTATGGCAGGTTCGACTTGTCCAATTGAAGTGATGCGAAAAGTGATTGATGTGATGGGGGCGGATGAAATTACAATTTGTTATGGTCAAACAGAATCATCACCTGTTATTACGCAAACAACAACAGACGATCCGATTGAAAAACGGACATCTACAGTTGGTAAACCCCATCCACATGTGGAAGTAAGAGTTGTAGAGCCTGCCACGGAGGAAGATGCAGCAGTTGGAACGCCAGGAGAACTGTGGACACGTGGCTATCATGTCATGAAAGGCTACTATAATAATGAAGAAGCTACGCGCGAAGCAATTACCGCAGATGGTTGGTTGCGAACGGGTGATATAGCCATTATGGATGAGGATGGGTACCTCGATATTACTGGTCGTATTCGTGATATGGTCATTCGAGGCGGTGAGAATATTTATCCGAGAGAAATCGAAGAGTTTTTATATACACATCCTGATGTAGAGGATGTTCAAGTTGTTGGTGTACCTGATCCTAAATATGGGGAAGAATTAATGGCTTGGATTATTCCAAAGCAAGGAAAAGAAGTTACTGAACAAACGATTCGAGATTTTTGCCAGGGAAATATTTCGCACTTTAAAATCCCGCGCTATATTCAATTTACAGATGCATATCCAATGACTGCATCAGGGAAAATTATGAAATTCAAATTGCAAGAAATGGCAAAAGAGCAGTTAGTCAAATGATAAAAGCCCTTAAGAGCTGTTCGCATACAAGTTTGAGAACGTTCTCTTAAGGGCTTTTCAATTGTTCACAAAGAATCTTTCTTTAGGCGCACACATTATGATGGGCAAATCGATTTCGTGGTGACGTCATATACGATTCGATGGTTAAATGGATGGCTACTCGTAAAGCGTCTGTTCAATCGTGCCATCTTCACGATAAATCTTCAAACGACCATTTTGTTCATTCACATAAGGCTTTGCTTTTTGTAACACATCTTCTTTGACTGATTCGACATAAATTGCTTTTTGACCATGTTCTTTCATGAAAATCCAATCATCATCTCGTTTCTTTACGATATAAAGCGGTCTTTGGTCATCATCTTGTATCGCTTCTCTCGCTTTGGAAATTGCAATTGCAATGGCTCTTTCTTCGCTATAATCTTCTTGAATGAGCGCATTGGCAATCTCAATGGCTTTTTTTCGGACATCTGATGTTAAGTTGTTAAACGATGAAGGGTAGTTCTGTTGATTCCATGGCATAGATGTGATCCCTCCTTTTTTAAAAATATTCCCGACATCTTAAAATTAAAACGTGCTGCATTGTTCAGAGGAAGTAGAATAATGTATGGAATGGTCATAAAGGTAGAGATCCTCACATGCTGTTTCATTTGCGAAAAAAGTCGAAAAAAGATCCGAGATGACTTATATTGTAAAAAGTAGGTCATTTCCCGGGAAATAAGTCGAAAAAGGAGTTAGAAGAGTCTGTATTATTTTAATACTTTATTTTTTGGAAGCGTGTGCAATTATCAGAGAAGACATGCTATAATGAAAAGGTTAAATTTGAGGGGGTAAGTGTAAATGTCAGCTGATATTTATCAACTAATTGCAATTGTATTATATATGGCGGCAATGGTCTTTATCGGATATTATGCCTATAAAAAGACCACAAACTTAACCGACTATATGCTTGGTGGGCGTTCGTTAGGCCCAGCAGTTACAGCATTAAGTGCTGGTGCGGCAGATATGTCTGGTTGGTTACTAATGGGATTACCAGGAGCAATTTATTTAAACGGGCTTGTTGAAGCTTGGATTGCAATTGGGTTAACGGTAGGGGCTTATTTAAACTATGTGTTAGTCGCACCACGATTACGTGCGTACACACAAGTGTCGGGAGACTCGATTACGATTCCGAGTTTCTTAGATAGCCGTTTAAAAGGCAACTCACGTGTTTTAAGAATCGTATCAAGTATTGTTATTTTAATTTTCTTCACGTTTTACGTTTCTTCTGGAATGGTTGCGGGCGGAAAGTTTTTCGAAAGTTCATTTGGACTTGATTACCATATGGGACTATTAATTGTTTCAGCAGTTGTTATTTTTTATACATTAATTGGTGGTTTCCTAGCGGTAAGTTATACAGACGTTGTACAAGGTGTAACAATGTTCTTTGCATTATTACTTGTACCTATTTTCGGATTGTTTTTAACAGGTGGCTTTGCAGAAACAGCAGCGTCTATTCGTGAAGTGAACCCAACAGGATTGAGCTTCGTTTCAGGTGCTTCATTTGTTGGTGTATTATCAGCGGTTGCATGGGGTCTTGGGTACTTCGGTCAACCACATATTATCGTTCGATTTATGGCAATTGGCTCTATTAAAGAGTTAAAGAGTGCTCGTCGTATCGGGATTGGTTGGATGTTTTTAAGTTTAATCGGTGCTGGTGCTACAGCGTTAATCGGTATTGCATACTTCCATCAAACAGGTGGCGTATTAGATGATGCTGAAACAGTCTTTATTGTATTAGGTCAAATTATTTTCCATCCATTAATTGCTGGGATTATGTTAGCAGCAATTTTAGCAGCGGTGATGAGTACCATTTCGTCTCAATTAATCGTTACATCTTCTGCGTTAATCGAGGACTTATATAAAGCAGTCATTAAAACAGATGCATCTGATAAGCAATATGTGTTTTTAGGTCGTATGGCTGTACTGGTCGTTTCTGTTATCGCGATTTTCCTCGCATGGCCAAACAATGAATCGATTCTAAGTATTGTATCATTCTCATGGGCAGGATTTGGTGCTTCATTCGGACCAATTGTTTTACTCTCATTGTACTGGAAGAAGTTAACATCTCAAGGTGCATTATGGGGAATGATTACGGGTGCTGTAATCGTATTAGTTTGGGGAAATATTGATTTCTTAAAAGACAACTTATATGAAATCATCCCAGGATTTATCGGCGCATGGCTCGTTACGTACTTTGTCAGTATGGCAACATACAAACCAAATGTTGAAATTGAACAAGAGTTTGATGCAGCGCAACAACTATTAAAAGATGAACAATCTAAATAAGTGCAAAAACCTGTAGCAATTGCTACAGGTTTTTTCTATAAAAGAGCTCTTTCTTGAAGGAGTCTATTCGTACGTGCGAGAATAGAGAGAGTAGATCGTATGGTAAGGAGAAAGGGAAGCATTGAGGGGGGAATTGTCATGAAATTAGACCATATTGTGTATTTTACAATGAAGGCGCCTGAAGAAATCGTACATGAGCAGCAATCATTTGGTTATAACGTTGTCTTTGGGGGGAAACATAAACAGTGGGGGACGCAAAATGTCCTGATGTATGTACAAAATGCTTATATTGAATGGCTAACAGTGGATGACGATGAAAAAGTTCAGCGATCTACGAATCCATTGATCGAATTGTATCGCTATGATCGTTCAGAAGAAGGATGGGGAACAATTTGTTTAAGCGTAGAACAAATTGAACAACTAGAAGAACGATTAAGCGGGCAAGGTTATCAAACATCAGGTGTCATTCATGCGGAACGAATGACCTCTACAGGCGAAAAAATCAAATGGAAAATGCTCTTTATTGAAGAGCCGGTTTCAAATGAACTACCGTTCCCTTTTTTTATTGAATGGGAACAAACGGAAGCGGCGCAAAGGAAAAGATTGCGTGCTGAGGGTGCGATCACAACGGGAAATGAAAAACTGGCAATTACCAATTGCTTTTTACAATCAAGTAATTGTACGAATCGCATAAAACAATGGAGTACATTGTTAAATATTCCAGTAGAGAATGAGACAACATTACCATTGGATAATTGTACGCTCACATTTATGGAGGGGAGCGAGCAAGAGAAAAATCGCCTAATGGATGTCTCCATTCGCTATACATCGCTTTAATGGAGAAATCGCTATTGATTACTTTTAGATTAAAAAATGTGCAAGTAGAAAGGAGTTGCTTCGTTGGAAACATTTGTGGAACGAGCAATATTAGTTGGCGTACAAACGCAAGGAGATGAGCATTTTGCTTATTCAATGGAGGAACTTGGGAATTTAGCAGAAGCGATCGATGTAGAAGTGGTTGGGGAACTGACGCAAAATTTAGAACGCCCAAATCCATCTCATTATGTTGGGGGAGGAAAAGTAGAAGAAATTCGACGCTTTTATGAAACAGCGAACGCGAATTTAGTCATTTTTAATGATGAATTATCTCCGACACAAATTCGAAACTTAGAAAATGGCTTAGCTTGTAAAGTGATTGACAGAACGATGCTCATTTTAGATATTTTTGCGCGTCGTGCTCGTACAAAAGAAGCACGCATGCAAGTAGATCTCGCGCAATTGCAATATATGTTGCCACGATTAGTTGGTTTACGTGCCTCTTTAAGCAGACAAGGTGGAGGGACTGGAGGAGGTTTCAAAAACAAAGGAGCAGGTGAAACAAAACTCGAGCTAGACCGCCGTATTATTGAAGATCAAATTGCCAAATTGCGCAGAGAGCTAGCCCATATGGAGGGACAAAGAGAAACGCAAAGAAAGCGGAGAAAACGTAGTGGGTTGCCAGTCGTTTCACTCGTTGGTTATACAAATGCGGGGAAATCCACTTTACTGAATCGTTTACTTGAAAAAGTGGAAGCACAAGAAGAAAAGCAAGTGTTTGAAAAGGATATGCTTTTTGCAACATTAGATACGTCTGTACGAAAAGTAAAACTGCCAGATAACAAAGCCTTTTTATTAACGGATACTGTTGGGTTTGTTAGCAAATTACCTCATCATTTAGTGAAAGCGTTTCGTTCGACATTAGAGGAAGCACGGGACGCAGATTTACTATTACAAGTCGTTGATGTTTCACATAAAGAGCACCGATTCATGATGGATGTAACGAATGAAACACTTGTAGATGTAGGTGTTGAGAATATCCCAACAATCTATGTGTTAAATAAAGCGGATCAAACGACAATTCCTTATCCAACCGTAAAAGGGAATCAAATTTGGTTATCTGCGAAAACGGGAGAAGGGGTGGACGAACTAGTAGAGGTAATTAAGAAAGCCGTATTTGCTTCTTACATTACATGTAAAGTATTTATCCCATTCGAACGTGGCGAAATTGTCTCTTATTTAAATGAATTTGCCAATGTGAAGTCTGTCAAATATGAAGAAGATGGAACATTGATGACAGTTGAAATGTTGGAGACGGATCGTAAAAAATATGAACAATACGTTGTGAGTTATTAAAAAAAGCTGCTTCAGAACAACCAATCACTGGATTGATTGTCTGAGCAGCTTTTTTGGGGGTAGAGAAAGGGGGATACAAACACTATACCCACAATTTCTTCAAATTATACTTGTTGAAATTGAATATTATGCAATCTAGCAAAAATCCCGTCTTTCTCAACGAGTTCATCATAGGCGCCGTCTTCAGCAATGCCATCTTTTGTAACGACAACAACACGGTCTGCATCACGAATTGTTGCGAGTCGATGCGCAATGACAAGCGTTGTGCGATTTTCAGCAAGTTCATTTAATGATTGCTGAATGATTTTTTCGGTTTCTGTATCAAGTGCAGAAGTAGCTTCGTCTAAGATTAAAATAGGTGGGTTTTTCAAAAACATTCGTGCGATGGCTAATCGTTGTTTTTGACCGCCTGATAATTTTAATCCGCGTTCTCCGATTTGTGTTTCATAGCCATCTGGTAATTGTTGAATCATATCTTCTAAATGCGCTTTACGTGCAGCTTCAAAAATTTCTTCATCAGTTGCATGTAAATGCCCGTAGGCGATATTTTCTTTAATAGTTCCTGTGAATAAAAACACATCTTGTTGGACGATTCCAATTTGTTTTCGTAAGGACTGTTGTGTCATATGACGTATGTCCATTCCGTCAATTGTGATACTTCCCTCATTGACGTCATAAAATCGTGGGATTAACGAACAAATCGTTGTTTTCCCGGCACCAGATGGCCCAACGAACGCAACGGTCTCACCTGATCGAATCGATAAATTAATATTTTCAAGTACTGCTTTTTCATTCTCATAGTGAAAATGAACGTCTTTAAAAGTAATATCCCCATGTAAATGATCGACCTCTATGGCATTCGGTTCATCTTGAATTTCAGGTTCTTGGTCGATTAAACTTCTAAATCGTTTAAACCCTGCCATTCCTTTTGGATAGAGTTCCAATAGCGCACTAATTTTGTCGACAGGCTTAATTAAAATATTCGTAAATAAAATAAATCCAACGAGTTCCCCGTGCGTCAGTTTACCGTTTACTGTAAACCATGCACCGATGACGAGTACAAGTAACGTCATGAGGCGCGTCATCATATACATACTTGCTGTTGTCCATGCCATCACTTTATAAGCAACAAGTTTAGCCGTCCGGAAATTCCCGTTATCTACTTTAAAACGATCAATTTCATAAGCTTCGTTCGTAAATGATTTAACGACACGTGCACCCGATACGCTATCTTCAACACGTGCATTCACATCAGCAATTTTTCCGTACATGTTCGTCCATGCACGATTCATTAATTTATTGCAAAATGAAATGACAATGATGAGAAGTGGTACCATGACGATCGTAATAAGCGCCAGTTCAGGGTTGATATTGAACATTAAAATAAAGGCACCAACTACTGTCATAATGGCAATGAAAAAGTCTTCTGGACCATGATGTGCAAGCTCTCCGATATCAAATAAATCATTTGTAATACGGCTCATAATATGACCTGTTTTTGTATTATCGAAAAATCGGAAAGATTGTTTTTGCACATGATTAAATAATTGTTGGCGCATATCGGTTTCGATATTAATCCCGAGTTTATGCCCTAAATAACTAACCACATACTGTAAAAACGTACTGAGCAAATAGATCAGTAACAGTAAGATACTAACAGTTACAATTTTTCCCCATTGGCCACTAGGCAATAATTGGTCAATAAACCATTGCACAGCTAATGGGAAAGCTAATTCTAACAATGCGACAAAAACCGCACTAGAAAAGTCAATAATAAACAAACGCTTATGTGGTTTGTAATATGAGAAAAAATCTTTCAGCATACATTTCCCCTCCCTTTATTAAAAACAGTATAGCGGATATTGATTAGAAAAACGACTATTTTTTTCGGAACACGAAATAAAAAACAATGAATTTCCCGCAATGATAGGAAAATGCTCATAGAAAGGACGAAATATTCTGGACCTTAATTACTGAATATCGTCTAAAATGAAACAGTTTGCCAACTTTGTCGTACATTAATTAACAACTCATACAAAGAAAGGAAGAAATGATATGAAAAAATGGTTAAAAGGATTCTCAGTTGGACTATTAGTCTTGGGATTAGCTGCTTGTGGAGAAGGAGACAAGGAGGAGCCAACAGCTGGTGCTGGTGAAGCAGAACAAACGGAACAACAAGCGAAAGCTGAAGAAGAGAAAAGTAAACCGTTAACAGTCGAGGAAGTTTTTGATAAGGCAACAGAAGCATCAAAAGAAATTGAAAGTATGTCAATGGATATGCAATCAGCTCAAAAAATCGAAATGCCAGATATGGAATTAAAAGTGGAAAACGAAATGAACGGGACGGTAGAAATGGTTCAAGAACCATTTGCGATGCACCAAGACCTAGAGATGGGCATCGGTGATGGGAAAATGGCGATTGAAATGTACATTGTGGAAGATGGTGTCTATATGCATGAGCCACAAACAGACCAATGGATGAAGTTACCAGGAGATAATGCAGGCGATTTACAAGGAATGATGGACCTAGCGAAAAATTCCGAAGTGGACTTAGAAGATTTAGAAGCATATAAAAATGACTTTGAATTAGAAGAAAAAGGTAATCAATATATTTTACGTATGAAAGGGGATGGCGATTCGTTTAAAGAAATGATCGAAGACCAAGTGGAAGATACAGGGATTTTAGAAGATGCTGAGGAAGAAGCACAAGCGTTAAAAGATATGGTCATCAATGAAATCGATTATGAATTATTTATCAATAAAGAAACGTTCCATATGGAAGCTTATAATATGTTTATGGATATTGAAATGATCGTTGATGAGAATAAGACGACATTAGTCCAAGATTTAAAAGTAAAAGTCAATGATATTAATAGCATTGATGAAATCGTTGTACCTGACGAAGTGAAAGATCAAGCAATCGAGGCTCAATAATCTAGCTGTCTTGAAAAAAATTAGTGATTCTCAATAAGAAAAGCAATTACTGGCAACGAATAAAAAAATGCATAGAAGAGTGAGAATAAGAAATGATTCTCACTCTTTTTTTGAATGAAAAAGTGATTCTGTCAATGTTTTTAGAAAAATAAAACAAACTAATTGAGAATCATTTTCATTTATGATTGACAATGGTTTTTCGCGTGATATAATTAAGTTTGAGTCTAAATGATAATCGTTTTCAACATTGATTCTCAATTAGATTCAAATATTTTTTTGGACGAGGCTGCTCATGAAAAAACGTTATTTAATCATTGCATTAATCGGCTTTTCATTCCTATCTTTATTTGTAGGTGTTAGCCGCATTACACCAATGGATCTATTTGACTTTAGATCCGAAGAAACGGAAATCTTTTTAATTAGTCGCTTACCAAGACTTGTAGCGATTATTCTTGCAGGAGCAGGAATGAGTATCGCTGGACTTATTATGCAACAATTGAGTCGCAATAAATTTGTCTCGCCGACGACGGCTGGTACGCTAGACGCAACAAGATTAGGGATTTTAGTCTCTATGCTCGTATTTACGAACGCGTCGACAATTGAAAAGATGGTTGTTGCATTTGCATTTGCGTTAGCCGGCACGCTGTTATTTATGCAAATTTTAGACCGCATTAAGTTTAAAGATGCAATCTTTATTCCGCTTGTTGGTTTAATGTTCGGAAATATTTTATCATCGCTAACGACGTTTTTTGCGTATCGTGCAGATGTGATTCAAAATATGTCCGCGTGGCTACAGGGCGATTTTTCAATGATTATGAAAGGACGTTTCGAGCTGCTGTACATTAGTATCCCAGTGCTCATTTTAGCTTATTTATATGCAAATAAGTTTACAGTTGCAGGGATGGGAGAAGATTTTTCCAAAAATTTAGGACTCTCTTATAGAAGAGTGGTCAATTTAGGATTAATTCTTGTTGCGTTAATTACGACAACGGTTGTGTTAACGGTCGGTATGATTCCTTTCTTAGGGTTAATCATTCCGAACATTGTCTCGATCTTCCAAGGAGATCATTTAAAAAAGACGTTGCCACATACGGCGTTATTAGGTGCGATTTTCCTACTCATTTGTGATATTTTAGGACGCATTCTCATTTACCCATATGAAATTTCTATTAGTTTAATGGTAGGGGTTATTGGTAGCGGAATTTTCCTCTATTTGTTGTTTAGGAGGAAGGCATATGCGTAATTCAACGAAAATCTTGATATTATTAGGGTTATCACTAGCGTTTTGTGGATTGTATTTATTCCAAGGATTAAATGGAAGCTATGATTATGCATTACCACGACGCGCGATTAAAGTGATGGCGATGGCGATGACAGGTGTTGCCATTGCATATTCAACCGTAATCTTCCAAACGATTACGCATAACCGCATTTTGACACCAAGTATTATGGGATTTGATTCACTTTACATACTCCTCCAAACCGTTGTGATTTTCACACTTGGATCGAGTCATTTAGTGATTGTGAATAAACAATTGAATTTTATTTTATCCGTAAGTGCGATGATTTTATTCGCATTGTTGCTATATCAGTTTTTATTTAAATCAGGAAAAAGACCGATTTATTTCTTATTATTAGTCGGGATTATTGTCGGAACATTTTTCGGAAGTATTTCAACCTTTTTACAAGTGTTAATCGATCCGAATGAGTTTCTAAATGTTCAAGATAAAATGTTTGCAAGTTTTAACAATATTAGTAGCGAACTTGTTTGGTGGGCGCTAGCTATTATCGTCATTGCAATTATGATCGGTTGGAGAAGCATTCATGAATTGGATGTATTATCACTCGGCCGCGATACGGCGATTAACTTAGGGGTCAACTATGATCAAGTCGTCCGTAAAATGTTGATCTTATCAGCGGTATTAATCGCTGTGTCGACAGCACTTGTCGGACCGATTACATTTTTCGGTTTAATCGTTGCGAATTTATCGTATCAATTTTTCAAAACATACAAACACTCCATACTCATCATTGGCGCTGGGGCAATGAGTATTTTAGCCCTCGTAGGTGGGCAATGGGTCGTTGAACGTGTGTTTACATTCTCTACAACATTAAGTGTCATTATTAACTTCGTCGGTGGAATTTACTTTATATACTTACTATTAAAGGAGAGTCGGGCTACATGATTCAAGTTCGTGAGCTTACAAAGTTTTTCGGTTCAAGGGCCGTTGTTGAAAATGTCAGTGTGAATATTCATAGAGGAAAGATTACGTCTTTCATCGGACCAAATGGTGCTGGAAAATCGACGTTATTATCCATGGTAAGTCGTTTGCTTGATGCTGATACTGGTGAAGTATTACTTGATCAGCAAAATACAAAGAAAATGAAATCGAATGAATTCTCAAAGCGCGTATCGATTTTAAAACAGTCGAACTTTATGAATGCACGGTTAACGATTCGTGAGTTAGTGTCATTTGGACGTTATCCGCATTCCAGAGGACGTCTCAATGAGGTTGACATTCAGTTTATCGATCAAGCTCTAGAGTATATGGGGTTAATCGATATTCAACATAGTTATTTAGAGGAACTATCTGGTGGTCAACGTCAGCGTGCGTTTATTGCGATGACGATTGCGCAAGATACAGAGTATATTTTATTAGATGAACCATTAAATAACTTAGATATGAAGCATTCAGTACAAATTATGAAGATTTTAAGACAGCTTGTGAATGATTTAGGGAAAACAGTTGTCATTGTTTTACATGATATTAACTTCGCGTCTGTTTATTCAGATCGAATTGTTGCGTTAAAAGAAGGTAAAATTGTCAAAGATGGTCCGACGGATGAAATTATTAACTCGGAATCATTAAGAGAAATTTACGATATGGACATCCCAATTAAGCAATTAAGTAATTGTAGAATTTGTGTATATTTTAATTCATAACAAAAAGGAAGGTATTTAAATCATGAATATGAAGAAATTTTCAATCGCAATGATGATGTTTGCGGTTATGCTTGTACTAGCAGCATGTGGTGGATCAGATGATAAAAAGTCAGAAGGCGATAAAGGGTCTGATGCAGAATATATGGAAGTAAAACATGAATTAGATGATAAACCAGTAAAAGTGGAAAAAAATCCAGAAAAAGTTGTTGTATTTGACTTTGGGATTTTAGATACATTAGATCAATTAGATGTTAAAGTTGCAGGTGTTCCACAGAAAAACATTCCTTCATATTTAAGCAAATATGAAAGTGATGAGTACACAAATATTGGTGGTTTAAAAGAGCCAGATTTAGAAGCAATTCATGCGATGGATCCAGACGTGATTTTCATCTCTGGTCGTCAATCAGATATGTATGATGAGTTAAGTGATATTGCACCGACAATTTTCGTTGGTTTAGACACATCAAACTACATGGAGTCATTCAAGTCGAACATGGATTTAGTAGCTGAAATGTTCGGAAAAGAAGATGAGATGGAGAAAGAATTAGCAGATATCGATAAGCGTATTGAAGACATCCAAGCGAAAGCAGATGCATCTGACGATAAAGCATTAATCGTTTTAGGGAACGAAGGAAAAGTAAGTGCATATGGTAAGAGCTCACGTTTCGGGCTTATTCATGACGTATTTAACTTCAAAGCAGCAGATGAGAAAATTGAAGCTTCAACACATGGTCAAAACATTACATTCGAATACATTTTAGAAACAAACCCAGATGTATTATTTGTCATCGACCGTGACGCAGCAGTTGGCGGCGATGCAAGTGCAAAAGATTCAATCGAAAACAGCTTAGTTGAAAAAACAAATGCGTATAAAAACGATGCGATTTACTACTTAGATCCAAACTACTGGTACCTATCAGGCGGCGGATTATTATCAATTAAAGAAATGATTACTGAAGTAGAAGAAGCATTATAAAACATAAAACTGTCCAGCATTTCAGTGAAAACTGAAGCTCTGGACAGTTTTTTCGTGCGAAAAATCGTACATCCTCATTGGACATGTCAGTTTGATAGCGTGTGATTTCTCAAGCATTCGGCAAACGGATTTGATGTATCGTCTCGTGTCCATCTGATCATGGATGACTGCATATGTGAATCATGTCATCCCTATGACGAATCTTCTTTGTGCTATGTACATACGATGTCCAATATCTTATACCATTCTACCTACGCTTATGATCAATAAAGTGTTATCGTGAAAAATAAAATGTAGCCATCCCAATAGCGAATGTGATTTTGACAGATATCCAATTACCAGTGACTTGGTAAGATATGTAATAGGTCGAGCATCGTGTACGTGGCAGCTCCTACAAATAACACGATTATTGTATATTGAATCAGTGGGTGTGCAATCCAACCACAGCTCCATTCAGGTTCTCGCTCGCTATTTTTACGCGCTTTTCTTAACATCATGATAGGTAAAATCCCCATGACTGCACCTGCAAATGAGCCCGTAATTGATAGGACTTCAACAAACCCAATGACGTCTGTATACGCAACGATAAAAGGAGGGATTGCGACGATTGAGAGACTGATTAACCGGTATTTAAGATCCCACTCTGATGGAAATTTAAATTTATCAATAATATTTGTAAGCAATGTTCCACCAATCGCCCAAAAAGAAGTCATGAAAGCGCAAAGTGTGAAGATGTTAGCGATGAAAAATGCCCATTGTCCAAGTGCATCCGCCCAAGCGATGGTAACGACTTCCGTTACATGTTCTGGGCCCGTTAATCCCAACGCTGCCATAGGGACTAAAATAATGAGTAAAGCAGTGAGCCCCATTCCAACAATGATGGCAAGTGGAAGTTTTTTCGCATCATGATGGAGTCCACGCGCGAGTTCAGGTACTGTGTATTGTGCAATAAATGTAAAAATCACAAGACTAAATACAGGAATTGCGTGACTAATATTAAAGAAACTTAAATAAGCCATTTGAATTTTTGGCCCGAAAAAAGTTGCTAATATAAGTAGAAGAACCATGAATAACATAGCGATTGTAATGATTTTTTCGGCAGCACCCAAAATTTTCAATCCAAACCAAATGACTAAAATCGCAGGAATGAAAAAGAGCAAACTCCCTATAATTTTAGGAATACCAAATAAACTCGCTAACACATCGCCACTACCTGTCGTATAGGCGGTGAGTGCACCTAAAGAGTTAACAAAAACCGCTGCGAACATAATCCAAGACCCAATCGGCCCAACATACTTATAAGCTAGTCCACTCAGTTGATGAGGTGTCTTCGTTCGCAATGTAACTTCCGCAATATATAACATCGAAATGGTTGTAAATAAACCAGCGACAACAATCCAAAAGACTAGTACTGGAAAGCCAGCATCTTTCGCCCCGTAGGCAAGGCTCATAATGCCAGCCCCGATTCCTGTTCCGACAAGAATACTGACAGCGTCCCAAAAGCTAATTTTCTGGATTTTTAACGCGCTATTTTGTTGATTTGATTCATTCATTCAAAAACCCCCTATTGATAAAACCTTCCCTACATTAAAGATAACAAAGTATTTGGAAAAATTCATTATTTTACCAAGTTATTGTAATAAACGCTCCCAGTGGTATAATGACAACTGTCAAGACAATAACGAGACAGGGGAAGTTGCATATGAAACAACAAATCTCACGGAATAAATTATTAGGTCTCGCAGGAACAGGTTGGATGTTCGATGCGATGGATGTAGGCATATTATCATTTGTGATCGCGGCAGTTGCGATAGACTGGAACTTAACACCAGAACAAATGGGATGGATTGGCAGTGTGAACTCGATTGGAATGGCAGTAGGCGCTTTTCTATTCGGGATGTTAGCGGATAAAATTGGACGTAAGCAAGTGTTTATGATGACGCTTGTCATGTTCTCAGTAGCCAGTGGCTTGTCTGCTTTAACGACGACATTAGGTGCTTTTTTACTGTTACGCTTTTTCGTTGGCGCAGGATTAGGTGGGGAACTACCAGTTGCCTCCACGCTTGTATCAGAAAGCGTCGCAGCACATGAACGAGGACGCGTCGTTGTATTACTTGAAAGTTTCTGGGCAGTCGGTTGGATTTTAGCAGCCCTTATCGCTTATTTCATCATTCCTGATTACGGTTGGAGAATTGCATTAATCATTACCGCATTACCGGCATTTTATGCGATTTATTTACGCAGAAAATTACCTGACTCGCCAAAATTTGAAGAAGCGGGTAGGAAAAAAGAGTCGGGCTTCGCCAAGTTGAAAACGATTTGGTCGCCAGCATATGCGAAACGGACAACGATGTTATGGATTGTTTGGTTTACGGTTGTATTTTCCTATTACGGCATGTTTTTATGGTTACCAAGCGTTATGGTGATGAAAGGCTTTAATATGATTGAAAGCTTCGGCTACGTGTTACTTATGACGATTGCCCAATTACCAGGCTATTTTACAGCAGCTTGGCTTATTGAACGTGTAGGCCGCAAATTTGTGCTCTCAACCTATTTACTCGGTACCGCATTAAGTGCAGTGGCATTTGGACATGCAGAAACACTTGCGACACTATTAACATTCGGTGCACTTCTATCATTCTTTAACTTAGGGGCATGGGGTGCATTATACGCATACTCACCAGAACAATACCCAACAGCCATTCGCGCAACGGGATCAGGTGCAGCAGCTGCCGTAGGACGTGTCGGTGGCATTTTCGGCCCATTACTCGTAGGGTTTTTACTAAATGCTGGCTACGGTTTCGGCACCATCTTTGGCCTATTTTGCGGTGCTATATTGATCGGTATTCTCGCCGTTATTATCTTAGGGACGGAGACGAAACAGGTGGAGTTGACGTAGGAAAATATATATTAAGAATCTACTAGCGAAAAAGTCGAAATGAAGCTTATTCAATTTCGGCTTTTTTGCTGTTTGATGTAAAGTGTTTTAGGGGTGTTTGTAGGTGGGGTGATTATCAATTTTTCTAGAAATTTGATTGAACATAAAATGTACATATCGAAGGCTAAAAGCATGTTAGTGACGAATTGATTTTAACGTTTATTAAATGAATTTTGAAAATTGGTGTCTTTATTTACTGTATATATGATTTTTATGTATGTTATATTGTCGATATTTTAGTAACAAGGTAAAACGTGTAACTTAAGTAGGTTATTAAGTAATGAATGTTTAGGACTATTATTTTGTTTGAAATATTACTTTTTCACTATTTAAACTATTGATTTTTTCAGAATACTTGGTATATTATATTTGTACATGATAAAAATATTCGTTTCAATTTGTATTTTACTATATTGATGCTGATGTGGGGGGATTGAGCAAAAATATATTATGTTATTTTTCATCAATGTCAGTCAGTTTATCCATTTTATATTTTAGAGGGGGAAATTTGATGATATTAGATTGTAATAACAATACAAATAATGAAGACAAAACAAATGAGACAAAGAATGAGATGCAAGAAACAACAAATCATGAAAATGAGACAAGTGTCACAAAGAATGAGATGAAAGAAACGACAAATTATGCAAATGAAACAAATGATACAATAAGCCAAGTCAATGAAACAGATGAAGCGAACGAAACAGACGAAACAACTCCAGTTGAACCAAAACGAGAAGAGAAGAATGTTTATATTGTTTCTTCAAAAACATTGGCTTTGCTTCCAATTCAAAAAGAGAAAGGTGTCCACACACTAGTCATTGAAGAACAAAAAGAAGAAGTGATTAGAAGATCGCCTTTTGAAGTGATAAAGGATTCACTAAGAGTATATGGTTCATCATATGAGGAAGCTGTTAAAATGTCACAAGAAAACCTTATCATTCAACAAAAGTTACCGATTTGTGTTCGAACAATCCAAGAGATTATTCCAATTAGTGTATTTTTTCCAACGGAATCACCTACTGTTAATTCAAATGCATGGATTTCATTAGAAGCGTTTTCTGGATATAACGTCCAGAAAGATGGTCAACTGCGTATTTACCTTTCGGATTCTCAGAATATTTCGTTAGATATATCGAATACAACATTATGCCGACAAATTACACATTCTAAAGTTCTTTTTAAGAAAGCTACAGATCTATTTACAAGCGTTCATTCAGAACCAACAAATTTCGTAAAGAAGCAAAGTGCACTATGGCTTATTAACCATCTGTTGCAAGGGGTAAAGTAGTAGACAAGAAAACATCAGTATTCAATGATTTACGAACAGTTATTTATATGATTGGTGAACGAATGACTGGTTTCACAATAAACGAATATTATAGATTGAATAAACATTATTTCAACTTGTTTGATAGAGGATTCACTTCTAATATGCAAGATGGATAGGTTTACTCAACTCGTCATGTACATGATGTTACTAATAGTAACAATTATGAGTTTTACTGCACTTTACAGCAATCAAAGTATGATAAAGAGTTGCTACAGTCAACGTGATTGTAGCTTCTTTTCTATATACGGATTAAAAAACGTTTCAGTAACATAAAAATGTGGGATGATATACATAATTGAAGAAAGAAAGGGTTTTGGTGATGTTTAGAATACCGGAGTCATTAGCGCAATTAGGGATTGAGCGGATGGGGGATCGGCCTGTGGAAGGGTTTGTGTATGGAGAAGGTCCGAAAAATCCGAAGATCATGTTGGTTGGGGAAGCACCTGGTGAGTTTGAATTAGTCGACGGGATTCCGTTTATCGGACGAGCAGGGAAAGAATTGATGCAATCCCTCGATTCCATTGGCTTAACGCGCGAAGATGTGTACATTACAAGTGCAGTACGCAGTCGTCCGTATCGTTGGGGACAGAAAAGAGCGCGAGACGGGACGTATACAGAGCGTAAATATAATCGTCCGCCTACGAAAACGGAGATTTTAGCACATGCGCCGATTTTAGATTATGAAATCGATATTTTACAGCCGAAACTCATTGTGACGCTCGGTAATGTAGGATTGCAAAGGCTTATTGGATCTGATGCAAAAGTGACAAAATTGCACGGGCAACGATTACAAAAACCGATTCAATACTTAAGAGATTTGGAAGACGAGCATTATCATTTAACGGATCAACCATTCACGATTATTCCGACCTTTCACCCGGCATCTGTTTTCTATCGACCGTCACATCGTCCATCCATTGAAGCGGATTGGCAAGCGATTGGACGTTATTTGGATTATTTATAAAAATGACATCAATGATTTGGTGTCATTTTTTCATGTGCAATGATTGAGAATAAAACCATAGGGTATACATATAACAATTTGTAAGAATATTGACTACTTAGTGAAAAAGGAATGGTTTTAGTGAAAAAGGAATGGTTCAATGTATGATTACTTTTGAAAATGTTACAAAGAAGTTTCCGGATGGAACGGAAGCATTAAGAGGGGTATCTGTTACGATTCCAACAAACCAATTAACGGCGATTATCGGACCGAGTGGTTGTGGGAAAACGACATTTATGCGCATGATTAACCGTCTTGAAAAACCGACAACAGGGGAGATATTCATTGACGGGGAGCCGATTGCTGAACGTGATGAAATCGAGTTGCGACGCTCGATAGGATATGTGATCCAAAGAATCGGACTCATTCCACATATGACGATTGCGCAAAATATTGCGCTTGTTCCGGAATTGTTAAACTGGGATCCACAACAAATTCAAGAACGAGTTGATGAATTATTGCGTATGGTCGAATTGGACCCTGCGGTATTTAGAGAACGTTATCCAAAAGCATTATCGGGGGGACAGCAACAGCGTATAGGAGTGAGTCGGGCTTTAGCAAGTAATCCGAATATCATTTTAATGGATGAACCGTTCTCCGCATTAGACCCAATTAGTAGGGAGCAGTTACAAGATCGATTAAAAGCGTTACAAAAAGAAATCCAGAAAACCATTGTCTTCGTTACGCATGATATGGATGAAGCCCTTGAAATCGCTGATTATATCATCATTATGCGTGATGGGCAAATTGAGCAAATGGGGTCACCACAATCACTTGTTAGAGAGCCAAAAAATGAATTTGTCAAAACCTTTATTGGAGAAGAGCGCATGATGCGTCAATTGGAATTTGACCAGATGCCACTTTCTTATGTGTCACATTATTTTCTGCAGACAATCGTTGGAGATGTTGAGGAAGTAAGGGTTGATGAGACGATTGCTGACGCTATTGAAAAACTAAAAACGGGTCCGCATGAACAACTAGCGGTTGTAAGCGACGGCGAAATCCTTGGCTATGTAAATTATGCGATGTTATTGGATGCGCTCATGTCGATTAAAGGAGGTGCATCAGTCAAATGAATCACTTTTTGGAAACGTTTACAAGTCGTTCGGACTTCATTTTAGAAGCCTTCTTACAACATATGTATTTATCATTTGTTGCACTGGCAGTAGGGACGATTATTGCACTCCCTTTAGGGATATTTGTCGCACGTTATCGAAAGTTTGCTGAACCAATTATTGGCGTGACTGCGATTTTACAAACAATTCCAAGCTTAGCTCTGTTTGGTTTTCTCGTACCATTAATTGGGATTGGCTCGAAAACAGCATTAATCGCACTCATTATTTATGCGTTATTACCGATTGTACGGAATACATATACAGGGCTAACGAGTGCCGATGAATCGATTATCGATGCAGGAAAAGGGATGGGCATGACACCACAACAAATATTGGTGAAAATTGAACTTCCAATCGCTTTACCAATTATTATGGCTGGTATTCGTACTGCAACTGTATTAACGGTCGGCATTGCTACATTAGCCACATTTGTCGGAGCAGGTGGGTTAGGTGATGTGATTTATCGAGGATTGCAATCGTATAATAACTCGTTAGTACTTGCTGGTGCATTACCTGTAGCACTTCTTGCAATTATTTTTGATTATGTATTGAAATGGGTAGAGAAAAAAGTAACACCAAAAGGAATTTGAATGATAGATGGAGGAGACGATATGAAGAAATCATTGCTCGGTAGTTTGTTGGGGATTGTATTATTATTAAGTGCTTGTGGGAGTAAAGAGGAAATTGTTATTGGAGGTAAGCCGTGGACAGAGCAGTTTATTTTACCCTATGTGCTCGGGATTTATATTGAAGAACAAACAGATTATGACGTGTCATACAAAGAAGGTCTTGGTGAAGTATCGATTTTAACACCGGCGATTGAAAAAGGGGAAATCGATTTATATGTAGAATATACGGGTACTGGATTGAAAGATGTATTGAAAGAAGATACAGCACCTGGTGAATCATCAGAAGATGTGTATAAACGAGTAAAAGAAGGATATAAAGAGAAATTTGATGTCGTTTGGTTAGAACCATTAGGATTCGAAAATAGTTATACATTGGCATATGCTAATGAAGTACTCGACGGTGCGGAAACGTACTCTGATGTGGCAGAAATTTCTCAGAAACAAGATGTTGTATTTGGAGGACCTCACTCGTTTTACGAACGTGAAGGAGACGGATATAATGATTTAATCGATGAATATGAGATGGAATTTAGCGATACGCGTGATTTAGATCCGAACATTATGTACGAAGCGGTGAAAAACGGAGAAGTCGATGTTATTCCAGCATTTACAACTGATAGTCGCATTCAGTTATTTGAATTACAAACGACGGAAGATGATTTAGCATTTTTCCCTAAGTACGATGCAGCACCGATTGTTCGCCAAGAAACATTGGATGATTTCCCCGAACTAGAAGAAGTGTTGCAAGCATTGGCTGGTGAAATTTCTGAAGAAGAGATGTTAAAGATGAATGCGCGTGTCGATTTAGATGAGGAAAAACCAGAAGATGTTGCACGTGCGTTTTTGGAGGAAAAGGGTTTATTAAAATAAAAAAATGACTTGTCTTTTGATCGTGAGAGGCAAGTCATTTTTACGCAAATTATGAGTGGATTGGAAAACGCTGTTCATTTTTAGCAAGTTTTTTCTTTACCGCTTCTTGTAAATCAAAATCGGCATAATGGGCAAACTGAAGTAAGTAAATAAGAATATCGGCTGCTTCTTCTGCAATTTCGTCTTTTTCTTGACGAATAGCTTCAGCTGCATTACACCATTGAAAATGCTCTAATAGCTCACTTGCTTCTAAATTAATCGATATGGCCAAATTGCGTATATCTTGATTGTTCGTCCAGTTTCTCTTTTCGACAAATTGAATAATGTCTTGTTGTAAGTTTTTCATGAAAAAATCCCCCTTTAAAAATAGCATGTCTTAATTGTAGTATAACGAAAGAAAAGGAGGGTGTGTATATGTACGAACCTGTTCCGCAACATTTTTTTGAACAACCAGCACTCCAATTAGCAGAAGCACTCATTGGACAATTTATCGTCCATGAATTACCTGAAGGTGTATTAGTCGCTAAAATTGTTGAAACAGAAGCATACCAAGGACCACTGGATCAGGCGGCTCATAGTTTTGGCAATCGTCGAACGAAGCGAACAGAAATTATGTTTGGTGAACCTGGAAAGCTTTATGCTTATGAAATGCATACACATACACTTATTAATGTTGTTGCGGGACCAGTTGGCACACCGCATGCAATCTTAATTCGCGCAGTTGAACCGATTGAAGGGCTTGAGCAGATGAAACATTATCGCGGGGCACATTTGAAACAAGTCAATTGGACGAATGGGCCTGGCAAGTTAACAAAAGCGTTAAATATTACAAAGGCGTATTACGGGCATTGTTGGACGAAGCCGCCTTTATATATTGCGGAAGGCCAGTTTACAGGAGAGGTTGAAACAAGCCCACGTATTGGTATTGGGAATAGTGGGGAAGCGGTTCATTATCCGTGGCGTTTTTATGAAAAGGGCAATCAGTACGTATCGAAGTTTCGTAAGTAAAGCTGATGGTTGTATGTTTTGAATGTATAGAACGTGGTAAACATAGAAGACAATGATCTTAAGGAGGCGTTTGAATCAATGGCAAAAATTGCAACGGTCATGACAAATTTAGTGGAGGATTCTGAGTTTACGGAACCAGCAAAAGCCTTTCAAGAAGCAGGACATGAAGTCGTGATTATTGAAAAAGAAGCTGGTGCAGAGATTAAAGGGAAAAAAGGTGAAGTCTTCACGTCTGACCAAGGAATTGATCAAGTGAAACCAGAAGATTTTGATGCATTATTAATACCTGGTGGATTTTCACCAGACCAATTACGGGCAGATGACCGATTCGTTCAATTTGCGAAAGCATTTATGGACGGTGATAAGCCAGTCTTTGCAATTTGTCACGGACCGCAATTACTCATTACCGCAAAAGCATTAGAAGGTCGGGATGCAACAGGTTATAAATCGATTCAAGTCGATATGGAATATGCGGGCGTTAATTTTGCAGATAAAGAAGTCGTTGTATGTCAAAATCAATTGGTGACAAGTCGAACACCAGCAGATCTCCCAGCGTTTAACCGTGAATCATTAAAATTACTTGAAAAATAATATGAGGTATACGAGCCATGTGCGTAGTGCATCTGGCTTTTTTATATGCAAATAACGATTGAATCGCCACAAGATTGACAAAAAGGGAAAGTAGGTATGATGGAATCCTCTATAATTAATTGAGAAAGGGTGGACGTCATGATAAGTTAAAGAGGATTAGCTCTTTGTTATATCGATATAATGAAGAGGTAAATGATTGTGGAGGATGAATAAAATGCTTCATTACAAAACATATATAATCGGACTAGACGTGCCATGGGTGACATTTATTCATGGAGCGGGAGCGAGTTCATCTACTTGGTTTAAGCAAGTTCGTGCATTTCGAAAAGAATACAATGTACTCGTATTGGATTTGAGAGGTCATGGAAAATCTGAGCGTGGGCTGTGGGAAAAGGGCGATAATTTTACAGAAATCGCAAAAGAAGTTGTCGACGTGTTAGATGAGTTACACATTCAGAAGTCCCATATCGTTGGGATGTCCCTCGGAACGATTGTAGCGCAGACGATTGCAGACGATTATCCTGAGCGCGTTTCATCGCTCGTTTTAGGCGGTGCGGTTATTCGTTTGAATCTCCGTACAAAATGTTTAGTGTGGGTTGGCCATGCGTTAAAGCGTTTTGTACCCTATATGTAGGTTTGAAATAAAGTCGCGACGTTTGTAAAAAAGATGCGATGTTTAAAACAAAGTCGCGATGTTTATAAAAAAGTTGCGAAGTTTCACCCCTTTGGATATGATTGTCTAAAGGGGTGTTTTTGTGGCGAAAAGAAAAAGAACATCTAAAATAGATAAGTGGATCAAAGAAGGTAGAGGAACTGGCAGTGGGGCAGATTATCAGCCATGGCTAAAAATTCAAGATGTTTCCTCACTAGGTCGGTCAACGAGATTAAAAGGTATAAAAACTGGCAGACAACATGAGTTTTTATCGGATTTGGAACGAAATTATTTTTATTTGACTGAATTTTCCGATGCCGTTTTAGATATTCGTGAACAATTTCCTTTATTACCACAAGAAGAGACAATTGTCATTGCGGAAGAGCTTGGAATTAAACACCCAGCTGATCCAAAAACAGGCGATCCGATTGTTATGTCAACGGACTTTTTATTAACAGTTGACAAGGGACAAGGTGTATTTGAAGTTGCTCATACTATCAAAATGAAAGATAAGCTTCTAGAAGAACGTGTGTTAGAGAAATTCGAAATTGAACGGGTTTACTGGGAGCGTAGAGGCATTAGTTGGGGTATCGTAACAGAGGAAGAAATTGATAAGACCGTGGCTAGAAATATTAGTTATATCCATGATTATTTTGATATTCGGAACTATGATGTATATCGAGAAATGGCTGACCAACAAATTGATGATTTATCATTGTCTCTTATGAGTCGTCTATTGAATAATTCGCAAAGTATCCGAGAAATTGCTAGTGAGTTTGATGCAGATACACACTTGCCTTTCGGTAGTGGTGTTACGTTGTTTTATCATTTGCTTGCCAAAAAAATTATGGTTACAGATATGTACAAGCCAATTGATTTAGAGAAGCCAACTGATGTTAAGTATGTTGATGAAAGTAAATTAGAGAAGGTGAAATACGGATGATTTATATTAATCAGGTATTTCAATATGTAACAGATTCAAAGAGAATTCGGGTAATAGATATTGAAGAACCACATGTATATATAGTTAATATTGACACCAGCAGTGCTATGCCACGAAAAGAGCTATACTCTAGCCTAACCACAGACATCAAGCAAGGTGAACTGTTAGCAATTAGTGATCCTTATGCAAAAATGATTTCTGAAGGTGATTTAACAGAGGTACAAATTCGTAAGCGCGAAGAAGATTGGGAAACTATACAAAAATACTGCGTGCCTAATATGCAAGATTTGCTCCGTAAACAAGGGAGAGAGAATAAAATTATTGAAGTAGTTAGGGATAGCAACTTAGGTAAGACAAAGATTAAAAAGTTGCTAACTCGCTATTGGCAGCGTGGAATGACAAAAAACGCCATGTTACCTGACTACTCTAATTCAGGTGGTAAAGGTAAAACGAAAGCTTTAACGAAAGAAAAAGTTGGTCGTCCTAGAAGAGTAAATTTAAATAATGAATATCAAACTGGGATTAACATTACAGAAGAAGTTAAGGTCCAAATTGAACACGTTATCAATAAGTACTACAGGAAAAAGAATAACTATTCTTTAAAAGATGTATATAATTTTATGCTACGTGACTTCTATTCTGATCGCTACAAGGAAAACGGTGAGCTGAAATACCGTATTTGGGATGCTACCCGAACGCCCTCTTACCATCAGTTTTACTATTGGTTTAAAAAGCTAGAAGATCCAAAAAAAGATATTCAATTTCGTAAAAGTACGAAAGAGTATGAATTGAAGCATCGTCCAATTTTAGGTAATTCTAAATCGGAAACAAATGGTCCTGGAACTAGATTCCAGATTGACGCAACTATTGCTGATATCTATTTAGTTAGTTCGCTTGATGTAAATAAAGTAATTGGACGACCAGTTATTTATGCTGTTCTTGATGTATATTCACGTATTATCACAGGGCTTTATGTCGGACTAGAAGGTCCATCATGGATCGGAGCAATGATGGCTTTAGATAATATGGTTGCAGACAAGGTGGAATTTTGTAAGCAATATGGAATTGATATAACTCCTGAGCAATGGCCAACACATCATTTGCCTGAAATAATTATCGCTGACCGAGGTGAGTTTGAAGGTTATTCGGTAGACAATCTCATTAACAATCTTAATATTAAAATTGAGAATACTACGGCTTATCGTGGAGATTTAAAAGGAATTGTTGAAAGGAAATTTCGTACGTTTAACGGTAAGCTGAAGCAAAAGGCACCTGGAGCGATTCAAAAGGAATATAGAGAGCGTGGAGATCAGGATTATCGCTTAAATGCTACGCTGAATTTAAAGGAGTTTACGTCTCTTATTATTACAATGGCGCTGCATCACAATCAAAAAGTCATTGATAAATACCCTGTTGAAAAAGAAATGGTCGCAGAGGGGTTAGTTCCAACGCCAATTAATTTATGGAGTTGGGGCATTCAAAATCGCACGGGAAGGCTAAGAACAATTGATAGAAATATTCTTCGCTTGAACGTGCTACCGAGAGGGAAAGCAACAATTTCAAGGGCAGGAATAAAATTTAAAAACCTTCTATACGGTTCTCAAAGAGCGATTGAAGAGGATTGGTATTTGAAGTTGAAAAATAGAAGTGTAGAAGTTGTTTATGATCCTAGACACGTCGAAAAAATCTATATTCCCCATGATAACGGAATGGACTTTGAGACGTGTATTTTGTTAGAACCAAGTCAGCAATATAAAGAAGATTTATTGGAAGAAATTGTCTTCCAACAACAACTTCGAAACGAACTAGAAGAAATAGAACGTACGAATCAAATTCAACTCACAGTAAATACAGATGCAGCAATGGAAGAGATCATTAAAAATGCTGTGAAAAATAAAAAACAATCATACAACCAACCAACGAGTAAGAAAGCCAAAATAGCTTCTATTCGTGATAACAAGGATGTTGAAAAACAATTAAACCGTGAATCTGAAAAATTTGATTTATCACCTGATAAGGTTAGTGAATCAGCTGAAGTAATTGACTTCGCTACAAAAGAAAAGGTCGATGAGACACCACCTAAGAAATCATCCTCACGACTAATGCAAAAATTAAAGAAGAAGCGAGATGAGGAATTTGGGAAAAACAAATGACATGGTTGTTTTAAAAGGAGAATTTGAAAAAGGTACCTATAAGGAACAACCTTTAAGTGAATATACCAATAATCCTTTCATCGAAGCTCTTCCAGCGATTTTCAGTGAGGATGATGTGTTGGAAAGATTTATGGTGACCCCACGAATTAGTAGGCAAGATAAGTTAAGTGCAACGAATATTCGCTATCACGTATTAAAACGTGTGAGGAATTTTATCCAGCCCTTGCCTATTCACTTCGAGGTAGAACGTCGTTTATCAACGTTGATTCGTAGGAGTTACTTAGCACGTAATCCTTTAGACATAACATTTTTAGAGCGTATTCGTGTATTGCATGAATTGCGTGAAGAAGAGACCACACATAAATATATCGATGAAAGACTGGATTATATTCGCTCGACCGCCGATAGTTTATCCATTATTGGTATTTCTGGAATTGGTAAAACAACGGCAATTGAACGTCTTTTGCTTATGTATCCACAGGTAATCAAGCATGAAGAATACAAGGGACAACCGTTTAATCGGACCCAAATTGTATGGCTTAAAATTGACTGTCCTTATGATGGAAGCTTATCTACTCTATGTAAAAGTTTCTTTAAAGCGATTGATGACTTGTTAGGAACAAGATATCTTGAGAAATTCGGTTACTTAAATCGAGTGACATCGACCATGTTATTGCACATGACTTCATTAGCAAGCATGTATGGCATTGGCGTTCTGGTAATTGATGAAATCCAGCACCTACTACATTCTAAAAATGATCAGGAAGAAATGCTGAATTTCTTTGTAACGCTATCTAATACGGTTGGCATTCCAACCGTATTAATTGGTACTTCTAAGGCACAAAAACTATTTAAGGGGAATTTCAGGCAGGCAAGACGAGCTGCAAGTGATGGAGCTATTATTTGGGATCGTATGGCGGAAAATAGTGAAGAATGGGAGTTCTTCTTAGAAACTCTTTGGGAATTACAGTGTTTAAAAACCTATTCTGAGCTTACTGAGGAATTAAAGAAATCATTTTATTACGAATGCCAAGGGATTACTGCTGTTGCTATGAACTTATTTATTTTAGCACAAGAACGCGCATTATTTGATGAGGGCAACCCGAATGAAATCATTACGCCACAAGTACTGAAAAAGACTGCGAAAGAAGATATGCAAACGATTCAACCAATGATGACAGCTATTCGGACAAACAATATTGCCGATATGATGAAATATGAAGATATCATGATCAACCTGGATGAAGTTATGCTGAACCATAAGCGAAATACAGAAATAGCAGGACGTATTCAGGAGGCGTTTAAGGAACGACAAAATAGAATCGAGTATAAACGTCAAGACATGATCGAAAACTTAAGTGTTGAAGTAGCAGCCCTTGGTATTTTTGATAGTTTGAAAGAGAATGATATAAAAAAACTCGTACAAAAAATAGTTGAAGAAAATTCACTTGATACTGAATTTAATCAACTTAAATCAGATGCGATTCAGCAGGCGATTGCCTTAAATCAACAAAAGAAAGATCAAAAAGCAAAGGCAAAAGTAAAAAATGTAGAGGTTCTACCATTACTAAAGCTAAGAAAGCAAGCATTGGAAAAAAAGCAACACCCCTATGAATTATTAAAAGCAAATGGATACATTAAAAAACCTTTGAAGGAGTTCTACTAGGAGGGAAGCAAATGCTGCCATTCTTTACAGATCCATATCCCGATGAATTAATTTATTCAGCGATTGCACGTTATCATTTTTATAGTGGAAATATAGATTACAAAGATACGTTGGAAGAAGTGTTTCAAAGTCGTTCTGTGATACCGAGTTTAGAGATTGGTAGCCATTTTGATGCTTTAGCTCAACAAATAGGAAACCGTTACTCGGTAGAAAGTCTGTTAGCAAAACATACTATTTATCCGTTTTATGCTCCATTCCTTTCTAAACAGCGACAGCAAGAGATTCTGTGGGACGTTCAAGGTGACGGAAAGGGTCTTTATACGAGACTTGGCATGATTGCAGGAGGTATTTGCAAGAAAGATGGATTATACTACTGCTCACAATGCGCCAAGGGTGATATTGATAGATACGGAGAACCATACATTCATAGGGAGCATCAATTACAGGGCATAGACTTGTGTGCGCATCATTATTTACAACTAAAGAAATATCCAGATGAATTTACCGAGCATAGTCGTATCAAGTTTATTCGGTTTGAGGTACAAAAAATGGATTTATCTGTTATACAGGAGGTGGTGTACCCTGAACGATTTGATATCCAAGTAAATTTAGCGACAATGGCATATCAACTGTTAAATGTTGATATAGTAGTGTTCTCTCGTGAGGAAATCTTTAAAAGGTATCAAATGCTTCTTAAAGAGAAAAATTTAATTACTACATCAAACCAAGTAAGGCAAAAAGAGTTATTTGATGCATTTCAAGTGAATTTCCCAAAAGGATTTCTAGAAAAGTACGAATCGAATTTTAACGGGGAAGATGAACACAATTGGCTCAAGGTATTAACTCGCAACGAAAAGCGTCATGTCCATCCTTTGCGCCATCTATTCTTTCTGTACTTTTTAGGAAAAGACGTAGAAGAACTTTTTCGTGTTCGTGAGGATTTAGGTCCTTTCGGTAAAGGTCCTTGGCCATGCTTAAATAAGGCTGCCGATCATTATAAGCAATTGGTAATCAGTAATGTAAAGATTACAAGAGATTTTAAAACAACAGCTCCTATCGGTACATTCGAATGTTCCTGTGGCTATATTTATGCCAGAAAGGGTCCTGATAAATCTAGCGAAGATAAATATCACATTGGTCGTGTAAAAGTGTTTGGAGCCACTTGGATGGATAAATTACGAGTCCTTGCATCCAACAAGAATTTAAGCATAAGAGCAATGGCTGAAATGCTTGGAGTTGATTCTAAGACCGTGAAAAATTATTTATCTGCGGGTGGAAAAAAAGAAAAAATCAAAAATAAAGTCAACTCACCAATGTTACAGCAATACCGTACACAACTACTTGAAGGGATACAGCAATTTCCTGATGATTCAAGAACACAAATTAGGGAACGTTTTAAAAGGGAATATATGTACTTGTATCGCCATGATAAGAAATGGTTGTTTAATAACCTGCCTATCAATCAGATAAAAGGGAAACCAAAAGCAACTGTGGATTGGGAATCTCGTGATTGTGAATACTATTCAAAAATTAAAAGGCTTTACGAAGAACTCATTATGTTAGATAAGCCTGTTCGAATCACCATTTCGGTTATTGGAAAACGTCTTGGAATACTGTCCAATTTGGAGAAACATCTTGATAAACTGCCACAAACTAAAAAGCTCCTAACCGATGTGACAGAAACTACCCAGCAATTCCAAATTAGACGCTGCTGTACTATTATTAATCAAATGTTGCGGGAGAGAGAACCTGTAAGCTTATGGAAAGTACAGCGCATAGGTGCTGTAAAATCACATCATTTCTATGAAATAAAACCATATTTGGAAGCTTATATAAACATGAAACAGGAAGTGGATAATTATGAGCTCACAACAAGTTAAAATTAAATGGCCATTCAAGAAAGGAGAAAAGGCAAGACTAATCTGGATTGGTGATCCTTTTCGTAATAATAATAAAATGATGCTTCATGCATACTTTCGCGCAAGGGGAGTCACAGAAAAGATACTAATGGACTGGGGTACGCTGCCTTGCTTGGCAATTCAACATTATTATAGTGATGGTGTAATTACGACAAGTCAGCCTCCACAGGGGGTGCAGGAAGTAGATATTACTATTTATCCAAATCGAGTTCAGTATTACGAAAAACTTTGGAACGTCCATGGAAGTAATGACCCTGCAACCTCACGCAGTTTCATATTTTCTTTTGAAGGCAAGAATGTCATTCTGCCAGTCATTGAAGTGCTGAGAAGTATATTGGCGCCTAATGGTTTTCTTTTATATCGCTTGTTTGAATCGAATTCATTTCCTCAATTTTTCACAGAAACATACGAACCAAATAAAATACATCTTAGTTTTTCATCGCTTTATGAATTGAAATACACCAGAACAGCATTTATTTATCAATTGGTTTGGCTATTAACAAACCGTGATTTAAGGCATGTTTATGAAAGTATTGCCTTCACATGGTTGCAAGAACAGACATTGAAATTCGAATGGACTTTTACACAACCAATCACTGTAACTGCACGGATAAAGGAAGATCAGAATACATGGACAGTACTACAAATTGTTAATGTGAAAAATAAGTATATTCCATATGAAAATATCTCAATTTCACATCCGGAAATTCGGGATAATGAGAAATCAAAGGAAGCGAAGAAATATACATATCGTTCTTTAAATAAAAAAGATGGTGAAGGGGGATTTACATTAGATGAACAAGTCGATGGGGCGACTGAGGATTTTGATTTTGTTCAGATGAATCAATTGGGACACGAATATACCTCGGTTCCTAAAGTTAAACAGGTCAAACTTGGATCAACCAAACAAAGGTTGGAAGAGGATGAAAATACAAAGAGATACTATGGTGACGATCATTACATTCGTTCTACAGCAGATAGTGGTGGTCAACAACTGGCAAGAGGATTAGAGCATCAAATGCTTCACGAAATTAAAGCTCAGGGAGAAATACAGGACTTTATTAATGTTTTGAAGGTATTGGAGCAATATCCAGAGGTAAAAGCAATTCGAGCATTTACTGATGTGTTGCCAGAAAGTGTGGGGCATAGGAAATATACTAAGTTAAGCGACGGTATTACTAAGAGGAGTTATATAATTGCTGAAGTATATATGATGAATGGCAACCATTTCAACATTATTGAGGTAGAACGTGAACGTCGTTCCCTATCTACACTTATTTTATCATCATCTTCGAAACAAAATTGGAGTGCAATCTGTAATTATATTCTTTTGAATCTTGTTAATGCTAGTGGTAATTGGACCAGAAAATCATTAAACTCTATCAATACTAAGGGAATTAAAATTGAAAAAACAAAACATAGTAGTAAAGGGGTTCAACATAGGGCTGGGATATTACTAGGCAAGTTGTTGTAATGTTTCACGCTATTTAAGCCGGAAAGTAGATACTAATTTTGTTCAAAGAATATTCAATGACTAATCTTAAATGAACTTTTTTCATTTATATAGAATGAGTAATATGTTGTCAAATAGTATTTAAATAAATATATAAGCTTGACTATGATCTAACTTAAAATTTAATAATGAGTGGGGAGTGAATAGGGTTAATTTAAAAATCATACGGTAAAAACCTTGCAAGATTGACTAGTGTCACAGAACGAACCCTTCATTACTAGTGGTTCGGTATTTGTCCGATAAACTGTGTGAATTGTAATGAAGAAGTTCATATTAACGCTAAAAAGCAGGTGAAAATATGGAAGATATTCGAATACTTATAGCTGATGATGAGAAGGAAATTAGAAATTTGCTAAAAAAGTACCTAGAAAGAGAATTATATAAGGTAGATGTTGCTGTAAATGGCGAGGAGGCTCTTCGTTTATTTGATAAAAACCAATATAATCTCCTCATTTTAGATCTAATGATGCCGAAGGTCGATGGTATAGAGGTATGTAGAAGGCTTAGAAATAAAACAAATATTCCTATATTGATGCTCACTGCTAAAGACCAAGAGGTTGATAAAGTTTTAGGATTAGGCATCGGAGCGGATGATTATATTACAAAGCCTTTTAGCATTAATGAAGTGATCGCCAGGGTGAAGTCCCTTATGAGGAGATTTTTGATACTAGGTAGTGATGGCGAATCCCTTGAAAAAACATCGATCAAGTATAAAGACCTAACGATTGATCTGAAAAAATACATAATCGTCATAGGTGGTGAGGAGGTACCCCTAACTGCCAAAGAATTTGAACTGCTTAAGTTTCTTGCTGCACACAATGAACAAGTTTTCACAAAGACACAATTATTTCGTAATGTCTGGGAGAGTGACTATATAGAAGATGACAATACAGTTATGGTGCATATCAGAAAGCTCAGAAAGAAAATAGAAGTGGATCCCTCTAATCCGCAATTTATTCAAACCGTATGGGGGATAGGCTATAAGTTTGTTGGTGAACAAGATGAATGACAAGATTATCTTTCTTATTATGCTTCAGTTTATAACTATAACTGGTATCTTCATGATAGATATTTATTATCAAACACCGGCAATAGTTAGGTGGTTTTTATTCATTGTATTGTTTTTTATAACAGCCATTTTATTATTCAAAAGAATCCATTACCATACCCAACTGAAACGAATGAATGTGGAGTTGGAGCGGGCTATTAACGGGAATTTAAATACAAGGTTATTGGCTAATCACGATAAATTTTTCAATGAATTGACTTTTTCTATCAATGACTTAATTGAACAATTGGAAAAAGTTCAAATCCAGTCAATAAAGTCTCAAACAGCGCGAAAGAGAATTCTATCTAGTATTTCCCACGATATTCGTACCCCACTTACTTCTATCATTGGATATATTGATGCCTTGCAAGATGACATATCTACCTCAGAAGAAGAAAAGAGAAAATATCTTGAAATTGTATCGAGAAAATCCAACGGTTTAAAGCAATTGTTAGATGAACTTTTTAATATGGCAAAAATCGAAGCGAATGAATTCTTACTAAAAGAAGAACTATTGGATTTTGCAGAGGTTACAAGGGAGTCAATCATTGAATTTTTACCTGAGCTTAAAAAAGAGGAGATCGAGTTAATAGTCCGTATTCCAGAAGAAGATTGCTTGATCATGGCAGACCACCAAAGCCTTATCCGAATCATAGGTAATTTAATCAAGAATGCTGTGCATTATGGAAAGGACGGGAAAGTATTAGGAATAGAATTGACGGAAACCACTAATGATTTTCAACTGCTAATTTGGGATCAGGGGTCTGGAATTTCAAATGTGGATATTGGGAATGTTTTTGAAAGAATGTATCGGAGCGATTATTCAAGAAATAATTCATTTGGTGGCAGTGGTTTGGGGCTTTCTATCGCCAAAGAACTGGTGGAAAAAAACCACGGACGAATTTGGGTTGAAAGCATTCCGTGGAAAAAAACGACTTTTGGTTTTTCCATCCCCAAACACAGTAATAAGGGTATTTAAGAAACAATTAAGAAATGGTTAAGACCCAGTTAAAATCAACCTTCTATAATGTAATCAAGAGCTTAATTGGAAGAAGGTGTTTTCTAAATGAATACGGTTATCAAAACTACTAATTTGTCTAAGATTTATGGGGAACAAAAGTCTGTAGATCAGCTTAGTATAACTGTAAATCAAGGAGAAATTTACGGCTTTCTAGGTCGAAATGGTGCTGGCAAAACGACGACAATTCGAATGCTATTGGGGTTAATTAGACCGACCTATGGGCAAATTGAAATTTTTGGAGAGAATCTATTCAAGAACCAAAAAAGGATTTTAAGACGGATAGGGTCTATTGTTGAGGTACCGGGATTTTACGAAAACTTAACAGCCAAGGAAAATTTATTAATCAATGCAAAAATCATAGGGGTACATAAGAAAAATGCCATTGATGAAGCATTAGAGATTGTTGGACTGCAAAATGAAAATAAAAAGCTAGTCGGTAAATATTCATTAGGAATGAAACAGAGATTAGGAATCGCCAGAGCTCTTCTCCATTATCCGGAATTGCTAATATTAGATGAGCCTACCAATGGCTTGGATCCTATTGGCATTAAGGAGATGAGGAGGCTGATTAAATCTCTCGCTGCAGAGAGAAATATAACCATATTGATATCTAGTCATATTTTATCGGAAATAGAACAACTGGCCGATCATATGGGAATTATTCATGAAGGGAAGCTTTTAGAGGAGATTGGGATCGATCATCTTAGAAAAAGGAATCGTAAATACCTTGAGTTCCAAGTATCTAACGATAATAAAGCAACAATGCTCCTTGAGGAACATTTTAATATTTTTGATTACGAAGTTTATGACGAAGGAATGGTTCGGGTGTATTCTCACCTAGGGGAGCAAGGAACGATTAATAGGATGTTTGTGCAAAATGATATTAACGTATTAAAGATAAAGATGAGCGAAGACAGGTTAGAGGATTATTTTGAAAGATTAGTCGGAGGTGGCACGATTGGTTAATTTATTCTTAACTGAAGTACTAAAGCTCAAACGCTCTAGTATGTTTCTGATAAGCATACTTGGGGCAGCCGTAGCCCCTTTTGTTGTAGTCATAGCTACATATCTGAACGAACCATCCATCCTCTTCAAGGAACTTTTTTACAACGTGAATTTGTACACCGTTCTCATCATTGGGGTTCCTTTATATGGTGTGGTTACTACCTATCTTTTCAATCGCGAATATATGGAAAATACATTGAAAAATATATTAACCATTCCTGTGTCACGCATAGGTTTTATTGTGAGCAAAATGCTTCTGCTGTTTATATGGATTATGATGTTGACACTTATTGCCTGGACACTCACTTTAGTCTTGGGTATGCTAACGCAGTTTGACGGACTAAGCATTTCCTTAGTAATGGAATCGTTAAGTCAATTTAGTATAGGAGGAATGTTTTTATTTATTCTTTCCACTCCAATTATACTTGTAACGCTTGTAATGAAGAATTATGTTCCAACTATCATTTTTACGGTTGTTATAACCTTGATTAACGTCATGGGTGGAAATTCGGAACATAGAGCTTTATTTCCATGGGCAGCAGCAGGGGATATAGCCAACAATACACTCCCTCTAACTTACCCGCCGGAATACTCTTACATCGCTATTACAGCTACTGCTCTCGCAGGATTTATTGCGATGATTGTCTATTTTAACAAGACAGATATCCATTAACATCATTGATTAATAAGGTATGGGGAAAAATATCAAATATATGAAAATATAGGGAGACGTAAAAAAACAGTGGATTTACTTCAGATTTTAAAAGTGATTATTTTAGGAATGGTTGAGGGATTAACAGAATTTGATCCTGTTTCGTTAACTGGTCTCATTGTCATTGTTGATTAGATGTGGCTCCAATCTGAGCAATTTTTAGGGAAGTACGTAGCAAACACGTTTAAAGTTGTGATTCAGCTCGGTTCGATTTTGCTGTTGTCGTGATCTTTAAAGATCGCTTTCTAGATCTGTTAGGATTAAGACACCGAAACAAGGAAGCAGTTCATGGAACTAATGCCAACCTCCTAAAGTTAACACAGGTTATCGTTGGTTTAATTTCTGCTGGAGTTCTTTTTTTATCAATCTTTTTCAAAAGGATTATTTCTATTTAACAAAAAATGCGGGTTTGTGAGATATTTATAATCAAACTTTATTTTAAAGCTACACCTGGCATTCATCTGGCCTTATCTTGAAGTGCTTTATTTAGCCAAATGAGGGGGATTTTTCCGTGGGATCCATGACAGAACTGTGTACATTAATACAATATTTACTATTAGGATTGGTTCAAGGTATTACAGAGCCGATCCCTATTTCTTCGAGTGGACATATCATAATCGTTCGTGAACTATTTGGAATTGAAGCTAGAGGGCTCTCTTTTGAAATATTTGTTAACTTTGCCTCTCTTCTTGCAGTTCTGCTTATATATAGGCACGATATTTATCGGTTAATCAAAAATGGCATCCTTTTTATAACAAAAAAGGATGAACAAGCCAAAAGTGATTTTCAATTTATTCTTTACCTTGTTATCGGCACAATTCCAGTAGGTGTGGTCGGTTTATTATTTGGGGACGTTATTGGTGAGGCACTTAGCAATACAAAAATTGTCGGATTTACCTTACTTATTACGGCTGTTGCAATTTGGATGATCCGAAATCTTAGGGGCAGGAAAAAAGATGGTGATTTAACTTCCAAAGATGCTGTTATTGTTGGGCTAGCTCAAGCAGTTGCTGTGACACCAGGCATTAGTCGTTCAGGTGCTTCGATTGTTGCATCAATGCTTGTTGGGATGAAACAGGAAACAGCACTTCGTTTTTCATTCCTGTTGTATATCCCGGTTAGTTTGGGGACAACCATGTTAGAGGTCCCTGAGATAGTACAGGACCCAAATTTTGATGCATTGATGATTCCATATCTAATCGCATTTATAGCAGCATTTATAGCAACATACTTCGCGTTAAAAGCCCTTATCAATATAATGGCTAAGGGAAACCTCGCATATTTCTCATATTATTGTGTAGTCGTAGGAGTACTAGTAATTTTATTTCTATAATGAATTTTTTTTGAAGGCTTCTGGCATTCCTAGGTTTGGTTATGTCAGAAGCCTTTCTTTATTTTGCTGTAGACTTAAAATAAAGTTTAACCGTTTGAAAAAAAGTTCGATCATTTATCGTAATTGCGGAATAACATACGTAGAAAATGATCAAACTTTAATATAAAAATTGTATACTACTTCACAAATAATGAATCTATTTTAATCAATCTTTTTTCAAAATGGATTCTTCTTATTGGCGGTAAAAAACGGGCTTTTGAGGTGTTTGTGATCAAACTTTATTTCAAAGCAACAGTAGTAACGGAAAGGATAAAATGACATCTAATCGTTTCCCAATTACATCGGTTTCTATTTGTAATATTTCTTTCGTTGCTTCATTTATTAATGTAATTCGATTATGTATATCGACGGCAATGATTCCTTCTTTAACAGATTGTAAAATGGCTTCCTTTTGTAATAAAAGGGAGGCAATTTCTTCTGGTTCCATTTTATGTAGTAATTTTTTTAAATGTTGAGCAATAAGAAAGGCGCCGGCCATACCTATTCCTAAAAATACGATAAGTAAAAACAAAATCGGTGTATTTTGCTTCCATACGAGTTTATGTATATCTTCTAATAAATATCCAACGGAAACAACCCCGACAATATCTCCATCTTTTATGATAGGACTTTTCCCTCGAATAGATAACCCAATACTTCCTTCTTTTTTAGAAATATAAGATTTACCATCTTGGAGAGCCCGTTCATTATCATCCCCAACCATTTTTCTGCCAATTCGATCTTTAAGTGGGTGCGCAAGTCTTACTTCATTTTTATCCCCAACGACGATAAATTCGGCATCAATTTTATGTTGAATGGCAT
>DATGUH010000152.1:0-9309 GCA_035301445.1 Pseudogracilibacillus sp. | reverse complement strand
CGAATGCTCTATGACATCACTTGCCGATCCTCGTTCAGCAATGACACCTTCGTCCAAAAAGAGGACACGATCTGCAACCTCTAAGGCAAAGTCCATTTCGTGTGTAACAAGAACCATTGCCATTTCACCTTCTCTGGCGATTTCACGAATAACCTCAAGAACCTCACCAACGAGCTCAGGGTCAAGAGCAGAAGTAACCTCATCAAACAACATGATTTTTGGTTCCATAACAAGTGCTCTAGCCATTGCTACACGTTGCTTTTGTCCACCTGAAAGTTGTTCAGGATATTTATGCATATGTTCTTCCAAACCAACTTTAATTAACATTTCTTCTGAAGCTTTTCTCGCTTTTTTCTTCGGCACATCTTTCACATGAACTAATGCCGTCATGCAATTATCAATAATCGTCATATGCGGAAACAAATTAAAATGTTGAAACACCATTCCTATTTCTCCGCGTATGGAACGTAAATGCTTGTCATTAGCCGGGACCATTTTACCCGCGCGCTCCATTTTCCATAAGTTTGTATCTTCGACGATAATATCACCTGCAGTTGGTTCTTCCAACGTCATTAACATACGAATAATCGTTGTTTTACCAGAACCAGAGGGGCCGATGATACATATTTTTTCGGATGGTGCGATGTTCAAATCAATCCCTTTGAGCACTTCGAAGTCTCCAAAGCTTTTATGAACATCTTTAAATTGTACAATTGGTTCTACCATCTATATATAACCTCCTTTACGGCTAAGAAGAACTTGACGTGGCTTTTTTATTAAACCGACGATTCGTTCTCTTTTCCAAATAATTAATAAAAAGTGATGATGGATAACTAAGCACTAGGAATATTAGAGCGACAATGGTCAATGCTTCCAGATACTTAAAGTGCTTAGCGCCGTAACTTTCGGCTTTAGCCAGAATTTCTATTACACCAACTGTTGATGCTAACGGAACTTCTTTGAAAAGAATAATAAAATAGTTTCCGAGCATAGGAATCGTTGGTGGGATTGCTTGTGGCAAAATGACTTTTGTCCACTTCTGCCAAGTTGATAAATTTAATGCTGTTGATGCTTCCCATTGACCTTGATCAACGGATTCAATACCAGAACGGTAAACCTCACCGATATACGTACTGAAATGCAATCCTAAACCAATTACTGCACAAGTAAATGCAGATAAACTAACACCTACTCCCGGCAATACTGGAAGTCCGTAATATAAGAAAAATAATTGTACTAACGGTGGCGTAGAACGGATAAATTCCATAATCCAAGTAATCAACCAGCTAATAAATCTAATCGGAATTCTTCTTAAGAAAACCCAGACAAACCCAACAATCAATGCGAATATGTAGCATACAATTGTTAGAATGACTGTGAGTTTAAATCCTTCCATCACATAGGGAAAGGCATCTACAAATACATCCCATTCCATTAAGTAGCCACCCCTTTCTTAGATATAGCCTCCATTTTTCTCGATAAAAGAATAAGTGGGATAGCAACGATAAAATAAAATAATAGAAGAATAATATAAACAGTAGCAGTCATAGAAATATTTGATGAACTGAATCTATCACCGTAGTATAAAATATCGTGCATACCAATTAGTGATACGAGTGAAGTTGCCTTTAACATTTGAATGAGATAGTTCCCAAATTCCGGGAGCATCATCCTAAATGCCTGTGGAAAAATAACGAAACGCATTCTTTGGAACCTTGTCATATTAAGTGCAACAGAAGCTTCCGTTTGACCACTGTCTACAGACAAAATGGATCCGCGGACAATTTCTGACATATAAGCTGCATAGTTAAGTGAAATGGCAAGTACACCAGCAGTTAAGTTGCTTCCGAAATCAATATCGAACAAAATCGGTAACGCATAATAAAACCAAAACAACTGAACAATGAGCGATGTTCCGCGGAATATTTCCACATAAACTGTCGTTAAAAAACGAACAATCCAAAATCGGGATACTCTGCATAAACCAGCAAATATAGCAATGGAGAAGCTCAAAATAGCTGATAATACAAGTACGAGGGCAGTAACTTTAATCCCTTGTGCCAGGACCGGGAATACTTGCAGCCATGAATTGATAGTAATCCCTCCAAACCAATAAAATATTATGAATCATGCAAGTTAAATCAATATCAGAATAAAACAATTATATTATTTTGTTAGGTAAAAAACAGGGCTTGCTCCTTTTTTATAAAAGAGAAACAAAAGCCCTGTTTGTTTCATTATAGCTTATCTGTTTTCGTATACTTCTTCAGAGCAAACTTCTTCAGTAGTTACGCCGTCATCTGCAGCGTTTGTTTCAGGATCAAAGAAGTTGTCTTCAAGAATTTCATCATATTTATCTGTTTCTTTAAATTCAGCAAGTGCCTCGTTATAAGCTTCACGGAATTCATCATGGTCTTGGTGGAATGCTGCAGCACCATAGCTTGGAACACCGTTAATATCAGGTTGTTCGAAATCCTCTACCCACTCAAGATTTTCTGAATCCGCACTCTCATAAGCCATTTTAACGGTCATTTCAGTACCAGTAGTGGCATCTGCACGACCTGCTTCAATTGCAGAGAATGTAGCCGGAATGTCTGGCGCTTCTTCAATCTGGCTTTCATCCACGCCTTCTTCTTGTACGAAGTCAATCTCTGTTGCACCAGCCATGATATTAACTGTTAAGTCAGGATCTGCTGCAATATCTTCGTAACTGTGAATGTCGTGTGGATTACCTTCCTGTACAACCAAACCTTCCCCGTAAATTACTTCTGGCTCACCGAATTCAACGTTTTCGCAACGTTCTGGTGTAATCGCCATAGAAGCAGTAATGAGGTCGAATTTATTTGCCTGAAGTCCTGGGATTAACTCACCAAAATCTGCAAGTTGACCATCAACTTCATCAATACCAAGTTCGCCTAGTACTTCTTTTGCAACATCTACTGCAACACCTTTTAATTCACCATCTTCCTCATACGCATATGGCTTCTCATCGGCAAAACCAATTGTTGCCTTACCATCTTCTTTCATCTGGTCGAAATGATCGGAGTCTCCTCCATCACCATTGTTGTTACCATTTGCATTGCCATCATCCCCATCGGAACATGCTGCCAATGCAAAAACTAGCGTAAGACTCATTAAAAGTCCAACCAACCATTTCTTCATTGACTAATGACCTCCCTTAATTTTTAAAACAATAGATACGACCCTGAAAAACTCGACCATGAGTTATTCTCAAAAACCCTATGATGACTAAGTTTCAGGCCGTATGATGCTGTATATACATGATATAGATAATGACTTATAGTTACAATACGAATATTTTTGGATATATTATGAAATTAAATTGTGTGTTAACGTTTTCATTATAAAACAGTATGAAATCTAATGATATTGGGCTTATAATAGTCTATACTCACTATAACTCTTAATTGAGAATAAGAGATTTTTGAAAAGTAATAGGATATTAGATTTAATTGATAGGGTACAAGCGTTGATGTATAAGGGATTTTGCTGAAATTTAATGAAAGAATAATCTTTTTGTAATCACACAACTAATGAGAATGGATGTAAATGGTAAAGCGGACCATGTATAAAAGAAGAGACAAATTATATATTGCCATAAACATTGATATATCAATGCTTTTATAGAGAATAGTTGCTTCATCTGAGAAAATCAGATTTAAATTCATAATTGTATGAATTTTTGCATTTTATTTTAGACAATTTGAACAAGTGAATGTTTATAGACGGTTTCCTTATGATAAGATAATAATACGTTTAAATTATATGACTAGAAATTTGTGATAACTAAACGCCGAATGAATCGTATTATTTTGTAATATGCCATATATTTTTGGTATATTTGTTGATATATTTAGAATCAACGAATGATTATAAGAAAAAATGCGACAATTGAATGCGCTTTATAGTTAACTCACTGTGGGGTCTCACGACGCATAGGACGTGCTAGCGCAAGCGTTGCTCTCGTGACGCCCGAGGTTTTAGCTTGTGTTCCTTCATTGATGTTCCCTCAGGCGAACAAGACGTTCTAGTGTCGAAGTTGGTGATTGACTGGACTGATTTTAGCCGACCCGGAGTTGACGCCTTACGTTTTACGTTACAACCATTTTAGTTAGATTCCAAAAAACTAATGTTTACGAAATTTATTTTTTAAACTTTCGGATTTTACAGTTCATTTGCTTTGCTCGTTTAATATAGAGCGATTATTAACCTTAAGCCAACTTAAATAGAAGGATGTGAAACCGGTGGATAAACAGCATAAATATAAAGACGATCACCGCTTTAAAATTGCCAATAAAGAAGCTCTAATTGGCTGTGGACTTGCTATCATTAATTTTGTATGGTGGTATGGATTTGCCTACGGACTCGGTGATAAGCCACCTGAAGAGTATCAATATATTTTTGGGTTGCCTGCATGGTTCTTTTTAAGCTGTGTCGTAGGACTTGTTGTCATGATTACCCTTGTGACCATCGTTGTGAAATTTTTCTTAACAGAAGTACCGTTTGAAGATCATCCACCAAATGAAAAAGTAGGGGATAATGACCATGACAGTTAACTGGGGTGTTTTACTACCACTTATTTTATTTATGATAGTAGTGTATGTCATAGGCATTTGGGCATCGCGAAAAATGAATCAAGGAGAATCTTTTTTGTCCGACTATTTTCTAGGTAATCGGGAATTAGGCGGCCTTGTACTTGCCATGACGATGGTAGCAACTTATGGAAGTGCATCTAGCTTTTTAGGTGGTCCAGGTGCAGCTTATTCCATTGGTCTTGGTTGGGTACTGTTGTCGATGACCCAAGTAGCAACTGGTTATTTTGTATTGCTTATATTAGGAAAGAAATTCGCCATTGTCACAAGAAGGTTTCGGGCTGTTACTTTGGTTGATTTTTTGAAAGAAAGATACAAAAGCACTACGGTCGTTTTGCTTGCTGCATTTAGTATCATTATCTTTTTATTTTCAGCAATGGCTGCTCAGTGGGTTGGTGGTGCATATTTAATCCAATTGCTGACAGGTATATCTTACACGGGAGCCTTATTTATTTTCACTATTTCTGTACTTATTTATGTTATTATAGGTGGTTTCCGTGCTGTAGCTTTAACAGATACAATTCAAGGTATTGTGATGTTTGTAGGTACATTAGTTTTATTAATTGCTGTCATTGTGGCAGGCGGCGGTGTCAACCAGATTATTAGTGACTTATATGTAGAGAATCCAAATTTGATCACACCTTTTGGGGATGATGGCAGTTTATCAGCTGCTTATGTATCTTCTTATTGGATTTTAGTTGGTGTTGGTGTAGTAGCACTGCCGCAAGTATCTATCAGAGCGATGTCTTACCGGAATGCTAAAGCAATGCATCGTGCGCTTATTATCGGTACGATTGTTGTCGGATTCATTATGTTAAATATGCACTTAATCGGTGTTTTTGCGCGACCAATTTTACCAGGAATTGAAATAGCAGATCAAGTCATTCCACTGATTGCGATGGAGACATTACCGTCCTGGCTAGCAGGTATTGTCCTTGCCGCACCACTTGCTGCCATGATGTCTACACTCGATTCAATCTTATTACTTGTCAGCTCCGCAGTTGTAAAAGATGTGTATATTAATTATATTTCACCAAAAGCATCCAATCGACATGTGAAAATAATTAGTATGGCAGTTACGGCAGTCGTTGGTATTGTTGCCTTTTTGATGGCTATTAACCCACCTCAGCTGTTAATTTTCTTAAATCTTTTTGCCTTTGGTGGACTGGAAGCCGCATTTGTTTGGCCGTTAGTACTTGGATTGTATTGGAAATATGCCAATAAATACGGCGCTATTTTATCGATGGTGACAGGCATTGCATCGTATATAGTGCTGCATTTTTACAATGAAGCTAATGGAGAATTACTAGGTGTGCATACTGTGACATTGCCAGTAGTATTTTCCCTTGTTGTATTTATATTGGGAAGCTTACTCATCAAACGGCAAGTCTATACATTTCCATCAGCTAAGAGCGTAAATCAACCTTCTAATTGATTCATAAAAAATTGGTTCACCGACCATACTATTCGTGAAAACATTAGGAGGTGGCTTTTGTGTCTGAACAAAATAAAAACCGAAATAAAGATAAAGGTAAACAGAAAAACATTGCCAAGAAATATGATACACGTGCAAAATATGAAGCCGAAACAGCATCAGAAAATCAATTTTCAAATGGACAAAGCAAAGTAAACAAACCAAAACGAAACGATAAAAATCAGTATCATTAATTTTATAAAAGGGAATTACTGGGATCTTCCATGCGAACATTCCCGTAAAAACAGCCACCAATTTTTATAAGTGTGGCTGTTTTTTGAATTATTTAAATATTTAGTTGTATGATAGAAGTAAAGAATGTTATGATGCATACAACCAATCTAGCTGATAGTGGAATTCATACACGTGAGAGGTGTGATTTCATCATGCGAAAATATTTGATTGTTTTAGGCGTTCTTATGTTCACGTTTTTTATTGCTGCATGTTCGCAAAGCAAAAAAGAAGCTGCAACCGAAGAACACTTAGACGATTTAAATGTGCATATGTTAGCCAAACATGAAGATAAAGAATTAGATGAATATTACTCGGAGTTGTATGAAAATTTAAAGCATACAATAAAAGAGAACCCCAACATGGGAAAAGAGGACAAGTTCACTGTTCAATCCTATCGTATGTTTGAAAATTACCAAGGACCATTTTATGTATTTATCGGTATTAATCGAAACCAGGAAGCGATTGAAAATGTCTCTTTTGATTTATCGTTATTTAATAAAGATGATCATTTAATCTGGGATGATAAAGCTATTCTTTTAACAGACGACGAGGTGGGCACCATTCCGAAAGACACTGTTTTCCCCATCCTAGTCCCATTAAATAAAAACACAATGAACGAAATAAAAAAAGTTGATTTTAAGGACTTGAATATGTCTATTTCTGACTTACATTACGAAACGGCAGGCTTATGACAAATAAAAACTGATAGCCTTATGGAACGATAGGCTAATTGGAAATAAGCACGAACAGCGATATAGTACGGTAGGCATACGGAAAATGATAGCATTATGGAACGGCAGACTCACGGGAAATAGGCATAGACAGCAATGATATGGAACAACTGATAAACGGCAAATAATTACCGACAGTACCATTATGAAAGAGCATATTTAAAGCAAATGAACGCTGACTGTATCATTTTAAGTTAAATGATTATAAATATAGTTGGTGTTTATTTGTTTTTTTGATATAATAAAAATAGTACTTTAGGATTATTGTGTATTTAATATAAAGACTGTATTTTTACTTAGAACGGGGGAAACACGATGTCTAAAACGAATGATGACATTTTGCTGGAAAGTGGTACAAATGAATTAGAAGTTGTTATGTTTAAAATCGGATCTGGTAATTACGGAATAAATGTTTTAAAAGTAAGGGAAATTATTAATGCTATGGAACTTACGCCAATTCCTAATGCACATCCCGATGTTGAGGGAGTCATCCGTCTGCGTGAAGAAGTACTTCCTGTTGTCAATTTGGAAAAAGTACTTGGAATAGAACCATCAGAAAATCCGTCGAATGACAAATTTATCATTGGCGAACTAAATAAATTAAAAGTAGCTTTTCGAGTGCATCATGTATCACGTATTCATCGTATTTCCTGGGAACAAATTGAAAAACCGACAGAACTATCCGCCGGTGATGAGGCGTATGCTATTGGAATCATAAAATTAGAAGAATACATGTCAATATTACTCGATTTTGAAAAAATAATTGTTGAAATACAACCTTCCACTGGTGTGAACGTCGATAAATTAGGAGTACTCGGACACCGAGAACGGTCGCAGAAAAGATTAGTTGTCGCTGAAGACTCTCCAATGTTGCGCAGGTTATTAAAAGAAACATTAGAAGAGGCTGGCTATGAGCGGCTAACCTTTTTCGAAAATGGAAAAGAAGCATGGGACTATCTTGGTGAAGTAATAGAAGATGAACCTGATTCCATCAAACACCATGTCGATTTATTGATCACGGATATTGAAATGCCACAAATGGACGGACATCATTTAACAGACCTAATTAAAAAAGATAACCGCCTAAAAGATCTACCAGTAATCGTGTTTTCTTCCTTGATAACAGATGACCTCTACCATAAAGGAGATAAAGTCGGCGCAGATGCACAAGTAAGCAAGCCAGAAATAGTGGACTTAGTGCAAGAAATCGATGCCCTCGTATAATAGCAATAAATATCAATGGTATAGTTAGACTTGGATAAAACTGCAAAGTGCATGGTGCCAATAGTATTAGCTGCAGCTTATGAACTGGTTGCAGTTTGATAGATAAGACACAGAAACGATAAATCGTGACTCTGTGTCTTATTTAATTGATAAATCGGACACAGAAATGGTGAACCGCGAAATTGTGTCTGATTTAATTGATAAAATGGACAGAGAAATGGTGAATCGCGAACTTGAGTCTGATTTAGGTGATCAATCGGACAGAGAAACGGTAAATCGTGAATTTGTGTCAGATTTAAATGATAAATTGGACACAAAACCAATGAATCGTGAATCTATGTCTTATTTAAGTTTTGGAAACAGAAAACTGCAAATTCATTTCTGCTAAATCACGTTATAATTCGCTAATACAGCGTTTGAATCCCGATTACATGATAAAATAAATAGTGATTTTCAAAAGAAAATGAACAAATTTAAAAAATATGCTTGCATTATTTATAGAAATAGTTATAATATAAATTGTTGCTAAAAACGACACGCACTCTGTTATATACATATTACTTGCGAATACAAAAGAAATAGTGTATTATTAAATATCGTTGGCGTCTTTGCTGAAAGCCTTAAGCGAACGAATGGAATGAAGACCGTTTTCCATTATTATGCAGGTTGTTGCTTACAGACCCAATGCTTATACGGACATAAATTTCATTATACAAAACATGAAATACGTATTGTTATAATCCACAGTAGCTCAGCGGTAGAGCAATCGGCTGTTAACCGATCGGTCGCAGGTTCGAACCCTGCCTGTGGAGCCATCCGGAGAGCTGTCCGAGTTGGTCGAAGGAGCATGATTGGAAATCATGTAGGCCCTTCCGGGTCTCAAGGGTTCAAATCCCTTGCTCTCCGCCAGTATACATGGCCCGTTGGTCAAGTGGTTAAGACATCGCCCTTTCACGGCGGTATCACGGGTTCGAATCCCGTACGGGTCACCATTTTATTTCATTATAAAATATGTTAGAATATGATAGCCTAG
>DATGUH010000151.1:0-3831 GCA_035301445.1 Pseudogracilibacillus sp. | reverse complement strand
ATCACTTTTCTCGTCATGAGAATCACAGACGAAAGCGGACTTCACTATGAAGAAATGCAATTTTTAACAAGGCCATACAACCTTATATTTTTGGCAGGATTATTCATCGGTTCTATGGGGGCAGTCATGGATGTTGCCATATCGATTTCATCCGCCATGTTTGAAATGTATGAAGCTGACGAAAATGTGCCTATCACACAGTTAAAGAAATCTGGATTTACAATTGGAAAAGATATTATGGGAACAATGACGAATATCCTGTTTTTTGCTTATGTAAGTGGCTCTATTCCGATACTTATTTTATATATTACGAATCGGTCACCACTTGGATTCACCCTGTCTATTAACCTTTCTTTGGAAGTAGCTCGGGCACTTGCAGGTGGTATCGGAATCGTGCTGACCATTCCCATCAGTTTATATATTGCTATATTTTTCATTCAGCGAAAGAGGGCTAGGTCATGAATGTTATTAGTATTCTGGCGGTTATTTTATTTATATTGATGGCTATCATTGGTGGAGGGAAAGGAATAAGGTCCTTTATTTCCCTGTTTCTTAATTTTGTGATCATTTTAATGACTGTATTTTTTATGACGGATGCACATGCTGACCCTATTGTTTTAGCAATGATTGCAAGTGCCATTATCTCTTGTATCAATCTTTTTTTCATTAACGAAGTAAATAGTAAAACAGTGACTGCATTCCTCTCAACAATACTCACTGTAGGTATTTTATTTTTCTTTATTTATCTTGTTACAAAGAGTGCCATGATCCAAGGATTTGGTGAAGAAGAAATTGATGAAATTATTCCTGTATATTCTCTTTATATTGGTGTGGACTTTGTCAAAATTGCTGCATCTGTAATAATCATGAGCACACTCGGCGCCATTATTGACGTAGCGATTTCCATCACCTCTCCTATGCAGGAGATTTTTGACCATAATCCTAACATCCAAAGAAAAGCTTTGTTTAAATCAGGATTGTCAATCGGAAAAGACATCCTCGGTTCTAATGCCAATACATTGTTCTTCGCTTTTATTGGTAGCTATCTCGCATTGCTCATTTGGTTTAAGGACTTGTCGTATTCCTTGCTAGAAATCATTAACTCAAAAATATTTACCGCGGAGACGTTGACGATATTTTCTGCAGGGATTGGCATTGCTTTAGTTATACCTGTTGCAGCTTTTCTCAATGCTTATTACCTCACAAAAAGTAAAAAAGAAAAGGCTGATGGATAAACTAGCTACACTAAAAAAGAAGTTTAAAAATTTTTCAAAGGGAAATAGCATAAATAAGATTGGTTTGATAGAAGGGAGGTTTCAACATGTCAGGATTTGGAGACAAACTAAAAGATACAGCTAACAAAGCAAAAGATGCAGCTGTTGAGGAAGTGAAAGATAGCTTCAATGATGACAAAAAGTCAGATAACAAGAATAAAAAAGAAGCTAAAAACGAGAAGAGTAAGAAAGAGGACAAGGACAAGAAAAAGAATAAAAAATAATAAATACATAATAGTAACTGTATTTTGAGCTACCTCAATAAGAGGTGGCTTTTTTAGTTTACAAGGTTAAATACTCTTATCCTCAAAAATATGGTTCGTCCTTATCCTGTTTTGTATGGGGCTATACATTAAAAACCTACCGATTCAGTATGACGCTTCATAACACCACGTCTAGCAAATATGATAAGTATAATTGCCATCACTGCTTCTGCTGTAGGTAACGCAAGCCATATACCTTTGATTCCAAATAACGGCGGCAAAACAAGCAACATGACCCCAAGTAAAATAAATCCTCGAAACAACGTAATACCTATGGAAGGCTTGATCTGACCAATGGATTGATAATATGTCATGTAAACGAAATTAATCCCCATAAAGATATAACCAAGGAAAAATAATTTAATTCCTTCAGAAGACAAAGCTACAATATCTGGCGAAGTAATTCCGAATATCGCAACTAAATAATCTGTCGCTAGATAGCCAATCGCAATAAACAAAAGCCCCAAACCAAGACCAGCAGCCTCTCCTAAGCGTACTGTTTGTTTGATATGATCATATTTCTTTGCGCCATAGTAATAGCTAATCATTGGTTGGATAGTAGAACCAATCCCTATAAAAGCAAAAAACATAAACGTGTATAAATAATTAATCACAGAGAAAGCAGACAAACCATCTGTATTACTGTAAAAGGCAAGTGCAATATTGTATCCCATGACAAAGACTCCAGTTGCAGCCTCAGCTAGAAAACTTGGAAAACCAATCCCACTAACGTTTAAAATATCCCGCCAATTCCATTTAAATCTAACTAATTTCAGGTTAGAGCTTTTTTTCAAGAAATGAATTGCGTATACAAGTACCCCAGCAATCGTAGCAATAACTGTAGCTAATGCAGCACCAAGCACTTCCATTTTCAAAATAAAAATCATCCAATAATTAAGGCCGATATTTAATAGAGCCGTTGTCACAAGCCCAATCATCGCAAGTTGCGGATCACCGTCATTCCGAATAAATACACTGACGAAATTTTCTCCAGCCAATGCTAAGGAAAAAATGAATAAAATACCCATATAATCCATTACATAAGGCAACGTCTCCTGGTTAGCACCAAACAGTTTAGCCAAAGCCTCCATATTGAAATATCCAGCTAAACTTACAGTAATCATTACGATGATTAAATAAACGAGTGACATTGTGAAAATCTTCTGTGCTCGTTCGGAATCGTTTCGCCCTAAAGATATTGAGTAAAGTGTGCCACCACCAATACTTATCATTAAAGAAATCGACATAATAACTGAAAACGTAGGCACCGCAATATTAACACTGGCAAGTGCAACTGGCCCAACACCATTTCCGACAAAAATACCGTCAATCACAATATTAACGGACATCAACATCATTCCAAACAAAGTAGGCAAAAAGTATTCAAAGAAGCTTTTTACTACTGATTGTGTACCGAGCTTTTCACTTACACTTGCCATGATCAACCCTCATCTCGAATCTAGCAGAATTTTTTATGCCTATCGTTATGTAAAATTACAAAGAAGATAGCGTCAAAGTTCAATGTTGCACAGGCTGTCTTACTGTTGTTACAATCATACTATAATTTTACACTTAAAATAATTATCCGTCTCTTCTATTTTTGTAATTGAATCAACGTAATAATCCGTTCATTCGTGACAATGTGCCATGTTTTTTAACTCTCTTTGTTACGAATGAGCAAATTGCTTAACAATTGGGTGAAAATTCAGCTCTAATTTGTCATGATACCTACAATACCATAACAAACTATGCCTACTTCTTCCCTCAATTGTCATGAATGAGCGGTTACTTAACAAACTTTCATTCATTTCGCTTATATTTGTGACTACTAAACAACCTACATTATACTATTTACCAGCCTTAAAGGCATCATACCAATGCAAATTATTTTAATCCTTTTTCCAACCTTATCTTAAATCCCTCTTAAAAGTAGTTGCTTTAACACCGGTATAAATAACTCTGGTAGTTCAGCTATATCAGGTACCATCACATGGGATTTTCCATAAATGTTTTGCATCAAAGCTTCATCCTGCTCACCAATCTCACCATCTGCCAAAAACATCCCAACGACTTCCAGCCCTTTTTTACGAGCTTCTGCTACTGCAACATTCGTATCTACAATGCCATTCTGATTATAATTCATTGCAGCTGGTTCTCCATCAGAAAAAACGAGTAAAAATTTATTTTTTTCCCGACGTTTCAATAATTTCTCCGCAGCTAAACGGATACTAAAACCATCCCGATTATCTTCCTCTGCTTCTAACTGCATAATTGTCGCGCCTGTATTAGAGTGC
>DATGUH010000150.1:0-6731 GCA_035301445.1 Pseudogracilibacillus sp. | reverse complement strand
TTCGCTTATCTTATATATGTCTGCCTCCTTCCTTGGGAAAAGGAATAGGGGGTTAAAAAATTAAAGAAATATTAAACTCCACTTACAAGATTTTATTGTTTCACTTTATTGTGTGTCTTTTTTATTTGAAAGGTACATCTGCTTCATAAACTAGTCACAAAATCATATCCTTGAACAAGTAAACTAAGGATGCTAGCGTTGTATAGTAGCAACTACACTTTATCTGAATGTATTTAAAGATCCGAGGGCATTGGCTACCGGGTCTTCGTTCGTGGATTTACTGACTTAGAGAGCCGCTAGCAAGGGTCACTGGATCTTCATTCGTGAATTTACCGAATTAAAGAACCGATAGAACCATCCACTAGCTCTTCATCCGTAGATTTACCGACTTAAAGAACTGCGAGCAACTTCCTCCAGCTCTTCTTTCACCGATTTGCCAATTTAAAGAACCGCTAGCACAGGCTTTTAAGTCAATTTTGAATACAAAACTTATATATATGTATACTTTATAATTTTACTTATATTCTGCAATCAACGGATCGAAGGGAAATTATAATACTGTCTGACTTTTTTGAGTTTACTAAACAATTCGTTGACTTTTTACTTTATACGTGTATAATAGTTTTTAACCTAAATATCAATTCTCTTATCAAGAGTGGCGGAGGGAATAGGCCCGATGAAGTCCGGCAACCTAAACGAGCATAAAGCATGCTAAAAGTGGTGCCAAATCCTACAGGCGATGGTCTGGAAGATAAGGGGGAAAATTAAAGAATTCATTCCCTCTTCTATTCTTCCATAGAAGAGGATTTTTATTTATACATCAACTTACAGGGAGGAATTTATCATGTCTTCATTCAACTTTGATAAACAAGATACGATTTTATTACACGGTGGGCAAGAACCAGATCCGACAACAGGTTCAAGGGCAGTTCCCATTCACCAAACAACTTCTTACGTATTCCGTGATACAGATCATGCACGGGATTTATTCGCTTTAGCTGAACCTGGAAACATCTACACTAGAATCATGAATCCAACAACAGATGCATTCGAACAACGTGTAGCATTGCTTGAAGATGGCTCTGCAGCTGTAGCTACTGCTTCCGGAATGGCAGCTATTACATACTCCATCTTAAATGTTGCGAGTGCAGGGGATGAAATTGTAGCAGACAGTAATTTATATGGTGGAACTTATAATTTATTTGTACATACGCTTCCAAGACTCGGAATCAAAGTACATATCGTTGATGGCTCAGATCCAGAAGCCATTAGATCAGCTATCAATGACAAAACAAAAGCAGTTTTTGGAGAAACAATAACGAACCCTAGTCTAAATGTTTTTGACGTGGAAACAGTTGCTGAAATTGCTCACGAACATAACATTCCACTTATCATTGACAATACTTTTGCTCCTAAATTTGCAAAACCATTTCATTGGGGAGCAGATATTATCGTACATTCCGCTACAAAGTGGATTGGTGGCCATGGAACATCAATTGGCGGAGTAGTTGTTGACGGTGGACGTTTTAACTGGGATAACCCTAAATTCCCTGGTTTTACAGAGCCTGACGAAAGTTATGGTGGTGTATGCTTTAAAGATCTAGGTGCGATGGCTTTTGCGCTTAAATTACGTGTTCAACTATTACGTGACACAGGAGCAGCTATTAGTCCACATAACGCATTCCTATTATTGCAAGGACTAGAAACCTTACACGTCCGTTTAGAACGCCATAATGAAAATGCTTTGAAGACTGCCAAGTTCTTACAGAATCATCCTGGAGTAGAATGGGTCAATTTCCCGGGCTTGAAAAACCATCCATCACATGAATTAGCAAATAAATACTTCACAAGTGGTTATGGATCTATCATAACTTTCGGTATTAAAGGTGGTCTTGAGGCTGGTAAAAAGCTTATTAATAACATTGAGTTGTGGTCCCATGTTGCAAACGTTGGAGACGCTAAATCGCTTATTATTCATCCTGCCTCTACCACTCACCAGCAACTGGATGAAGCAGGACTTAAGAAAAGCGGTGTGACCGAGGAACTAGTAAGATTGGCTGTAGGAATAGAAGATATTGAAGACATTCTTGGCACACTTGATGCAGCTATCCATCATGCAACTGGTGAAGCAAGCATCGAAGCAACAGATGAAGATGCTGTTCAATGGCTATTTTCTTCTCCTTTTGATCGTAGTGAAGGATTACGCCAAAAAACAATTGCAGTCAATGGATCTGAAAGTCTTTTTGAACGAGCAAGTCAACTTAGTAAAAATGGCTACCAAGTAATAAAATTAGCGGATGCTGCTGACACTGAAATAGATGTCATCTATACAGATACAACGATCAATGCCGAAACTGCTAATAAAGCAAAAATCATTTGGACAACAGAAGAAATCACTATACCACAAACGGATGCAGTTATCGTCTCTGGAAAAGACTTCATAGATGTAGCAATAAAAGTTAAATCCGGGCAACCATTTTAATCTAATAATTCAGCCCCCATCACGTCGGTGGGGGTTTTATTTTAAATAATTTTAACTGAAAAGATCAACCACAAAACATACTTGCAATAAGTCTCCCGCTTTCTACATATACTATAGTAATGAAAAAATACTCCCTAAAGCATTTCCTGCTCATAATAATAAGATATAGAAAAACAATTCATCTAACTTAAGAAAAATCTTTTTACCTAGACTCCCACTTACTGCACGTGTTCTATTATTTGTGTTACAATAATTCAACGTCATAAAATCATCCCTAATTTCTGAAAGTTTAGGTTCGTTATTTAAGCGGGTAAACTATATACTGTTAACATAGAACTGATTACAGGTGTGATAACAATTAAAAAAGTCATTTGGATATCGGCAAGTGTACTAGTGGTAATAATGCTTTTATTAAGTTATTCTACCATCAAAAAACATTTTGCCATGAAGAAAATTAAAGAAATTCAAACAGAGAAAAAAGCTGAAAACATGGAAGAGCCCTCTACTGAGGAAAACGAGGACAATGAAGAAGTAGAAGAAAATGAAGAGGAAAAAGAAGAAGAAACAGTTTCTGCAGATAATTCGCTTAAGGACTATTTAACAGACAAATTTAATAAAGCAATGAAACGTATTTTCAAAAATGATATTAAGATTACCGCAATAGGAGATTCTTTAACCCAAGGAGTTGGTGACGAAGAAGATAATGGTGGATATGTTGGCATACTGGAAGATACGATTAATAAAGATAATGATCTAGTAGAAATTGATAACTTCGGGAAACGTGGTAATCGCACAGATCAGCTTATTGATCGAATGGAAGAACCAGAAATAAAAGAATCTTTAGAGGAAGCCGACATTATTTTAATCACCATTGGCGCTAATGATATTATGCAGATTTTCAAAGAAAACTTTACAGATTTAGATATGAACCAATTTGAAACAGGGCAGAATAATTATGAAAATAGACTACATGAAATTTTTTCAGATTTAGAATCAATGAATTCTCGTGCGGATATCTATTTAGTCGGATTTTACAATCCATTTAGCGAACATTTCCCAGATATAGAAGAGTTGGAAGTAATTATTGAGAATTGGAATGAATTAGGTGAAGATATCACTGATGAATATGATCAGGTATCCTATATTCCAACAAATAGCTTGTTTGAGGACACATCTACGAAATTTCTTTCTGATGATAACTTTCACCCAAATCATATGGGATATGAACGAATGGCTAAGCAAGTACTTGAATACATTGTGAATGAGGGGGAGCCAGATGAAGAAAAAACATAAACCAGCCAACTGGAAAAAACGTTTTATCATTTTAATTACAATTAATATCGTATTGATTGTGCTGTTCGTCATGTTTGTATATTCCCCTATACCTAAAACAGAACTGGAAGAATCAAGCCAAGAATATAAAAGTGAGAACAGCTCAGAATTTATCGTGCGTACTACTAAACAAAATGTGAATAATTTGGTCAATGCCTATATTGATAAATTATTAGCTAATTCCAAACACGATTATACGATTAATTTAGAGGAAGATGTACAGTTGCTTGGAGAGTTACCGATTTTCTCTACATCTGTACCTGTTCTCATTCATTTTGATCCAGTTGTACAAGATAACGGTGATTTAGTGCTGGAGCAAAAGTCCATTTCAGTCGGTAATTTAAAATTACCAAATAAAAAAATCATGCAATACTTGAAGAAGTATTTGCCAGTACCAGAATGGGTCATCATACAGCCAGATAAAGAATCCGTGTACGTAAAGGTAAGTGAAATGAATATTAAAAGTAACTTTGAAGTCGGCGTACAACGATTTGACCTTGATGATAACGTAATTGCCTTTCGGATTAAAGTACCTTACGAAACATTAGGGATCGATGTAATGGATGAACTTCAGGAGAAAGAAACAGAGGATAATAATCAAGATTCTGAGTCGGATTAGTATTAACGATTTAAATAGCAGGCAAAAAGATTATGACCTCAATCATTGCCATAACAATTTTTAAAAGCTGTTAATAACTTATACACTAATCATTGACTAAAACATGTAAATCACTTAAGCTAGCAGATGAATCTATGTCATTGGAGGAAACAAATTGATTAATGTTACAGACGTCAGTCTTTCTTACGGAGATAAAAAGCTATTTGAAGATGTAAACCTACAGTTCAACAACGGCAATTGCTATGGAGTTATTGGTGCAAATGGAGCAGGAAAATCAACTTTCTTGAAGATATTATCCGGTGAAGTTGAGCCACAAAGGGGTACTATCTCCATGGAGCCAAATAGTAGGATGGCTGTTCTTAAACAGGACCATTTCGCCTACGAAGATGAGCAAGTATTGGAAACTGTATTAATGGGGCATGAACGCCTATTTCAAGTAATGAAAGAAAAAGATGAGATATACCTCAAACCAGACTTTTCCGAAGAGGATGGAATTAAAGCAGCTGAACTAGAAGGTGAATTTGCTGAAATGAACGGTTGGGAAGCTCATTCGGATGCAGCGATTCTCCTCACAGGTATCGGTATTGATGAATCTTTACATGAAAAGAAAATGTCGGAGTTAAAAAACGATGAAAAAGTAAAAGTATTACTTGCTCAGGCTTTGTTTGGCAATCCGGACGTACTTTTATTAGATGAGCCGACAAATGGACTGGATATTCAAGCTATTCAGTGGTTGGAAGACTTTCTAATGCACTTTGAAAATACAGTTATCGTTGTCTCCCACGACCGTCACTTCTTAAACAAAGTTTGTACGCATATCGCAGATGTAGACTTTGGAAAAATTGAAATCTACATTGGGAATTACGATTTTTGGTATGAATCAAGCCAACTTGCGACTAAAATGGCTAAAGAAGAAAATAAGAAGAAAGAAGAAAAAATTAAAGACCTACAAGCATTTATCGCCCGGTTTAGCGCAAATGCTTCCAAGTCAAAACAAGCAACATCTAGAAAGAAACTACTTGATAGTATTACACTAGATGACATTAAACCATCATCCCGTCGATTCCCTTATGTCGCTTTTTCACCAGAAAGAGACATTGGTAATGATATGTTGCGGGTTGAAAATTTAACGAAAACGATTAACGGTCAAAAAGTTCTTGATAATGTTAGCTTTATCATCAATCCGAATGAAAAGGTAGCCTTTGTAGGAAAAGATGACCTAGCAAAAACGACACTCTTTGAAATCATAAACGGCGAAATGGAAGCTGATAGCGGTACTTACCATTGGGGAGTTACAACATCGCAGTCATATTTCCCAAAAGATAATTCAGCCTTTTTTGACGACAGTGATTTAAATCTTGTAGATTGGTTGAGACAGTTTTCCCCAGAAGATGAAACAGAGACATTTTTGCGAAGCTTTTTAGGACGGATGTTATTTAGCGGTGAAGAAGCACTTAAAAAAGCAAAAGTACTCTCAGGTGGCGAAAAAGTTCGTTGCATGTTATCGAAAATGATGTTGTCTAAAGCAAACGTGTTAATATTAGATGAACCAACGAGTCACTTGGATCTTGAATCCATAACAGCAGTAAACAATGGGCTTATTAAGTTTAAAGGTTCCATACTTTTTACATCAAGTGATCATGAGTTTGTTAACAGTATTGCTGATAGACTCATTGAAATTACACCAAGTGGTATTGTTGATAAGAGTATGAGTTACGATGAATATGTACGTGATGAAGCATTACAGAAAGAAGTTAATGCAATGTATGCCTAATTAAATACAGGTTCTATGTCAATTGTTGGGGTGAGATAAAATATTTTTTGAACCCCAACATATATTATAGAGCCTAAATACAAAAGATCTGCTCCCTCAAAAAGGTGAGCAGATCTTTTTATGAAATGACTGCTGCCTATATATACCTTTATGCATATTAATATACTATATTACGTTAATATTTTCAATCAGTGAATATCCTCCGTTTATATGTATAAAATAGTGTTTCTATTATTTCCTTCATTCTAATTTATATGATAAAAGATAAAGTATTTGGTGAATACATTTAATTTCAAAGTGATTATCAATAAATAAAAATGACCCGGTAATGCAGTAAAATCCTGCAACTCACCTGGGTCATTCTTTTTTCAATAAATTAAGCCTTTTTATTACCCATTCCTTTAATAACTTTATAAACACCAATGGTTATCATTGGTAATCCATATACAATCAGCATTGCATATCCTAAAATCGTATAACCTATATCCACAAGATCACTAATACCAACACTTGCTAATAGTGCT
>DATGUH010000149.1:0-2879 GCA_035301445.1 Pseudogracilibacillus sp. | reverse complement strand
AGCACGACGTTCGCGGATGATCTCTGCAATATTGGATTTATTTAATGTTGTCATGATGATTACCTCCATTATAATTGAACCCACATAATCAAATTACAGTATATCCCATGAAGTAAAGGATAGCAAATAGACGCTACTATTGCTATTTAATATATAGAAAGTAAACCATTCCTCCAGACTGTACTAAGTCACTTCTTGGAAACACTTTCCTTTTTATATAAAACAAATAAATTCAAACATCCCAAATAAATATAAGAAAGACTAAGCATAAAGGCGAAAATAAACATAAATGACATCCTTATGAAATAGTTTTATAGTTAAGAAACAAAAATAAAAACATATTTTTTTAAATAAAAGCACTTGATTATTTGGATTTATTTGATATTATAATAATTAACCACAAAAACAAAAGTAAAAACAGAAAACCAAAAAGATAGAATTGTTTTTATAAGTGAACCAAGAGATAAAAGTATTTAATATATTATGAGAGTTGAAAGCGGTTTATTGAAGCGACAATAAATTGTTTATCAAAAATTACCCTTATTGGAGAGATGGATTATGTCGAAGGTTTTAGATGAGTTAAACAAATATGCTAAGAAATTAGTGGAAAGTGGATTAGTAGTTGGAGCAGGAGGAAACTTAAGTGCACGAGATGGAGACTATATGTACATTTCGCCAAGTGGTTTTGATTTACAGGAACTCACAGACAAAGAGTGGGTAAAAGTTGAAATTGAAACTGGCAAAGTCTTGAGTGATTTAAAACCTTCTTCTGAACTGGAGATGCATTTAGAATGTTTTAGAAGAAGTGCTGACATTAAAGCAGTATTACATGCGCACCCTAGTTATTCAGTAGGTGTTGCATCAGCAGGCAAAGATATACCGCCAATGTTTCCAGACTTTCCAGCTATGATTAAGAAAATATCTTATATCGACTATGTAATCCCTACTACAGAATTGCTTGCAAATGCAGTAGGTGAAGTTGTGGCAGACAGTCAATCTATTGTCATGAGAAATCACGGGGTCTTAACATCTGGTGCTACGATGAAGGAAGCCTATTTTTATATGCAACTAACCGAAGAAGCAGCAAGAGTCTTTACGATAGCTTCTACTGTGGGAACACCTAGAGTTTTAACAGAGGAAGAATGTGATGATTTACGGAATTTATCTTCAGAAACATATCGATCTGAACTGCTGAAAAAACAAAGTAAGTAGACGAATAAGATTTCTTTTATATTTAAATCAACATATTAAAAGGTTAGAGACTTTTTGGAACACCGAGCAATAATATGTTTTAAAAGAGGTGCAAAGAATTGAGTGAAAATGTATTATCTTTCGACTTCGGGGCATCGAATGGCCGGGCAGTTCTTGGGAAATTAAATGGAACTAAAATGGAAATTGAGGAAGTACATCGGTTTGATAATATTCCTATAACGAAGAATGGTACGCTCCATTGGGATATTGACATGCTTTTTGAAGAAGTGAAAAAGACGCTACAAAAAGTCGCTGCAAAAACAGATATAAGTAGCATTGCAGTGGATACATGGGGAGTTGATTTTGCTCTCTTAGATGAGTCTGGAACGTTTATAAGTGGTCCAGTTCATTACAGAGATAAGCGGACGAACCATATGGCTGAGGAAGTAAATCGTTATATTCCATTAGAACAATTGTATGAATTAACAGGGAATCAAATTATATTTTTCAATACAATTTTTCAATTGGCTTATATGAATAAATACGAAAGAGAGACACTAAAAGCTGCGAAATCTTTATTGTTAATGCCGGATTTATTTAATTACTTATTAACAGGAATAAAAAGGGCAGAAGCTACTATCGCTTCCACGACACAGCTTTTTGACCCTTATAAAAAAGAATGGCATCAGGACGTCATTCATGCACTCGATCTTCCGGGAGATATTTTTCAAGATGTTATTCAACCAGGTGAGGAAGTAGGTAAAATATCGGAACAGCTGGCAAATGAACTGTCCATCTCACGAATACCAGTTGTTGCTACAACATCACATGATACTGCAGGAGCTGTTGTAAGTGTACCTGCGCCAGACTACGATTTTCTTTTTGTTTCTTGTGGCACGTGGTCATTAATTGGAACAGAATTAGACGAGCCTATTATTACGGAAAAATCAGCATCCTATAATATAACAAATGAAAGCGGAATCAATGGAACTACACGGTTTCTGAAGAATGTAACCGGTTTATGGATATTACAAGAAGCGAAAAGAGAATTCGAAGAGCAAGGAAAGAAATATTCATATGATGAAATAACAGAACTTGCAAAAAATGCTGAACCATTTAAAACAATCATTGATGTTGATTATAAATCTTTCGAATCACCGGGAGATATGCCGGAAAAAATAAAACTTTATGCGGAGCAAACAAATCAACCAATTCCTGAAACGGATGGAGAACTATTCCGTACGATATATGAAAGTTTGGCATTAAAGTACCGAAATGTCTTTAGAGAAGTGGCAGAGTGTACAGATATAACCTATGAAAAAGTACATATTGTTGGGGGTGGTTCACAGGCAGACATTCTATGTCAGATGGTAGCAGATGCATCAGATGTAGAAGTCATTGCTGGTCCAGTCGAAGCAACCGTTATAGGGAATAGTCTTGTTCAAATGTTATCTCAACAGATGATTAGTAGCATTTCAGAAGGAAGAAAAATCATACAACAATCATTCAATGTTAAAACATTTCATTCAAACTTTAATGATAATTGGAATGAACAATATGAAAAGTATAAAAATGTCCTTCAATTAATGGGACAGCTGGAAAGGGATCATTAAAATGTTGAAAAAAATTCCGACTTCATTATCGCCAGAGCTCGTAAAAACTTTAATGGAAATGGGACATGGAGATGA
>DATGUH010000148.1:0-2074 GCA_035301445.1 Pseudogracilibacillus sp. | reverse complement strand
TCATCAACGATCATTAATCGATACATCTCCATAACCCTCCTTCAAACGTGGGATAATGCCTTCTAAAACGAAGTGTTTATCTGTTGGATATACTGAAAGCTTTCCATGTACCTCTTCTACCCTTTGACGCATATTGCGAATGCCGAAACCTTCTTCATAAGGGGTAGAATTGGTATATGGATTTTTCACCATAAATGCAATGCCATCAACAGGTGCCTGACCGATTTCAATTTGAACTGCTTTTGATTCACTATGGCGCATCACATTTGTGAGAGCTTCTTGGATGACTCGATATAAAGTTACCCCTTGTTCATTTGAATGCGTAACAGACAGCACTCCCTCTTTGATGGTGAATTGAATGAGTAATTGGCTTTCTGCTTCCAATTTACGAATTAATTGCACAATCGCTGCCAAGCCATGTGTTTCTGTCGATTCAAGGGTTTTAACTGCTGCACGTGTTTCTTCCAAGCTTTCATTAGCTAAATCTTTCAATTCCACCAATTTCTCTTGTTCTGTTTCTAAATAAAGCATTTCTACCTTCATCATTAACGCCGTCAATCGATGCCCTACTGAATCATGGATTTCACGTGCGATTCTTGTTCGCTCTTCCGCCTTTGCAATTTCTTCCTTAGATGTATGCATCCGCTTCAATTGTCGATATTCAGCTAAAAGTGTTTCATATAATTGTTGGCTTTCTTTTTTACGATTCCATTTTTGAGCCAAGTGAACCAACAAGTATACACAAGCCGTAAACAGTGCCAGCCATGCCAACATATAAATATTATTTTGCCAAAATACCGACACAATAAAAACAAGCGATAATCCAGCCAGTAGATAAAATTGTTTTTGTCTCAATCTTGAGCTTGCTAATATTAAAACAAAAAATAGCAACAAAGCCGTGAAATAAGTATCACCCAAAACTAAGGCGTGCACCATTACAAATCCAATCAGCAGCAAGAAAATATAAAATGAAGGATTTTTCTTGGATAAAAAGAAAAAACAAATGAGACTAAGTGCTAATAATATGAGGCTAATGGAAAAACCATTCTCCGTCTGTTGAGTCAATGTAATCAAAGACCATAACCCTATAAAAATAATGAAACGCACCCAAAATTGCCACATGTAACATCCACTCCATTTCGATGCATGAAAGCCTCTACATCTATCATAGAGGGCTACCCTTAAAGATGCAACGGCAATTTTTTAGACAATTAAATTAAAAACAATTTATGACAGTTCCTTTTTTCTAAGTTCGATCGTCCAATTGCTACCAGTTCGAATATTATAAGCTTTTGCAAATGATCCTTGGTTAATGGCAATTCCTAAATTATTCAGAGAATTTACATATACTAATGGTTCGCCCAGACTTGTTTCAGCAAACGATCTTCCATAAACTACTCCACTTTTATATACTTGTCGGTTATTATGGGCAATCGTAACTTCTAATACGTCCCCATAAGCAATACCTGCACTCACAAATAGCTCACGACAAATATTCGTCCACAAATTTCCGAAACGAACATCTAAAATATCAATAACACCACTTACAATCCCATCCCTTGCCTCAGGCTGTGGTGTATCTAATAGTACAATCTCTTTTGGCTCTAATTTTCGGCCTGATGCTTCAAAGTCAATAATGCCTGCTGCAAGTCTAGCTCCTGTATATGCATAGACATCCCTGCCATGAAATGTATAAGATTCTCCGGAATTAGGGAGACGATTCGTGCTTTCATCTATTTCACGAATTTCTTCAATTCCTATATTTTCATAAACATGTGTTAAAGTCCCATTATCTGGTGTTACAATATACTTTCCATCTGTCGTTTTCGCTATGATACTTGACCTGTCCGTTCCGACACCTGGATCGACAACTGATACAAAAACAGTTCCTTTTGGCCAATAAGTAATGGTCTGGTATAAACGATATGAACCTTCCCAAATATTGTATGGCGTAATTTCATGGGTTAAATCAAATACTTTCAAATCCGGATTTACAGATAATGCAACACCGTACATTGCACTAACTGCACCATCCACTAAACCAAAATCTGTTTGTAATACTAAATGTTTATTC
>DATGUH010000147.1:0-6651 GCA_035301445.1 Pseudogracilibacillus sp. | reverse complement strand
TTCGTCGCGGGAACAGCACGAGTCTTGAGAAACCACAACGAGCGAATTGGCTAAAGGAAGGAAGGCTAAATTCGCGACGTCCTGTCGCAACGCCTTCATGACCAACGTCCTGTTGGCCCGAGGCTGAGGCCGTGCCCGCGGCAAAGTAGACACTGTGAAAGTGTTCTTCTTGAACAGATGTCGCCCTTGAGCTGTTATGAAGTTAAAGCGTCCGCCTGCAGTGCAAGCCATTCTCAAGCAGATATTATTGTTCGGATTTTATATCCTTATTATTAAATGATTAGTTATATTTGATAGATTAGCTAAGTCGCTTTAGATAGAGCACAAGAAAACAGGAAGTATCTTTTCGACTATTAAAATGATATAATATCATTACTTTAAGCAAATGTTACTTCTGTTAGGAATGTAATGGATTGTCTCACTTTGTGTGATGACAGCGCAGACATGATGAATATAGTAATAGAAAGGAAGAGGACTAGTGATTGAGAAAACGGTAGAGATTACACTTGAATCTGGGCTTCAAGCTAGGCCCGCTGCTCAATTTGTGCAAGAGGCAAATAAATATGCAGCAGATTTGTTTTTGGAAAAGGAAGGAAAACGTATTAATGCCAAAAGTATTATGGGATTGATGACATTGGCATTAGGAAGAGGAGAAGAAGTTACCATTATTGCTGATGGTACTGATGAGGAAGAAGCGGTTAAAGACTTGGTGAGTTTCATTGTTTCACCAAATATATCGCAATGACGCTTGAAACAGCTTGCCAATTTCTAAAGTGAAGGGGGATGCTGTCACTTGAATGAGTATGAATATTTTAAAAAAGCACTGGTGGATAAGCAAAAGCCTTGTGCATTCCTACATATGTCAGCCTTAAGAAATAATATAGAACAAATAGCCAAGAAGGCTCAACATAAGCAGATTCGGGTTGCTAGTAAATCTATTCGAAGTGTCAAAGTATTACAGACGATTTTAGGTCATTCTTCTGCTTATCAAGGAGTAATGTGCTTTACGGCTGATGAAGCGTTATTTTTAGCTGAAAAAGGACTGGATGATTTGTTAATTGCTTATCCAGTATGGAACACTTCTCAGTTAAGAGCTATCTCGCAACGTACTCAAAAAAACAAGCGTATAATAGTTATGATTGACAGTATGGAGCATGTTAAACACTTGGAAATGGTTGCACTAGAAACTGGTCATAAATTTCTAGTCTGTCTGGATATTGATTTATCGACAACTATTCCGGGGCTTTATTTTGGTACTTATCGTTCCCCAGTAAGAAACATAGGTGAAGCGGTAAAGATTGCCAAAAGAATAGAGAAATCACGGTTACTTGAACTGGATGGCATAATGGGGTATGAAGCACAAATTGCTGGTGTTACAGATCAAGACCCGAAACAACGACTGAAAAGTATGGTTATTCGGAGACTAAAAAGTCATTCCAAAAAAGAAGTTTCTAAAAGACGAGCAGATATCGTGCATGCTGTTGAACAGGAAATTGGCAGAAAATTACGCTTTGTGAACGGAGGAGGAACAGGAAGTTTGGATTCCACCGGGAAAGAAGCTGTAGTAACGGAAATGACTGCTGGTTCCGGCTTTTATAATCCACACTTATTTGATAAATATGCAAACTTTCAATTAGAGCCTGCTGCCGGTTTTGCTATAGAAATAACCCGCATCCCTACAAAAGAAATATTTACTTGTGCAGGTGGTGGTTATATCGCTTCTGGCGCTGCAGGAGAAGATAGATTACCTGAAGTATATTTACCTCATGATGCTCAATTAACGACACAGGAAGGTGCAGGGGAAGTACAGACACCTATTGAATATAAAGGAAAATTAGATTTGAAACATGGAGATCCCATCTTCATGAGGCACAGTAAAGCAGGTGAATTATGTGAGCGCTTTCAAAGCATCCATCTTATTGAGAATGGGGAAGTTATCGAATCCGTTCCAACTTATCGGGGGGAAGGAAAATGTTTTCTATGACAAAAGGAATAACGACCTGGAAAAATTGGTCTGAATCTGTACATTGCTCAGATATAGAGTATGTAGAGCCGAATTCATTAGAAGCATTACGTCATGTTGTGAAGGAATGTTATGAAAAAGGAAGGAATATTCGCGTAGTTGGATCTGGCCATTCTTTCACACCACTAGTTGCAACAAATGATGTATTTATTTCGATTAATCGACTGCAAGGTATATCTTCTATTCATTCAGATGGTTATGCTGATGTGTGGGCTGGTACTACTTTAAAAGCATTAGGTGCACTTCTGTTTGAAAAGGGTTATGCAATGAAAAATTTGGGAGACATTAATGAACAAACATTAGCTGGTGCTATCAGTACTGGAACACATGGTACGGGAACTCAACTGGGGAATATACCTTCTCAAGTAAGAGCTGTTACGTTATTGACAGCAGAAGGTGAACTGATGGAAATATCTCCTGAATCTAATGCAGAATACTTAAATGCAGTTAAAGTGTCTCTAGGGATGCTTGGTATTATTGTCAAAGTTGAATTGAAAGTAGTGCCGGCTTACAAACTTGTATCAGAAAGTTACCGATTGACATTAGATAAATGTTTTAGTCAACTTGAATCATTGAAAAATGATAATCGGAATATGGAATTCTATTGGTTTCCATACACAAAAAAGGTACAAGTGAAAACGATGAATCGACATGATGAAAATATAGATGAAATGAATAAGAAAAGGGCATTCATAAAAAAAGTCTTAATAGAGAATGGTGTATTTTGGATGATGTCAGAAACAAGTCGGTTAATTCCGCGCTCTGCTGGGGTGATAAGCAAACTTTCAGCTCAGGAGTACCAGTGGGGAAAGAATATGGTAGTAGTCACCAATTATTTACGACACCAAGACTTGTAAAGTTTCAAGAAATGGAATACTGCATTCCTAAAGAGATGATTAAGGCGGCTATAAGAGATATAGAAAAGATTATTGAGAAACGACGATTTAACGTTCATTTTCCTATTGAATGTCGATTTGTTCAAAATGATGATATTTGGCTAAGTCCTTCTTATAAACGTGATTCTGCATATATTGCCGTTCACATGTATAAAGGAATGGATTTTCAAGCGTACTTCAGTGCAGTAGAAGAGGTATGCCAGCACTATCATGGCAGACCACATTGGGGAAAGATGCATAAGACAAATGGTGCATACCTTGCAAAGCAATATCCACAACTTCAGTCATTTTTACAGTTGCGCAAAAAATTGGATCCTCATGGTATGTTTGTGAATGAGTATTTGGGCCACTTGTTTGATATTAAATGATTCGGTTATAGGGTGGATCTTTGATAATCCTTTAGTTCATAAAAGTATTTCCTTATTTAAATAAAAAAGCTTCCCGCCTAGACAGGAAGCTTTTTTAAATATTTATTTTTCTTCTTCTTTACGTTCCAATACTCTGTCAATTAAACCATATTCAACGGCTTTATTAGCAGACATGAAGTTGTCACGGTCTGTGTCAGCTTGAATTACTTCAAGTGGTTGACCACTACGATCTGCAAGGATTTGATTAATTTTTTCACGCATTTCTATAATTCTTTTCGCGTGAATTTCAATATCCGATGCCTGTCCTTGTGTACCACCTAAAGGTTGGTGAATCATCACTTCACTATTCGGCAGGGCAAATCGTTTTCCTTTTTCACCTGCAGCTAATAGGAATGCACCCATAGAAGCAGCCATGCCAGTACAAATAGTAGATACGTCTGATTTAATGAACTGCATCGTATCAAAAATCGCCATGCCGGCTGTGATAGATCCTCCTGGTGAGTTAATGTAAATGGAAATATCTTTATTAGAATCTTCAGCTTCTAGAAATAATAATTGTGCAACGATGGAGTTGGCAACATTGTCATCAATGGCGCTCCCTAACATGATAATCCGGTCTTTCAATAGGCGGGAGTAAATGTCATAAGCTCTTTCGCCACGGTTTGTTTGCTCAACTACTGTTGGTATCAATACCATATAAATTTCCTCCTTAATAATCCCTCAATTTAAGTTCTAACTTTATAATAAACCTATGGTCAATAAAGGTCAAACAATAGGATTATCTATTTTTCATTGCCTTATCTTATTAATAAAACAATGCATCCCTAAGGAAAGTATATCCTAAATAGGGAGAAAAATAAACCTTCGTTCAAATTCAAATATATCTAATCGGTTTCGAAAATAATCTACTACATTTATTCAATGATTTTTTTGTCAGTAGTAAATAAGTTATTCTCTTTTTGCTTTCAAATTTCAATTCCTCTATAATATGTATCGAAGAAGTGATTATGAATATATTAAAATGGGTTGTATATTAGAGCCCATCATAAAGCATTGGTGGGATGAATAAGAGATTTTTTTAAGTAATGAGTTAAAGGTGGAGTGAAATCATGTATATAGTTGGTATTATGGGAAATGGACCAGTCAATCATCTACCTGATTTAGACTTGTATTCACAGGATGTCGATGTTTGGATTGGTGCAGATCGTGGCGTTTTAACACTGATGGAGAGAGAAATACATGTTAATTATGCACTTGGTGACTTTGATTCAATTGATAATAATCAAAAAAAGACAGTGCAGCAAAACGCAGATGTTTTTGAGATTCATCCACCTGAAAAAGATAAGACAGATTTAGAAATAGCCTTACAGAAGGCTTTAAGTCTAGAACCAGATACAATATATTTATTTGGTGTTACAGGGGGCAGACTTGATCACGCACTGATTAATTTGCAACTATTACATAAAATGATACATAACAATATTCGCGGTATGATTATTGATAAATGGAATGAAGTAGAGATGGCAGTACCTGGGACATATAATGTGAAAAAAAGTGATTTATACCCGTATGTTTCATTTATCGCATACACGGAAAATGTAGAGAATTTAACGTTACACGGTTTTAAATATCCGTTGCATCATGCAGATATTTCTTGGGGCTCCACTCTTTGTATATCAAATGAATTATTTTCAGATGTAGGAGAGTACTCATTTGATGAAGGTATTTTATTATGCATAAAAAGTCGAGATGATTAATAATTACAGATGTCCTTTTAATTTTATATTAGATTATGAAAATAAATGCATGAGATGTGCATTATTAATATGAATGAAGATGGGGTTGAATCAATGGTAAAGCGAATTTTCATCATACTAATTTTTATTATTTTATTTGCAATGGCAGTAGTAGGTGTGTTGAAATTTAATCAAAATGAAGAAAGTGAAGAGAAAGCTAAAAAGACAGAGGAAAAAGAAGAAACAGAGAAGGTAGATTATAATACACCTCCTAAAAAAGCAAATGAATTGCTAGATGAACAGAAAAAGACGGATGAAGCAATCGATAAAGCAAGCGAAGGAAGTACATTAGAGGACCCTTATGTGAATGTGGACCCTTATGATAGGAGTCCTCTTACCGCATTGATTATATTTAACACTAAAGAAGATGCAACAGTTTCATTTACTGTTAAAGGGAAAACATCTGATGTAAATATTTCACACACACTGGATGAAGAACGGAAAAGACATGTGATTCCAGTTGTTGGCCTTTATCCAGATACAGAAAATGAAGTGAATTTAATCGTAACAAAAGAAAACGGTGAGAAAGTAGAAAAAAAGGTTTCTATCGAGACAGAAAAATTACCGGATAAACTACCGGAAATAGAAATTAAAGAATCAGATCCTTCGTTAATGGATAATCAAACAGGTACTTTAAATTTTGCTATTCCAAGTACGAAACATCCTTATGGTTATGATAAACATGGGGATATTCGTTGGTATGGATCAATGTATAACAGCCATGTTTTGAATGAAATGGAAAATGGACATTTAATGTATTTGAGCAAGGATGATAATGGTGGTCCAGCATATAACAGGTTATTTGAAACGGATTATTTAGGGAAATTATACAATGCTTTTCAAATAAGTGAAGAAGCGGCTGAAACAGAAGGAGAAGGGGATGAAGCAACACTGATTCATCATGATTTGGCAGAACTTCCGTCTGGAAATTTACTGCTTACTGTTAATGATGGAGAAGGAGAATACGTTGAAGACACGATGATCGAAATAGAGCGAGATAGCGGGGAAGTTGTGAAAAAGATAGATTTAAAAGATCTCTTCCCAGATACTGCCTATGAAGATTATGGTTTAGAAGATGAAGACGAAGAAGAAGGTGAAGAAGTAGACGAAGAAGACGAATTGGTAGATTGGTTTCACCAGAATTCAGTTGTTTATCATGAACCAGATGACAGTATTATCATATCTGGCCGACATCAGGATACAGTCATGAAAATAGATTATGAGACAGAGGAAATCGAATGGATTTTATCAGCTCCAGATAATTGGGATGAAGAAATGGAGCAGTATCTTGTAGAAGGTACAGGGGATGATTTCGAATATACTGGTGGTCAACATAATGCTACAGTTTTACCAGATCAGGATGATAATCCAGATACGATAGACATATTGGTTTACGATAACAATATTCATATAACGCATGGTGAAAATGATAAGTCCAAAGCTTACAGCGGTGCTATTCAGTATCGAATTAATGAAAAAGAAAAAACTGCAGAAGTCATATGGAAATACGGTGAAGAACGCGGAGAAGAACTCTTTACAGCAATTATAGGGAGCGCAATGTATTTACC
>DATGUH010000146.1:0-10285 GCA_035301445.1 Pseudogracilibacillus sp. | reverse complement strand
TAAATGTAACAGCAACTGTTAAAATTAAAGCTACTTTCATTATGAAAAACCTCCCCATTAGGCCTTTTATGTAGGCGTGCATGTTTCACTATCATTATTATAACCCGAAAATGATTTTTTGTGAAACTTTTCTTATGTTTTATTAAATGAGTCAATTTCATAAGTCAATAACAGGATGTAAAATCCGAACATTAATATCTGCTTGAGAATGGCTTTCACTGCAGGCGGACGCTTTCCGCGGGCACGGCCTCAGCCTCCTCACTCGCAAAATTCGCTCGTTGTGGGGTCTTCGGACTCGTGCTGTTCCCGCAGGAGTCGCCGCCTTACGTTACAGCCATTCGAGTTAGATCCCTAAAAACGAACGTTTACGAAATTTATTTGTTGAACATTCGGATTTTCATTCAATAATCCCAATTGTGAAATTGACTCACTTAAATACACATTCAAGCGTTGGCTTGTTTTTTCCAAAAAATATTATACAACAATGTAGCTAACAAGACTACGACAACAACGGGGATTAACCAACCGAGTCCATCCTCATAAAATGGCAAGTATTGATGGTACGTATCGATAATCACCTGTAACCAAGTAGGGTTGGACATTTCTAGTGAAGCAAATAATTCTTTCAATCCATCTACAATAGCAATTAAAAATGTAACCGCCATTGTCATTACATAAACCATTCTTGCATGTTGGAATAAAGGGCCGATAAATGTTAATAAAACTAATGTAATTGCCAGCGGATAAAGAAACATCAACATTGGTAATGAAAAAGTAATAATATTATCTAAACCAAAATTTGCAATAATTAATGGAATGAGCGTGAAAATGATGACCCATCCTCTATTAGGAATGACAGGTATCAATTTATACAAATATTCTGCTGTTGCAATAGTCAATCCAATTGCTGTTGTTAAACAAGCTAGAATGATGACAATTGCAAGCAAGACACCACCCCAAACGCCAAAGTAGTATTCAGCAGCACTGTTTAATATTGGCCCACCATTATCGACCATACCGATTGTTGATACACTAGTTCCACCTAGATACATAATTCCAATATAGATGACACCTAGTAACAGAACGGCCAAGAGACCGGGTATTAAAGTGTATTTAAAAATATCCTTCCGCTTAGATATACCTAGCTGGCGAACAATTTGGATGATCAATATACCAAATACAAGAGAAGCAAGTGCATCCATCGTATTATACCCTTCTAAAAAGCCATTTATAGAAGCAGCCACAGATGTTTCGTATCCTTCAATAGGTGATTGAATTGTTCCCATAGGTATTAGGAATCCAGCAATCAATAAAATCCCAAGTAATACAAAGAGAATTGGGGCCAAGATTTTTCCGATATTATCGACCATTTTTGCTGGAAACAAGGAGAATAATAAAACGACCCCAAAAAATATAACAGAAAAAATCAGTAGCGCTATACCTTCATTATCACTTGAAACAAAGGGATCGATACCAACTTCAAATGCAACGGTTGCAGTTCTTGGAGTTGCAAAAAAGGGCCCGATTGTCATATAAAGCAAAATGGTAAAAAACAGTCCATATATAGGATGCACTTTACTCGCCAAGCCTTGTAAATCCTGACTACCTGAATAAGCCATTGCTAATATTCCTAGTAATGGTAGTCCTACTCCTGTTACTAAAAACCCGATAGCTGCAAACCAAAAATTCGTTCCTGCGTATTGCCCTAACTGTGCTGGAAAGATTAAGTTCCCAGCACCAAAAAACAATGCAAATAATGTAAAACCAACTGCCAATACATTCCTTTTACTCATACACCGATACCTTCTTTTACTATGTTGATTAGTTCAAAAATATAGCCCAGATGATTAAGCCATCTGGGTCGATTATTTCACTATAATAGGTTATATTTCCATCTTTTTCTCAATATCTGCTTCTTCCCTTAACTCATCCATTTCATCTTGCAAAGTATCCATTACTTTCTTTTCTTGAGCTTCTTGTTTGAACTGTGGTTTAATTTCTTCAAGAGGTGGAACATCTTCTTGTTTCTCTTTCACTTGGTCATAATAATCTTCCAGTTCTTCCTCTGTCACTTCCAAGTCTCCAAGCGTATCTTTATATTGATCAAGCGTGAGATCAAACCTCAGCTGCTCTTTAAAATCATCCTCCGTCATGTCATATTGCTCCAATAACGTATCGATATCTTCTGTGCCCGATTCTTTAATTTTGGAAAGTTCTTCTTCCAATCTATCATCACTAATTTTTATATCTTCTTTGGATGCTTGTTGCATCAGTAATTCTCTATCAATAATCGAATCCAGTGTCGCCTTTTTCATTTCATCTATATCTACGTCTTCCCCCATTTGAACAGCAGCCGTTTTCGTTCGAGTATAAACCATATTATACGTTGATCCCAATATATCAGTATCATTTACTACAGCTACTATTTCATCTTCTCCTGCTAATTCGTCTTCATCTATATCAACATTCTCTTGATGATTTTGAGATCCAGTTTTTTCACCATTGTTACTGTTATTATTTCCATCACTTCCACAAGCAGCAAGTAATAATAAAAATGTCAAAAGAGCTATAAAAACTGTCATTTTCTTCAACATGAGTGAACTCCTTTTTTCAAAGTTAAATTTATTCAATCATATATATAATGGAACCACAAGCATTAAACCTCGTAACCTTGCACTCATTTACCGAGTAAATTCGATGCAGTCAATCATTTTAATAAATAGTTTGTGGCATTTTCTTTTTCACATTTTGTGGTACATCTTTTTTATCAATCATTTCATACGCCTTTACCTTATCGTTTCGTACCTTTAGTTTCACTGTTGTATTCGTTTTATCCCCGTTTTCCATTGTAAAAGTCTGAGCGTTGGCATGGCCTTGCTCATCGACTGTCGGAATTGTATACGTCACATTTTTATATGTTTCAGGAATTTGCTCTTCAGGTAAAGATCCATATTCAAATGATGTAATAGAATCGATATACTTGTTAATCCCTACTACACTTAGCGCTCCTAAAAATGCAATAATAACGATACTTAAAATGCTCTTTTTTAACATGTTCAGACGCTCCTAATAATATAATCTACCTTCTTATTATATACGAAATAACGTCAGTATTCGACAATTTTATTATACAACGATATTCAATAAAATGCTTAAAGTAACGATACTCATAAGAGTTGAAATAAACGTAATACTTGAAACTAGATCTGGTTCCGTATCAAATTCAATTGCATACATGGTAGTTGTTGCTGCAGTTGGCATTGCAGAGATAATAATGAGTACAGCCGCAATAATTGGATCGACATCTACAATCGAAACAAATATATAAGCTATTATTGGGGCAGCAATCATTTTTAATGTAACGCTTGAAATAACAACTTTCCAGTTCAACTTTAACCCCATAATAGAACCTAACTGTATACCTAGCATAACCATCATAACGGGAATGGCTGCATCTCCAACCATAGACAGTGTCGACATAATAGGTTCTGGTACGGATATATGAAATAAATGTAAAACAAATGCCAATACAGCAGCATACGTAGTCGGCATTTTCATCACATTTTTAAATGCACGTTTGATCCCACTAGTGCTGCGTGATGCATAATAAATACCGAAGAAATTATTTTGTAATGCTTGCACAACCATAATAAAAATTGCATAAGGAACAGCTTTTTCTCCAAGGCTGAACAGAACAACAGGTAAACCGTAATTTCCTGAATTCATAAATCCAGTTGCGAGTATTGCTGCACTTTCGGTCTTGGGCTGCCAATGAAATATCTTTGCTAATAATTTATTCAAGCCGACCATGCAGTAAAATAGCATAAACATATATACGATAATAACGATATAACCACTATTAAACTCAGCTTCATATAAAGAAACAAATACAAGTGCAGGGGTTAATATATATAAAGAAACAGCAGCGATAGAACGCACATCTAATTCTCTTATACGCTGTAGCGTAAAACCTGAAGCAAATACTGCTATAATCGGTAAAATAACACTTAAAAACAAGCCCATCCTAAAAACAACTCCATATCTACATACACTTATAAATAGTTTATCATATCTATAACCTTGTAAACGCTATCAGAGCATTGATTTCATATAAAAAAATCCCCCAGTACTCTTAAAAGGAGATACTAGAGGATTTCCAGGCTTATTCTAGGCTTGTTTCTATTTCATCTACCATCTCGTCAACTGAGATTAATCCCCCGCCAGACAAATACCAATAGTCAGGGTCGAGATAAATAATATCGTCATTCTGCATTGCTTTTGTATCTTCCATTAAAGAGTTTTCTACAACTTGTTTAGCGGAAGCACCTTCTCCAATTGCAGCACTACGATCAACTACATATAATAAATCTGGATCTTGCTCCACCACATATTCAAACGATACGTTTTTACCGTGCGTTGACACTTCAATGTCTTCATCTGAGGCCGGCACCCCAAACACATCATGAATCAATCCAAATCGAGAAGCAGGACCGTAAGCGCTAATTTTATCATCATTTGCCAAAATAATGAGCCCATCTTTATCCGCTTCTTCAGCCTTTTCTTGAACTTCCGCTATATGATCTTCTACTGATTTCAGTTCCTGTTCAGCCTCTTCTTCTTTATCAAAAATCTCACCAATGGTTTCTACATTCTCAGTAAATGAGTCCATATAACGTTCTGTATCAACACCGAGAAATACAGTCGGACCTAACTCTTGCAATTGGTCATAAACATCTGATTGACGACCAGAAATAATAATGAGATCTGGATCAATCTCTGCTATTTTTTCAAAATCAGGTTCTTTCAAAGCTCCTATGTTCTCATAAGTATCATCTTCATACTTATCAAGATATTCAGGTACATTCTTTTGCGGGACACCCGTTACATCAATGTCCAATTTATCCAACGTATCTAATGAACCAAAATCAAATACAATAACCTTTTCTGGATTCTTATCTACTTCAGTTTCACCAAGCTCATGTTCAACAGTAATCGTTTCTGATTCTTCGTTTTGTTCTGATTCATTTTCATTTCCATCATTATTTGAAGTACAAGCCGCCAAAAATACGGCGATTACACCCATAAGTAAAGTCTTATTTAATTTTTTCATCTATCATTTTCTCCTTAGCATTTATTAAAAGTACACACAAATGCGTTGATTATCAATTTCTTGAATATCAATATCCATGTCGTAAATATCTTTTAAAACACATTGGTCAATCACGTCACAAGTTTTTCCGTGTTTAACAATCTTACCGTCTTTAAGTGCCACAATATCGTCTGAATAACATGATGCAAAGTTAATATCATGGATAACAATGACAATCGTCTTACCAAGTTCATCGACTAGACGTCTTAATGTCTTCATGATTTGAACAGAGTGACGCATGTCAAGGTTGTTTAAAGGTTCATCCAGCAAAATGTATTCCGTATCCTGTGCCAACACCATCGCAATATAAGCACGCTGACGTTGACCACCACTAAGTTCATCAATATATTTATCCTGTATTGGTTCAAGCTCCATATAATTAATTGCTTCTTCAACTTTCATCCAGTCAAAACGTTTCAATCTTCCTTTTGAGTGTGGAAAACGTCCGAATGATACCAATTCTTTTACAGTCAGTTTTACATTCATAGTATTTGATTGTTTCAAAATGGAGATTTTTTTCGCAAGCTCTTCATCCTTGGATTTCGATAGATCTTCCCCATCAATCGTTATAATCCCCTCATCCTTAGCAATGAGCCTGCTTACCATAGAGATAAGTGTACTTTTCCCCGCACCGTTTGGACCAATAAAAGAAGTGATTTTCCCTTTCTGAATAGAAAGGTTCACATCTTCAATTACCATCTTTTTATTATATGCTTTAAAGACACCTTTAAGATCTACCATGATTTATTCTCCTTTAATAATAAGTAAATAAAATATATGCCACCAACAAAGTTGATAATCACACTAATCGTTGTTTCGAATACAAATACCTTTTCTACGATGAACTGCCCACCGACAATCGCTATAATACTTATCAATACAGAGGCTGTAATGATATAAGCATGTCGATACGTTTTCATAAATTCATGCGCCACATTCACAACAATCAGTCCAAGGAATGTCAGCGGACCGATTAAAGCAGTCGCAATGGAAATGAGAATCGCAACGATAATTAAGAGACGCTTAACGACATAGTTGTACGGGACACCTAAATTTGTTGCCTGGTCTTTACCTAAAGCAAGTACATCCAAGTACCGATGAAATCGGATATAATATAATACAACAAGTACTATGAGAATAATGGATAAGTAAACTAAACTCGTATTAACATTATTAACGCTTGCAAACATCTTATCCTGCGCAACCATGAATTCATTTGGGTCTATTAATACTTGCATAAAGGATGTAAAGCTAGAGAAAAATGTACCCAGTATCATCCCAATTAAGAGTAAAAAATATATGTTATTGTTTTCGCCTTTAAAAAGTAGCCGGTAAAACAATAATGAGAAAATGACCATTACACTGATTGAAAGTAAATAATTGATATTACTATTCATCATAACGAGTGACTTCGACCCAAAAATAAAGACAATAAATGTCTGTGTCAACATATATAAAGAGTCGATCCCCATAATACTCGGAGTCAATATCCGATTATTAGTAATCGTCATAAATATCGTTGTTGCAAAAGCGATAGAGCCACCAGTTAAAATTATGGCGACCACTTTAATAATTCTTCTTGGCAAAATATAGCCAATATTTCCAGTTAGTTGGTAAAAGATATACAACAATATTAAGAGAATGGCAATGATGGATAAAATAAATGTTTTTTTCTTATAGCCCATACCGTTTTCTCCTTAGTAACAAAAAGATGAAGATGGCGCTGCCTATCACACCTACTGTCAAATTAATCGGGATTTCGTATGGGTAAATCAACAGCCTGCCAATAATGTCACAAACTAAAACAAACAATGCACCTAAGACGGCTGTATGTATTAAGTTGTTCTTCAAATGATCACCTTGGTAAATCGTTACGATATTCGGGATAATCAATCCAAGAAACGGGATTACACCAACGGATAACACTACCGAAGCTGTAACAAATGCGGAAATAATCAGGCCAATATTAACAACTTGCCGATAATTCAAGCCAAGATTTTTAGAGAATTCCTCACCCATTCCGGCAATGGTAAATTTATTCGCATAAAAATATGCAATAATCAATGTCGGAATACTAATATATAAGAGCTCGTAATTCCCGCCCATAATCATGGAAAAGTCCCCTTGCATCCATGAAGTCATATTCTGGATTAAATCATTTTTATAGGCGAAAAATGTGCCCATTGATTCAATAATACTCCCAAACATTAGCCCTACTAAAGGAATAAAAACGGGATCCTTGAATTTGATATTGTCCAAGATCTTCATGAATACGAACGTTCCACCAAGCGCAAACAAAAAAGAAACAATAATTTTGGTCATTGAGCCTGCATTTGAAAAAAGCATGAGTGATACTAAGATACCGAATCGAGCGGAATCCATCGTTCCAGCAGTTGTCGGCGAAACAAACTTATTCTTACTTAGCTGTTGCATAATTAAACCAATTATACTCATACTTGCTCCGGCAATGAGAATGCTGACCATTCTTGGAAATCTACTTATTAATAGTACTTTCCATTGATCATCCGTCAAATCTAACAAATCAGACGGTGACAAATCAGACACACCAATGAATAGAGATGCTCCCGATAGCACGACCAATGCCATAATCATATAACGTAATTTCATAACCATATCTCTCTCTATTTTGAATCATTATTAAATAGAAATAAATCTAAATAAGAATGAGATTCATTATCAATTAGCCCACAGTTAATAGTATAGCAATTAAACATCTGAAAAGCAATATAATTGAGGGAAATATTAAGGACAAAATCACTGCAAATAAAAAAAGCACTATAATTAGTGCTCATACGTGAGATAAATATAATGACTGCAATAAAAGCTCATTTTTCCCGGTCGCAATTCTCCCCCGTGCAATACGATCGCTCTGAAGCGTGCTTTGACTTTTCATCCAATATTTGTTCTTCCTGCCCTAACTCATTTAAAATATCGGTAAAAATGTGTACCGGCTGTAAACCAGAAAGGGCATATTCTTCGTTAAAAATAAAAAACGGTGCTGTAGAAATACCGATTTCTTCTGCTAATTGTTCATCCAGTTTTACCCTTTTCGCATAATTATTTAAGCATAAGAGCGTATCTACTTCCCCTTTTAATAATCCTGCTTGCTCAGCCAATCGCTGCAGCACATGGCTTTCCCCAATATTTTCATTCCATGAAAAATAACTATTAAACAGTAAATCAATCAACGGCAATGCTTTATTATGTTCACTTGCATATTTAACAAGTCGGTGCGCATGAAATGTATTGGTGTGCACAATATTATCAAACACCATATTTAAACCGATTTCTTCTGCAAGCCAATTTATTTCTTCTACCATTTCCAATGCTTCTTCTTTTGATTTATTGAAATTTTTCATTAATACTTCTATATTCTTAATTGCACTATTTTTAACGGCATTTGGGGCGAGTTCAAAACTTTTAAACTCTAAATCCACTGTTCCTCTCTTTTCAAATTTCTCAAGTGCTAAATCAAATCGTCTTTTGCCAATAAAACTATAAGGACAAGTGAAATCAAGCCAAATTTCAATTTTCATCGTATAACACCTCGTTCATAAGCGTATTTTATCATACACTTACGTGGTATATATAATCATTTGCTTTAAAAGGAACAGCTTTACTAAAATGGATTAAATCCCCACTTATAATAAACTGAGAATAAGATTCATTGCTTACTGTATGATTCTTTCTGCTGAACTGTCATAAAATATTTTTCAAGTTATCCACAACCTAGCAAGTTTCTCTTATTTCAATGTATGAACTTTATTTACTTTTGATTCGAACCGCATTTAGTGACTTTATTTCCATTAAAAAAGAAGACTGAGATTCCAGTCTTCTCCCTTAAACCTCGTCTAACAGAGATCTTCCCATAATAGAAACACGTTTTGTATTTTTCAAAGCTGTAATGGAATCAGCTCCAATGCCAAACATCGTCATTTTTAATTCAAATTCTATTTGGTCCATTACCTCAATCACTGCTTCAACGGATTCAGTTGCTGCTTGTAATAAGAGTCGGGCAAATCCAACTACATCGGCACCAATCGTAATAGCTTTTGCAGCGTCTAATCCTGTTTTCATTCCGCCACTTGCGACGAGCGGTACATTAGGAAGACTATCTCTTACAGAAACAAGACAATCCTTTGTCGGGTTCCCCCATTGATTAAAAGCTTCTGCCGCTCGTTTACGCAACTCATCTTGTGTACGTAACTTTTCAACTTGGCTCCATGAGGTACCACCTGCTCCGGCAACGTCAATGAAACTGACACCACAATCATATAGTTTTTTCGCCACCGTGCCTTCTATACCAAACCCTACTTCCTTTGCTCCAACAGGTACATTAAGTTGTTTACACACCTTCTCAATGGTTGGCAATAAGTTTTCAAAATTTAGGTCGCCACCATCTTGAACCACTTCTTGCAAACTATTTAAGTGAAGAACAAGTGCATCTGCGTCCGTTTTTTCAACAATTCGTTGGCATTCCTCCGGCCCATATCCATAGTTAAATTGCACTGCTCCTATGTTTGCTATTAATGGAACAGACTTCGCTTCATTGCGAATTAAAAACGATGAAGCATGAGCATCTGATTCCAGTAAGGCACGTGTTGATCCAAGTCCAATCGCCCACTTTTTTTCCTCACTCGCAATTGCCAAATGGGTATTGATTTTAGTCGCCAAATCTGAACCACCAGTCATTGAACTTACCAAAAAAGGAGCTTGAAGTGTTTTATCTAAGAATGACGTGGACAAATCTATCTTATTAAAATCAATTTCCGGCAATGCATTATGAATAAAAGAAATTCCTTCTAAGCCGGTTGATTTATCAACACCTTCCACTTGATCCGTCAAGCAGAGTCTAATATGTTCTGTTTTTCTTTGATTAATATCCAGTTCCATATCTGTCATCCCTTAAAGTATATTTTATCCTAACCTTTAGTTTACTTATTTTTATACAGGAATGAAAGGATTTTGAACCTTTCTTTCTTTACTACATTGTTTCCGTCTTCTACAAAAAATTCATTCTATTGAGACCATTTCATACAATGTTTATGTTCTTTAATAGTTAAACATTCCGATTTTTGCTTCAAATAGACAATTTTGAACTACCCGCCACTTATC
>DATGUH010000145.1:0-6437 GCA_035301445.1 Pseudogracilibacillus sp. | reverse complement strand
CGCATTTAATTGCATCATCTCTTGTACACCAGGCAAAAAAATGGGAGGAGATCCACACTTATTTACCTGGATTAGCTGCAGGTGGCTTCCGTGATATTACTAGAATTGCTTCTAGCAACCCTAAAATGTGGCAGGATATTTTTTTACATAATAAAACGAAACTTTCTCGTCTACTTCAGGACTGGATTAATGAAATGGTTACGTTAAAGGAATTCTTAGATATGAACAAAGAAGCAGAAATGGTACATTATTTAAACGAAGCAAAAGATTATCGTGATGGATTAAATGCTTATTCTAGAGGTGCACTTCCGTCTTATCATGATCTTTATGTCGATGTTAAAGATAAGCCAGGAGCTATTGCATCGGTTGTTCAATCATTGGCTGATGCCGATATAAGTATCCGAAATATTCGCATTTTAGAAATCCGCGATAATATTAATGGTGCCCTACGTTTAAGTGTGACATCAAAGGAAGACCAACAAAAAGCGTATGATTTATTACAAGCACAAGACTATGACGTGACAATGGAAATATAAAGAGGGGGGAGACAATTGGAGAAAAAATTAAAGCCGATAGCACACCCATTACATGGTGAATTAATCATTCCTGGTGATAAGTCTATATCGCATCGTGCAATAATATTAGGATCCATCGCAGAAGGACGAACTAAAATTAACAATTTCCTCTCCGGAGAAGACTGTTTGCGAACGATTGATATTTTTCGTTCATTCGGTGTACAAATAGAACAAAATGATACGGATGTAGTTATTCAAAGTCAAGGCGTTACAGCCTTCACAGAACCAAAAGAGCCTTTATATTTTGGCAACTCCGGTACTACTGCAAGATTAATGATTGGTTTATTGGCTGGCTTACCATTTCATACTGTTGTTTATGGAGACCCTCATTTAACCGAACGTCCAATGGATCGAGTTGTTTTGCCGTTAAAGGAAATGGGTGCTAATATAGATGGTCGTAAAAATGGCACCCTATTACCTATTGCTATTCGTGGAAAACAACTGCGAGGAATTAATTATACATTACCTGTTAAAAGTGCCCAGGTGAAATCTGCTTTGCTTTTAGCTGGATTATTCGCAGAAACAACAACACAAATAACTGAACAAGCCCTAACCCGAGATCATACAGAAAATATGCTACGTGCATACGGCGTACCTTTTGAACAAGATGGACTGACGATGAAAATGAATAAACAATCTAGTTTCCATGCAGTTAATTTAACGATACCTGGAGACATTTCATCTGCTGCTTTCTTTCTCACTGCAGGGGCTATCGTTCCAGGGAGTAAATTAACATTAAAACAAGTCGGTTTAAATCCTACTCGAACAGGTATAATAGAAGTATTACAAAAAATGGGTGCTTCCATTGTATGCTCAAACGAACGTACTGAACATGGCGAAAAATTAGGTGATATAACGATTACCTATCAAACGTTAAAAGCAACTGAAATAGCTGGAGATCTCATTCCAAAAATGATTGATGAAATTCCTGTAGCTGCATTGATTGCTACGCAAGCGGAAGGATCTACGGTTATTAAAGATGCAAAAGAGCTTAGGGTAAAAGAAACAGACCGAATTAAAGCAGTGGTTGAAGTATTAAAGACCCTTGGTGCAAATGTAGAGGAACGAGAGGATGGCATGGTGATACATGGAAAGACAGATCTAACCGGTGGCAACCTAAAAAGCTATAGCGATCATCGTATGGCGATGATGGGTGTCATAGCCTCTTTCATAACAAAGGAAGAAGTAGTGATTGATGATATCTCGCCAATTTCTATATCTTACCCGGACTTTTTCAAACATATAGAACAAATTTCATAATATAAGGACACCTTTTAAAGAAATTGAATATGCTATTGTAACAACTTTAAAAGGGTGAAGTGAAATGTTAGATCTATTATTTCCTGTTGCAGTAGAAACTCTTGAATATCGTTGGAATGGCACTACAATTTATTATCCACAAATGGTTCAACATAGTGATTTGCATATTGAGCAAAAAATAAATCATCAGATCGAAAAGAAAGTGATGCAACTAATAGAAGCGCAAAAGGTACAGCAAGACATACAAACATTTCATCAAATGATTGGCTTATATGAGATAAAGACAAATGAAAGAAATGTATTTAGTCTTACTTTAACGAATTATGCAATTCATGAATATGCTGCTCATGGTTTAACATTAAAGGTGGGTATGAATTTTAATCTTGAAACGGGTGAAAATTGGGATTTGAGCAAGCAGTTTATTCCCGGTAGTGATTTTTTGTCGAAGCTGACTAGGCTGGTTAATCAACAAGTTGAAATGCGTGATTTTCCAGTATTTAACGAACCGGTAACAGTTCGTTCAGATCAAGACTACTATATTGCGGATAAAGCACTCGTTCTATTTTATCAAATATATGATATATCACCATATTATGTAGGATTGCCAATGTTTCCAATATCCGTTTACGAAATAGAAAACATACTTACTGATGACAGTTTACTATCAAGAATGTTACCATAAAGGTGAATGTAGTGCTTTATTAAAATAAAAATGATCTGTCTTAACATTCGATAGATGTTATTAAATCTGGGAAATCTAGAACAGTGTAGAAAGAATCGGTTAATGATGATGACAAAATGCAACAGTTGTGTCATTATTAACCGTCTTTATTTTATTAAAAGCTTAAAAACAAATCTAATTGTCAAAAATGTTTAGTAATCAGAGAGAGGAGGTTTTATCTATGAATAATTTAGAAAAAGCACTTCAACATATGGAAAAGGGAGAAGCCGATAAAGCCTTAGCATTAGTTGAATCGATGCTTGTAAAAGCTACAGACGATGAAACATTTGAAATTGCTGATTTTTATTTAAGTTGGGGATACTATGATGAAGCTGCAACACTATTTGAAAAGTTACTGAAAGATTATGAAGCCGAAGGACAACTGATTGTAAAGCTTGCAGAAATATATATTGAACTGGAAGAGGATGAAAGAGCTGTTCAGTTGCTTAATCAAGTACAACGTGATGATGACTTTTATTTGGATGCTTTATTATATTTAGGTGATTTATATCAAACACAAGGACTTTTTGAAGTAACAGAAGAAAAACTTCTTGAAGCAAAAGAATTAGCACCAGAGGAAATCGTTATCGATTTTGCACTGGGAGAATTTTTATTTTCGATTGGACAAGCAGCAAGAGCTATTCCGTTTTATGAAAAAGTTGCTGAACAGTCATCAGAATTGAATGGCGTTAATATTGAAGAACGTCTGGCAGAGTGTCATGCATCCATTGGTCATTATGAATCAGCGCTTCATTTATACGATCATATTGAAAGTGATGATCCCGATACACTTTTTAAGCATGGATTTACCGCATTTCAACAACATGAAAATCAATCAGCTATACATGCTTGGAAACGACTTATAGATATTGACCCCTATTACTATACTGTATATCCGGAACTAGCCTCAGCACTCAATGAAACCGGACAACTACAAGAAGCATATGAAGTTGCGAGAAAAGGTATTAGTTATGATGAGTTTAATAAAGAGTTATTTTTCATTGCAGGTCAGATTGCAATGAAACTTGGTAATACAACAGAAGCTATGGAACATATGCAGCAGGCTGTTACATTGGATCATGATTATAAAGAGGCTGTATTAGCTTTAGTGGAATTGTATAAGCAACAGGGAATGGATGAACAAATCATTGACTTACTCCAAACGATAAAGGAAAATGGTGCAAACGATGCGTTGTATGATTGGGAATTAGGAAAAGCTAATATAGAAACAGAACAATTCAAAGCAGCACTTAAAAATTATCAGGACGCATATGTATTTTTAGAAGATGATAGTGAATTTTTAAAAGAATATGGTTTCTTTTTATCTGAAGAAGGTTTATTTACAGAAGCGCTTGATTTATTTACGGCATATTTAAAATTAGAACCACTCGATCATGAAGTGCAAGAATTTGTAGAACGTTTAAATGATTCAAATTCATTTTAAAATGTGTTACGCTTTTCGTATAAAGGAGTGAAGTATAATTTGAATTCTTCCGTATCCACCCAAGAAAAGAAAATATTTTTGGAATGGTTATTATCGAAATTTGAAGCTGAACATTGTACATGGCTTTTAGAAGAGATTATTCAAGATGAACGCAAACTCGAATCAATACGCTTTGTAGACTCACTTGAAGGGTGCTCCAAAGGTATCTTTATAACATTTGAGCAAGGGATTGGTGTTCGTTTTTTATTCTTTAAAGGCCGCATAAAGACAAGAGATGTGTATACTGCTTTTCATGAATTGCACTTACACAGAGATGAGGCATATTTTATTGCCGTTGATTTTCCCGACAAAACTTCTAATTTATTATATCAATCTGTTATGGAAGCAAATGAAAAGGAAAAGGAAAACATGGCACAAATAGCGGATAATATACTTGAAAAACTCTTAATGGAGAAGCGTATACAAGATCTAGAAGATAAGGTGAATGAGTCACTCGATCGTGGAGATATGGATGCATTTCATACTTACGCAAAACAATTAAAAAATTGGAAGAAAGTATAATAAATTTATCATTATGATAAATAATAGGACAGAGGGGAACTTTTACTTTGAAATGGACGAATGAAGATTTAGCAACATATATTGATGCAAAAGAATATGTCGATACTGTTATATTACCGATGCAGTCGTTTCAAGTTACAGATGAAGGAACAATGGAACAAGATGCCTTTAATCGAGAAATATTGTCCATTTACTCATCTGAAATTGAAAAAGAACTGAGTGGGAGAGTGATGCTCACACCTACATTTTACTATTTGAAGTCGGCAGATATGACTGCTGAAATAAATAGACTGGAAGCTTGGGTGAAAGAATTACAAGAACAGCCTTTTACGGAAATATTTATTTTTACATTCGATAAGGCGTTGAAAAAATTGGAGAAAGAACTACCTTGTGAATTAATTTGGTTTCCTGGTATGAAAATTGGAGATGTGAGATCCAAAGAAGCAACACAATTGATTCAAAACCAAGTTGAACAGATTAGTGAATTGATTAGAGCTTATTGGTAAACAAAGAACATGTTGTTGAATTATTTATTTTACAGGAGTATTATTAGTAAATGATTGACCAAAAGATTGGTTTAAGCTATTATAGACATGTCCTAGTAATAAAATAATAATAAAAATATGTCCGTGATCAACACATAAAGAGGGGGGAAATCCATGAGCGACAATAAAAAGCAAGTATCCCGCAGGCAGTTTCTAAATTATTCTTTAACAGGATTAGGCGGCTTCATGGCTGCAGGAATTTTGTTACCGAATCTTCGTTTTGCAATTGATCCAGTTTTGCAAAAGAAATCAACTACAGAAAACTTTGTGAATGTAAAGAAAAATGTGGATGATATTTCAGAAAAGCCTGAACGTATAGACTGGGAAGTTGAACAAGTGGACGGCTGGTACAAATCTGATGTAAAACGTACAGCGTGGGTATTTAAAGATGATAATGGTGATATTCAAGCATTTTCCCCAATTTGTAAACACTTGGGATGTTTCGTATCTTGGGAGGGTAATCCAGATTACCCAGATCAGTTCTTTTGCCCATGTCACAATGGTCGCTATTATAAAGACGGTACGAATGTTCCACACACACCGCCACTTGCACCACTTGATGTGTATGAACAGAAAATTGAAGATGGTATCTTATACTTAGGTGATCCAATACCGAGAGAGGAGGCATAATAGTGATCCAAAAGTTATTTGATTGGATTGACGAACGTATTGATGTTGCTCCAATTTGGCGCGATATTGCAGATCACGAAGTTCCAGAACACGTGAATCCGGCATATCACTTTTCGGCATTTGTTTACTGTTTTGGCGGTTTGACATTCTTTGTCGTCGTCATACAAGTATTGTCAGGCATGTTTTTAACGATGTATTATGTTTCTGATATTGAGAATGCTTGGAGATCTGTTTACTACTTACAGACACAGGTAGCACATGGACAAATTGTACGCGGCATGCATCACTGGGGGGCCAGTGTCGTTATTGTAATGCTGTTATTACATACAATGAGAGTGTTTTTCCAAGGAGCGTATAAGAAACCTCGTGAATTGAACTGGATGGTTGGAGTATTAATATTTTTTGTAATGCTTGGCCTTGGTTTTACAGGTTATTTACTTCCTTGGGATAACAAAGCATATTTTGCTACACAAGTTGGACTTGAAATTGCTGAACAGGTGCCGTTTATCGGCGAATGGCTAAAAACATTATTAGCTGGTGACCCTGATATTGTCGGTGCGCAGACATTAACAAGGTTCTTTGCCATTCATGTATTTTTCTTACCTGGTGCATTATTTGCATTACTAGGTGTTCACTTTATCTTGATTAGACGACAAGGTATTGCCGGACCGCTATAAAAGGAGGGGAAGCAGTGAAAAAAG
>DATGUH010000144.1:0-23481 GCA_035301445.1 Pseudogracilibacillus sp. | reverse complement strand
TTTGGTATGTTTTTCTTCACTTTGGCTACGACAACTGTCATATCATCTGCTATAACACCGGAACGGACTCTAATCACTTCCTCTAATAATAAGTCAGCAACCTCCTGAGGGTTATCCGTTTTCATTTGTCGTAACTTTTGTTTAATCCAACTTTCCGCATTTGGTACATGTGCCGGACCTTCTAATATTCCATCACTCATCATAATAAGGAGATCATCGGACTTTAATTGCTCACTTACAATATCAACATCAAATTCTTGAATAATCCCCATCGGTAAATTGCTTGCTTCTACAGTGAACATATCGTCACTTCGTTTAATAAAACTGGGGGATGAGCCGATCTTCAGAAATCTTACGTTAACATTATGTAGATCAATCATCGCCAAATCTAGTGTCGCAAACATCTCATCAGTCGTTCTCAATGACAAAATTGAGTTGATAGTTTTGATAGCTACTCGCTCAGGAATACCTGTTTCTAAAATTTGTTGTAACAACCTTAGGGTTTCTCTACTTTCTTCTTGGGCCCTCTCACCATTACCCATCCCATCACTGATGGCCATTGCATATTTCCCTACACCAAGCTCCATCGTCACATAACTGTCTCCAGATATAAGTCCACCTCCCTTTGCAGCGTTGGCAACTCCCGTTTCAACCACATATTGCCTGGCCGATCCAAAAGATAAAAATGAATAACCACTAGGAAAGGGGGAAACCTCTGCTTGCTTAACAACAATGACTTCATCTAAAATTTCTGAAAGAATGGGAGCGATTATTTTTTCTCCTTCTCCATGGTAATTATCAAAAGAGGCTGTTAATTCAATGTCTATATTACCCTTTTCCAACCGATATATTTCAAGTTTATCTAATTCTATCCCCATTTGATTTAGTGCATTAATAATTTTAATTTCCAGTTTTTCATGATGTTCACGTTCTTTTAATATCTCATTAGCAAAATCCTCCATCACTTCTGATACACCTTGCAATTGATCAGCAACAAGACGTTTACTCTCAACGACTTGTTGTTTTAACTTTTGATTAGCTTGGAAATAGGATACCTCTTCTTTCATCGCATCAATTACTTTCTTCGATTTAACACAATGATTTTCAAACATGTGCATCGTTTTTCTTGATGGTTCATAACCATCTGTAAGTTCTTCTTTCAACGTCCCCATTATTGAGTATGTTTTATCAAACTGTTGCTGCCAACAACGTTCCTTCATAAAACATGTTTGACAAGTCTTTTCCGTAATTTGGCTTAAAAAGTAATCTGTTTCGCGTTCAGCATTGGCTTTTTCGGAAGGTAAAACATCTGATGTGATAAAACTTTTCGATAATGCTTCAAATACATTTGAGAATTGTTCCACTCGTTTTGCTGTTACATTGCGGACTTTTTGTAAATATTGTTCTTGTTCCTTTGTATACTCTTCAGTACCTGGTATAAAACGTGCTAATTTTTTAATTAAGCTTGAGGGAGTCAATAAAAACATCCCAATAGCTATAGATGATTCAAATAAAGATGGAATAATCGTTGCAGCATCATTGTAAATTCCAATCAAAAACGTTCCAACCAATAGACCAATTCCCACTCCTATCTTATTTCCTTCTTTCAATAACCCTCCAAGCAACCCTGAAAATGCAAGCAAACTCATTTGGTATAGATTAACGACGTTGGCCAAGGACAAAATAAGTCCTGCAACAACACCCACAGTTGAACCGATTGCCGCTCCACCCACAAAAGCCAATAACATAACAAAATATCTCGAAAAGATTTGTTCAACTGAAGCACCATATATATCCCAACCAATCGTGCCCGTTAATATGGAAGCAATTAAAATAATCATGCAAACAATTTCTTCATTTTTTAAGGTTGGCTTATATCTTTTTGGTGATAAAAGTGGCACACTTTGCATAAATATAAGTACTAGAATGGAACCTAATACCCCTTCAACAATTAGAAGCATCCATTCATATGAAGTAAGTTGTCCATTAATGGAGTATAAGAATAAACGCGGTGCCATGGAAGAAATCAATACAAAAAGCGGGATAGCCACTTGTTTGTTATTAATATTTTTAAATATACCGGCTACTACTATAAACAAGAGCATCGCTATCGAAATATAAACACCTTGGGATAGGGTAAAGGAAAAAGCCCCAGCGGCTGTAGCAATCATCACCTTGAAAGTTTTATCCCTCTGCATCAACCAAAGTGTAGCTAATAAAGCAAGGGCAAAAGGTGATACGACTGAAAGAACAACGGCACGTCCCAGTAGGAAGCCCACAATACATAGGAGCCAACCTTTTTCAATCAATAAACTGTACAATTTTGTATATAAATAGTTATTTAATCGTCTGACATTTGTCTGTCCTGCTGCGAGTACCTTTGGATTTACTCTTGTAATGGAATCCATCATAACTAGTCATCCCCCTTTAACCGTATTAAATCATAGACTGACTAATTATTTTGTCAAAACAACAGGGGGGACTCAATAAATCGTTCGACTCCTTTCTTGATAGACAAGCTCTTTTCTACATAATGTAACTTATTATCAATAACATTCGTATTTTTCTATAACTGATTTTTTTGTAACAAATAAAAAAAATACGTTCCCCACTCCCTTTCATCAAGGACAGCCTTCATATCTTCTAAAAATCAACCTCATAGCGATATTTCTTTTTAATTGTCGTTAAAACAAATGGATAATAATAGCAGCCGCTTTTTATCATTTATATACGATCATCTCTTAAATCTATTGACATTTTTATTTTTCTCATGATATGATACTTCTTGTGGCAAAAAGTAATTTAAGTATATTCATGGCGGCGTAGCTCAGCTGGCGAGAGCGTACGGTTCATACCCGTGAGGTCGTAGGTTCGAACCCTACCGCCGCTACCATTAACTAAAAACATGATGGCGATCGTGGCGAAGCGGTCAACGCACCGGATTGTGGCTCCGGCATACGTGGGTTCGATCCCCACCGGTCGCCCCATATTATAAGAAGGACCCTTAGCTCAGTTGGTTAGAGCAATCGGCTCATAACCGATCGGTCGCAGGTTCGAGTCCTGCAGGGTCCACCATTTTATCCAGGAGGAATACCCAAGTCTGGTTGAAGGGGTTGGTCTTGAAAACCGAAAGGGGTGTCAAAGCCCGCGGGGGTTCGAATCCCTCTTCCTCCTTTTTATATAATTTAGATTGAAATAATAAATAGATTATGGCTCGATAGCTCAGTCGGTAGAGCAAAGGACTGAAAATCCTTGTGTCGGCGGTTCGATTCCGTCTCGAGCCACTTTTAAAACAAGCTTAATGCTTGTTTTTCTTTTTTCATCACTTATTCACTATAAAATGTAAATGCTTTCGCAATGCCCACTATTATGATGCGAAATGGTTGCACCGTATGGTAAGCTTTGTTAATCTTTATGTATAGTCAAATTCAAAGGAGAGGATTATTAATGTCTACATTTGAATTACCAGAATTACCTTATGCGTATGATGCATTGGAACCATCTATCGATAAAGAAACAATGAATATTCATCATACGAAACACCACAACACGTATGTTACAAAATTAAATGGCGCTGTTGATGGACATGCCGATTTAAAATCAAAATCTGTTGAAGATTTAATCAGTGACTTAGATAGCGTGCCAGCAGATATCCGTACAGCGGTTCGTAATAATGGTGGCGGACATGCTAACCATAGTTTCTTCTGGAAAACATTGAGCCCTAACGGCGGCGGTGAGCCAAGTGGTGAACTTGCTGATAAAATAAATGCTAAGTTCGGTAGCTTCGACAAGTTTAAAGAAGAATTCACAACAGCTGCAACTGGTCGTTTTGGATCAGGATGGGCATGGCTAGTACTTGATAATGGTGAAATTGATATTATGAGTACTCCAAACCAAGATAGTCCAATTATGGAAGGGAAAAAACCACTTCTCGGACTGGATGTTTGGGAGCATGCTTATTACTTGAAATACCAAAACAGACGTCCAGAATACATCGAAGCTTTCTGGAATATTGTTAATTGGGATCAAGTTGCTAAAAATTATGACGAAGCTAAATAATATAATACTATAAAGAAAACACGGGAAAAGAATCCCGTGTTTTTTTCTGAAAAATTAATTCGAGTTAACCTTCTTAGTGGCCAATCCATTAATTAATCTTTATATTACCCGCTAATTTTTACATATCCTGTTTCGTTTTCGTTCACACTAAATATTACGAAGGAGTTAAGTGGATATGTGGAATAAGGTTTTCTCTTATTTACAACAAAAGCATACTCAGAAAGATCTAATATTGTTATTAATAATTGGCGGCCTGTATGCGCTTGGCATATTTTTATCAAACACCTTTGTTAATGTTTACTTATGGAGACAAACAAATGATTATTTGACAATTGCTTTCTATAATTTTGCTATATTTATTGTCCAGCCATTAACTTATCTGGTAGTGGGAAAAGTAGTTAAAATGATTGATCGTATTTTTGTCTTAAGGACAGGCGTTATTTTTTTGACCATTTTTTTCATAACAGTATTAATGATTGGTGAAAATGCAGCGAAATATAATGTTTTACTTGGTTGTTTATTAGGTATCGGGTATGGGTGTTATGGATTGGCTTTTAATTTGTTAGCTTTTGAAATAACAGAACCTGAAACGAGAGACTTTTTTAATGGATATATGGGGGCACTGGAATCATTAGGTGGCATGATTGGTCCATTTATTGCAGGTTTTATTATAGCGAAGATGAAAACTGAAATTGGTTATATGACGGTTTTCTCTATATCGCTTGGCTTGTTTCTGCTTGCTGTTTTTATGAGCTTTTTTATACAAAAACGAAAAGCAAATGGTCGCTATTGTTTACATATTGCTTGGAGTGAAGTGAAACGTAATGCTAATGTAAGAAATATGATGTTAGCTAATATGTTCCAAGGAATGCGTGAGGGGCTGTTTGTATTTGTAGTTGCTATTTGGGTGTATCTTGTAACAAAAAGCGAATTAGCACTTGGTACTTTTACCCTTGTTTTAAATGGATGCTCATTAATTTTTTTCTTTTTAATAACAAAGTTTGTTAAACCACAATATAGAAAAACATCCATATTAATCGGTAGTATATTTATTAGTTTATCTGTGTTTATTATTTTATTTCAACTAACCTATACGCAATTATTAGTGTATGCTATCGTAGTCGGTGTGTTTAGTCCTTTATTACATGTACCGTTTGATTCCATGGCCTATGATGTTATTGGAAAAAGTCATAAAGCAAAAACCTATAGAATTGAGTACATTGTCTGGCTTGAGGTTTTTGTCAATATTGGCAGAATTATTTCCGTTACTGCATTCATTATAGGCCTTTATACATTTCCAAATAACATTGCTATACCATTTGTTATGGCAACTTTTAGTATTGCTTATTTTTTTGTTTATCTTTTTGTCAAAAAAACAAGTTTTATTTGAAGATTTTAATACATCAATAATGGCTGACTTCCTGTTTTATATGCTATAATAAATAAGCATGATTGTTAGTTGACAGAGGGGAATAAAGCATGGTGAATAAAAAGAAAAAAAGAGACCGATTGCCATTTCGTTTAAATATAATATTTTTTGTAGTATTTATTTTATTTGCAGGACTGATCATTCAACTTGGTGTTGTTCAAATATTAGAGGGAGAATCATATCAAGCAGAAATAGATCGTACTGTAAATGATATATCCAAATCTCCTGTACCGAGAGGAAAAGTATATGATCGCAATGGAAAAACTGTTGTTGATAATAAATCACTTTATTCTATTACATATACACCTCCAAAGCGCGTTCAAGCAGAAGATAAACTTGAATTAGCCGAAAAATTAACAGTATATATGACAATGAATGATAAAGAACTGGATAAAGTTACAGAACAAAATAAAAAAGAATATTGGTATTTAAAGAATACAGATGAAGCAATGAGCCGACTCACGAAAAAAGAAAAAAAAGAGTTGGATGATGTGGAACAATATAATTTAGTTATCAAGGATCGGATTGATGAGGAAGACATTGAAGGCTTTACAGATTATCAAATGCAAGTAACAGCTATTAAAAGACAATTAGATAAAGCATATGCATTAACACCTGAAGTGATAAAGAATGAGGATATCAGTGTAGAAGAATATGCAGAAATAGCAGAACATTTGTCTTTACTTCCTGGTATAAATGCAACAACCGATTGGGAAAGGGAATATGAGTATGATGAGACTTGGAAGTCCATCGTTGGTTCTATTACCACGCAGGATCAAGGTATTCCAAAAGAAGAAGAGGATTTCTATAAAACACGAGGTTATAGCAGAAATGACCGTGTTGGTAAGAGTGGTTTGGAAGAACAATATGAAGATGTTCTAAGAGGTCGTAAAGAGCAAACAGAATATACGACAACTAAAAAAGGCGATGTTTTAGGTACGGATGTTGTTGTTGAAGGTGAAAGAGGAAAAGACCTAATGCTTACAATTGATATGGAATTCCAAGAAAAAGTGGATGAGATTGTATTAAAGGAATTGAAATCCGCTAGAGCTAACGGGGGTAATCCATATTTAGAAGATGCTTTAGCTGTTGCAATGGATCCACAGACAGGTGAAGTACTAGCTTTAAGTGGTTTTCATTATGATAAAGAATCAAACGAGTATCAGAATTCACCACATAAAACGCTGTATGATTCAAATTTGCCTGGTTCAACAGTGAAAGGTGCAACAGTTCTTGCGGGCCTTGGTTCGGATGTATTATCACCTGGAGAAACTTTAACAGATAGTCCTATTAAAATTAAAGGAACACAAACAAAAGGTTCTTATATGCAACTTGGTGCAGTTAATGATGTAACAGCGCTTAAACGTTCTTCTAACGTGTATATGTTTTATACTGCGTTACGTTTAGGAGGAGATTTCCGTTATCCATTCCCAAATAATTCAAAAGCAAATGTGGATGCAGATGGTGGGATTCAAAAATTACGTAATTATTATAATCAATTAGGCCTTGGAGTCAAAACAGGTATCGATTTTCCATATGAAGAAGTTGGTCTGGAAGGACCTTCAACTAGTACAGGTTTACTGAATATAGGTATTGGTCAGTATGATACATATTCAACCATTCAAATGGCGCAGTATGTTTCTACAATTGCTAATGATGGTTATCGTGTACAACCTCATATAGTTAAAGAAATACGTAATCCTTCAGAAGACGATGAGCTAGGTTCCATTTTTAAAGTAAACGAAACAAATGTTTTGAATAAATTAAATGTTAAAGATGAACATCTCGATCGAGTACAAGAAGGCTTTAAAAAAGCGTTTAATGAGCAAGGTGGTACTGGTTATTCTTACTGGTCAGATAATACGTATAAAGCGGCCGGTAAAACAGGAACTGCTGAAAGTGTTGCTGTTGGCAAAAAAGATGATGGTACTTCATATTTAAAAGGTGAAACAGAAAACCTTGCGCTTGTTGGCTATGCACCTTACGATGACCCGGAAATCGCGTTTGCAGTAGTTGTGCCACTTCTAGGAAAAAACGCTGGAGATAACATTAATCACAAAATTGGCAGATCGTTAATGGATGCTTATTTTGATATGAATGAAAATAGTAAGGAAGACTAATTAAAAAACGAACTGACCTTATTTAGGAAGTCAGTTCGTTTTTATTTGTTTATAAAATTTTTAATCACCTGGATAGGTTGTAAAGGTTTCTGCTAGATCCTTCATAGACATCTCACTATCTACTTTAAATGTACCTAACTGAATATAGTCACTATAGTCATTATCTTCTATATACTCGATAAACTTATCTCCTTCATCTTTATCGATGATTTTCTTGTCAATTAATTTATCTGCAATATCAGGAGTATAAGTGTTTTCATCTACTTTTATGCTCGCCTTAACAACTTCGTCTTCTTCATCTTCTTCATCTTCATTGTCGTCAGATTTTTCTTCTTTTTTATCATCATCTTTATCTTCTTTTTTCTTATCTTCTTGCTTTTCTTTTTCTTCACTATTGGATGCTTCCTGATTTTTCCCAGTCTCATCTTTATTTAATGAGTAAGTGATGTACTCCTCATTTGTAATGACATGGTATCCCTCATCCTCAACTAGATCAATTAATTCTTCTTCAGAAAAAGAAGCTGCTCGATCTTCTTTGTTGAAAAATTGATAACCGTATAAAAGGAGCACTGAAAGAAGCAGACCCAACGAAAAATATCTGATGGCTTGTTTCATATTTGTGTTATCTCCTTTTATTAAATGTTTTGATTCAATATAATTTGAATATCATTTGGATCCAGTGAAGTTTTCTCAGATATCTCATTATGTGAGTAGCCCTGCTGATGCAAGTGATATACTTTCTGTATCAAAATAGGTTTGTTTGTTACTGATTCTGGCATTTGCTGCGTTTGACTCGAATTTACATTATTCGTCAGTAATTCCTCTTCCAATACTTTGATTTTCTTTTTCATTTGATAAGTATCCTGCATCGTTGCAATAGATAATTGTTCAACTCGATCTTCTAATTGTTTTGTTTTATCTTCCATAAAGAAAGAGATGATAAATAACACAACTGCAATGACAACAATGGATACAACTAAATATGTCATCTTTATACCTCCAGTCTCAAAACTTATTATACTATGAATAGAAGAACTTTACTAAGAAAATTTACGTTTTTTAAAAGAAAATATAGTTTTAACTCATTTTAACTTTATATGATAGAGTTTAAGGCAATACAACGATAACTAACAAATTATGACAAGTAATGTATAATGCTAAACAAAGTTACGTTACATGACAATTGCCATAAAAGAATGAATCTGATATGATAATGTAGGAAATAAAAGATTGTTAAGTGATAGTTTGGAGGGAACGAATAATGCGTGTACAAGTAACACTTGCTTGCACTGAGACAGGCGATAGAAATTATATTACAAAGAAAGATAACCGTAACAATCCTGAACGTATAGAATTGATGAAATACTGCCCGCGTTTAAGAAAACATACACTACACCGTGAAACGAAATAATGTATAAGAGAAACTTCTGCCATGACAATTGGCCAGGAGTTTTTTAATATTTGCTTATAAATATATCCTATAACGTGACACATTGATTGCAAAAATTATACGATATTATATTGAAATACGTAGCGATAAAAGGTGCATGCAGTTCCTTTCCTTAAAAGGGAAAGATTAGTGTGGTAAAATAGTAATAAGAAAGGTAAATACTATGGACAAACAAGCGTGGAGAAAGTATTTAATTACTCAATTAAAACAATTGAGTACACATAAAAAAGTTATATATGAACAAGCAATCCACCAAAGAATACTTAACAGCACACTGTGGGATAATGCTTCAATAGTAGGGATTACATATGCTCAAATTTTTGAATGGAATACTATTCCCCTTGTAAATAACGCCTTGGAAAACGGTAAAACTATTACTTTTCCCAAAGCGAATCCTAAAACAAGAGAGATGGATTTTTACGCCATTAATCAGATAGACGAATTAAAACCTGGATATGCTGGGATTTATGAGCCAGATCCTGAGATTACTACTTATAAAAATAAATCAGAAATTGATTTATTAATTGTTCCCGGACTTGTATTCGATGAAAATGGTTTTCGGATTGGGTTTGGTGGAGGATTTTATGATCGGTTTCTCGAAGATTATCAAGGATTAACCGTTTCTCTAGCTGCGGAATTTCAAATAGTAAAAAAATTACCGAGACAAACATTTGATAAAAGCATAAAGCATATCATTACTGATAAAAGACATCTAAGGACTTAGGTAGCAACGTGTGAGAAGAGGTGCATAATGGAAATTAGCGAACAGTATTGCATGTATCGTCTCGCTTACTATTTTGTGATGGAAGAGAAATACGATATGCTGCATATCAATAATGATCGAAACGAAGTATGGCTGGAAAAACGGCATAAAAAAAATACAAATATCATACGTTTTATTCCGCGTGGATTTAATTGGAAAAACCACTTGAAAAATGATATTGCACGTGTATTTCAGCGGGTAAAAATGTTAAAAAATATGTTCATAGGACAAAATATTTCCATTTACAATATATATGTAACTGATACAGAACCTGTAGATGATTGGGAAGCTTTAAAAAAACCAATGATTTTAAAAGAAAAAAAACCAGTAAAAATGAATGTTTTTTATTTAACAGAAGATAATTTTCCCGATGAAGAGAATAGACTGTTTCAAAAAATCCATGCAAATCCAATTTCTGAACAGCCACTTCCAGATGAAGCAGCACAAAAAAAAGATGTGATTTATTATAAAACGATTTTAAATGACATTGTTCAGAAGAATCGTCAGGAAATAAAGGACACTTTAACTTTTGGCAAATTGCATATAACTTACTTAATGATATTTTTAAATTTAATCATGTTTACAATGCTAGAATTGCAAGGAGGGAGTATGCAGTCGGATGTATTGATTCAATTTGGTGCTAAATATAATCCGGCAATTGCTGATGGGCAGTGGTGGCGATTAGTTACTTCCATGTTTTTGCATATTGGTTTGTTACATCTTGTATTAAACATGATTGCATTATATTATATCGGTGCTATTGCTGAGAGAATATATGGTTCTATACGATTTACCTTTATATATTTGCTAGCTGGAATTGCTGGTAGTTTATCAAGTTTCGCATTCGATACCCATATATCAGCAGGTGCTTCTGGCGCCATTTTTGGGTTATTTGGGGCACTATTGTATTTTGGATTGATTCATCAACGTCTTTTTCAACAAACAATTGGCAAAAGTATTGCCTTGATATTGATTATTAATTTAGGACTTGGTTTTTTTGTTCCACAAATTGATATGGGGGCGCACCTAGGTGGTCTTTTAGGTGGTTTTCTAGCAGCATCTATTGTTTCATTACCAAGACGCAGATATTTACTTTGGCAAATATTATCACTCGTCGGACTGATTTGTATATATGGTGGATTATGGTGGATTGGTGGATGAGTCAACGTTAGGTATTTTCTGTAAGAGGATTTGTTGTTGTCCATCTAACTCAAACAGAATATAAATGTGACTAGAGTCTTTACTCAACAATATAAGTGGCATGGCATGACTTTTTCCTTCATTCTTTTTTTCTTTTAATCGAAGTATATATTCTTTGTATAGTCCTTCCCATAGCTTACCAATAGTAGCTCTTGATTGTTCTACTGATAAACCTGGAAGGGGATTGTCTTCATAGTCTGCGAGATTGGTTAATGGAATAACTGTATATTCTGATTGATCGATATCATGCTCGGAAATCCATTTATTCCATGACTTTTTAAGCCTTTCTTGCTTCTCTTGATCAATTATCGCTATTCGTTCATCCTTCTTGCTTAGAGGCTCGAAAGATTGATTGTTTTTATGCATGTAAATTTTATCGAAGGTCATTTTCTGGATACTCGTTATATCATTGGAAGGCTGATGTATTTCTCCATGATGAAAACTAATAGCTTCAAAAACGGCGGTATTATGCAATGGTACTGGATGTTTTAAATTAATGATTTGTTGATCCTGTTCCCATTTACTTTGGATACCTTTAAAAAATCCATTTTCATATAGTAAGCTGACATCTTGTCGTAAATAGACTGGTTTTTCTGAAGACGATAATGTTGTCCAATTAAGTAGATTGTCTTGGAAATTATCAAGATTAGTAGTAGCATCAGTAAAAAAGAACGTTTCATCCAAGGGGAAAAATGTGATTGCATACTTAGCGTTTTTGGAAGATTGAAGAAAATATAGTCCTACGGCAAATACCAAACCGCTTAAAATACATATTACCCATATACGAGTTCTCATTTGAATCACCCTTGTTCATGTCTTTTTTTCATTGTATGCTTGTCCTTTTTTAATATGAATCAATCAGAAAGGAAACCAATGTATGCACTCAGTTTATGATGTACAAAAGTTATTAAAACGTTTTGGTATTTTTGTTTACACGGGAGAAAGAAATATTGATTTATCTATGATGAAATGGGAGCTACGTGACTTATTCGATAACAAAATGATTGATGTAATGACTTATCAAACGGCAATTCACATTTTGAATAAGGCAATTAAAAAATAGTTGTCAGGTTTAATAATTAATCATAAAGGGTAATTACCCTTTAGGGGATACTTAGGGGGTATCTGTCTATGTATGTACGCAGCAAGTATATACCGTTATTTCTCGTAGCAGGTATATTATTTGGAATTAAAACTTATCTAATTTATCGCTTCTATTTTCATGTTGAAATAGAGAATGCTATGCAGGAATTCATTTTGTTCTTAAACCCTTTAGTGACTTCTGTTGTTTTTTTTGCAATCGCTGTATGGTTTAATAATCATAAAAAAAGACGTATTTTTATTCGATATAGTACTCTTATCGGTACAATCATCCTCTATTTTAACTTGTTATTTTACCGCTCATTTACTGACTTTTTAACCATCCCTCAAATTACACAAATGAATAATATGGCGGATTTATCATCAAGCATCATATCTTTGATAAAAATATATGATTTATTACTTATTGTTGATGTAATCGCTATTTGGATGCTAAGTAAAAAAAGTCATATGGCACCATTAATGTCATTTTCAAAACGAAATAAAGTTTTTACACTAGTTTGTTCTCTTATCTTATTATGTAGTAATTTTCTTTTAGCAGAAATGGAAAGACCTCAATTGTTATCACGTGCTTTTGATCGTGAATATTTAGTTAAAAATATTGGCGTTTTTTATTATCATATTTACGATATTGCATTGCAATCCAAAATGCGAACAGAAAAAGTACTTGCCAATGATCATGATCTAAAAAAAATAAAATCATATGTGAATGAAGAGATTCGTAGTGATCAACAGTCGGATTATTTTGGTAAAGCAAAAAATCGGAATATTATTTTTATTTCTGCAGAATCTATACAGTCTTTTGTCATTGATAATACGCTTAATGGACAGGAAATAACCCCATTTTTAAATGAATTGAGGACAGATTCAGATACGTTTTACTTCGAAAATTTTTATCACCAAACAGCTCAGGGAAAAACTTCTGATTCCGAATTTATTACAGAAAACTCTTTGTATCCCTTATCCGGTGGTGCGGTTTTTTTTACCCATGCGGAAAACGAATATCATAGTATGTCTGAAATTTTGAACAACCATGGATATGAATCGTATGTCTTTCATGCGAATCAAGATACATTTTGGAATCGAAATCAAATGTATGAAAGCCTAGACGTTACGGATTATTTTGATAAATCGTATTTTGATGTAGAAGAAGATAATGAGATTGGCTGGGGGCTTAAAGATAAATCGTTTTTTAAACAGGCCATTCCATATATGGAGGAGTTGCAACAGCCTTTTTATGCGAAAATGATTACTATTACAAATCATTTTCCGTTCGAATTGAATGAAGAAGATCGTTCAATCGAACCATATGATTCTAATTCCAATACTTTAAATAACTATTTTCCAACCGTACGTTATACGGATGAAGCTATTGAAGGTTTTTTCCAATCATTAAAAGCAGCTAATTTATATGATAATTCCATTATAGTTATTATGGGGGATCATGATGGCATTAGCGCAAACCATAATAAAGCAATGGCTGAATTTTTAGAAAAGGATTCAATTGATGCTTATGATTACCAACAATTACAACGAGTTCCTTTTTTCGTTCATATACCTGGAAGTGGAGATGGCGAAATAAAGGAATCAATTGCAGGCCAAGTAGATATAAAACCAACTTTATTACATCTAGCTGGCATTGATACGAATCATGATATCTATTTTGGAAATGATTTATTTCATGACGATCGTAAAGGATTCATAACCCAACGTAATGGTAATTTTATTAGTGATGATTATATTTATGCGAACGAAGTCTGTTACGATCGTGAAACGGGAGAAATTATAGATGAAAAGACGACTGAAACTAATGATGATAAACAATCTGCATGTGCTGATATTGAAGAAAAAGTAGAGACTGAATTGATTTATTCAGATAACATCATTTATGGTGATTTATTCCGGTTTTTAGATTTTGAAGCAAAATAAAAAAACTGTCGATTGGGACAGTTTTTTTATCCGCAAATTCCTGCTTCAGTCAGTTCACAAACAATCGTCATAATTGAGAAAAACCCAAAACTGAGGGCTGCAACCGCTGAAAAGGCAAGTGCAAAATAGTTTTTAATTTTTACTTGTTTTAAAACAGACCAAACACATATTAATGCTACTATAAGCAGCAAGATGGCTAAAACCATTTAGATTACATCCTCCTTATGTACATGTTAAACTAAGTTAAGTATGTTAATATTGCTCTATAGTGTATTGACACACTTTATATTTTAAAGGAAAGAGTGTTATTTGTCGAGTTTATATCATTATTAAATAAGAGAAATCATTATTTTGAATTGAAAAGGAGTGCTATTTAAATGCATGTTGAGAAGCTTTCTTTAGGTCCTTTAGGTACTAATTGCTATATTGTAAGTCGAAATGGTAACTGTCTCATTTTTGACCCAAGTGGTGAAAGTCAGGTGATCATAGATTATGTAGAAAAGAATCAACTTACACCTAAAGCAATATTATTAACACATGCTCATTTCGATCATATTGGTGCATTGAATGATGTTAGAAAGAGATATGATTTAGATGTATATTTACATAAAAATGAACAGGATTGGTTGGAAAATCCTGCTTTAAACAGGTCCATCGTTTTCTTTGGTGAGGAACATGCCATTTACGCAGCCCGGCCAGATTATTTATTAGAAGTAGGCCAACTTACAATTGCTGATTTTGACATGGAAGTTATTCATACACCTGGACACTCTCCGGGAAGTGTGACCTTTATTTTTGCAGAAGAAAATTTCATTATTAGTGGAGACGTACTGTTTCCGATGGGTGTTGGACGTACAGATTTGCCAGAAGGAAGCATGGAGGAACTTGCAAAGAGTATTGCAACCAAACTATATGAGCTTCCTGATGACTTTACAGTGTATCCCGGTCATAATGTTGCAACAACGATTGGCCACGAAAAACGTCATAATCCCTATACGTTACAGTTTTATCCAGTATGATATTATTTTTTAAGCCATAATTTTATAGAAAATGGGAACAAGCCGAACCAGGGATCAAAAAAGGATGGGGAAGGCTTGTTCTTTTCGTTTTTGAATGGCTCTTTATGATGGGCTTGAAAATGTTGGATTAAAGATTGAATATACGCTTGAAATGTCATGTGAAGTCACATCCTTTCTAATTTATTTCTTCTGATAAATAATGTTTTTTATATTATTTGAAATTTGCTATTTTTTATACATCTTAAAATAAAATATTGACTTTTATGTAAATATGAATAAAGGAGATGGCTGCTTTTAGTAAGAACAGAGCAATGTCTATGTAGTAATCATATGAACAAACTAAATAGTTAACAATTACTAATATAAAAGTCTTAATTTTTAGTAAAAACTTGCTATATATTTAAATGTTTTGTATAATAAATTTGTTACAATTTTTATAAGTATTTGTTGCGAAAAGGTGGTGAAAGATTGCATAATACTACTGCAACATTTGCTGACAGACTCCTCGAAAAAGCCTGTAAAGAAGACGCCTCAGATATTCATTTTTATCCCTTAACAGATAAAGGCCAAATTAATATTTACTTTCGGCTGTTAGGGAACCGCACATATATAAAGACAATCAATGCAGATTTATATCAGGTTTTACTCACTTATTTCAAATTTTCATCCAATATGGATATTGGCGAAATAAGGAGACCACAGAACGGAACACTTTCCTTTAAATCTAAACAAAAAAAGAAATATTCACTGCGGCTATCCACCTTACCGATGGCCCAAACAGAAAGCTTAACCATCCGAATTCTCCCGCAAGATGCACTCCCATCAACTGATCAATTATTTTTATTCCCAGCTCAATTTAAAACGATGAAACAATGGCTGAAGCAAGATTCAGGCATTATATTATTAACCGGCCCAACTGGGTGTGGAAAGTCTACAACGATGTATAGTTTACTGGAGTCTATGTTAAATGAACAATCTTTTCAGGCGATAACATTAGAAGATCCTGTAGAGAGACAGCTTGACCATGTTATCCAGGTTGAAGTAAATGAAAGAGCAGGCATCACTTATCAATCAGGACTAAAAGCTGCACTTCGTCATGACCCTGATGTCCTTTTAATTGGAGAAATAAGGGATAGTGAAACAGCAGCATTTGCGTTTGAAGCCGCTTTAACAGGACATCTTGTATTAAGTACATTACATGCAAAAGATGCCCCCGGAACGATTGAAAGGTTACTTGATCTTGGTATAAACCGAGTCGATATTATGCAAACATTAATTGCTGTTGCTTCTATTCAACTCGTTCCTATTACTCAAGACAATCAGGAATCGAAAAGAGCTGCTATTGTTGAGTTATTAGACGGATTGTTATTACAAAACATGATAGAAGGTAATCATCAGAAAAAAGGACTGAATTATCAGTCTTTCCAACAATTAAAGGAGAAGGCTTACTTGTATGGTTTCATTTCTAAAGAAGTTTACGAAGGATCCTACTAAATTAAAAGAAAATCAGCAGTTGTTGTTTCTAAAGCGGCTTAACAGATTGCTCGATCACGGTTATTCGTTTACAGATGCCCTTGATGTAATTAAGTGGGACAGGCAGTTTGAACAAGTGGCGGAGATTATCCGTTTAGAGTTAACCAAAGGCAAGTATATGGATGAAGCTTTTAAAACAGCAGGCTTCCATGCAACTGTTGTGTCCTATATATACTTTGTGCGTATCAATGGTGATGTCTTAACAAGCATGAATAAATGTATTCAAATGTTTGAACATCGTTTGAATAGCTTTGAGAAATTTAAACGTGTTATTCGTTATCCAGTTATATTGTTTGGTTTTTTTATGGTTTTGCTTCTATTTCTTAAATTCTTTGTACTACCGGCATTTGCTGAAATGTTTCAATCAAGCGATGCCAGTACAAGGTCCATTGTGATATCTATCAATATTATCAATGTTTTAGGTACGTTATTCATTTGCATAGTTGTACTCGTTACGATTGCAATGATCTTTTGGAAATTTATAAAAGACAATATTGCGATTGAACAACAGGTTCTAATATACGAGAAGTTACCAGTGTTTCGACATATTTTGCGCCTACAAATGTCATATTACTTTGCAACTCATATGAGTATGTTTTTAAAAACAGGAATGTCTTTAAAAAATGTCATAACTCATATGGCCGGCCAAAAAGAAATTCCATTGCTTGCATATTATGCTGAAAGAATGCAGTCACAGTTACAACAAGGATTTTATATTACGCATTTGTTGGAACAAATGACGTTTCTTGAGAGTCAATTTACAAGCATATTTGATAATAATAATAATATAGCTGATTTGCAGCAAGACTTAACTGCATACGCTGAATTTCTACAAGAAATAATGGAGAGTAAAATGATGCGTATGATTACTTTAATTCAGCCAATATTTTTTACTGCGCTTGCATGTTGTATTATTTTTATTTATTTAACATTAATGTGGCCGATGTTTCAGTTAATTAATACAATTTGAAAGGAGAAATATAATGTTAAAAAAACAAGAAGGTTTTACTTTGATTGAAATGTTAATCGTCCTGATGATTATCACAGTGTTAATCATACTCATAGTACCATCACTTGCTAACCGTACGAAAGAAGTGAATGCGAAAGGTTGCGACGCGTTGCAAAAATCAGTTCAGGCCCAGGTTAATGTGTACCAATTGGAAGAAAATAAATTACCTGATACCTTGAAAGACTTAGTGGATAAAAAGTATATTACATCTGAACAAACGACGTGTAAAGACGGGACTAAACTAACGCTAAATAACGGGATTATTAGTACGTCGAAATGACTAAATTAAAAAATGAAACTGGCTTTACCTTACTCGAATTACTTTTTGTTTTGATGATTGTTATGTTGCTTGTATGGATTGCCTTTCCTACTTTGCATAAACAATATGTAAAACATGAAATAGACCATTTTTTCCGTGTTTTTGATTCGGATATTTTATTTATTCAAAATCAGACGTTGGAAGGACGAGATTTATGGATCCATTTAAAAAAGGATCATTATATTGTTAAAGAAAGAAACAAAAACTCTATCCATACACGGCATTATCCGAAACATTTGGGACCTCAGTCTTTTGCGCGACATCAAATCGAATATAGCAATACGGGAAGCGTGAAAAATCCATACACGTACAATTTTTATGATGTGAACAATAAAAGATATAAAGTTGTGTTTCCGTTTGGGAAAGGGAGGCACTATATTGAGTAAGAGTGATGGTTTTTCATTAAGTGAAGTGATTATTGCCATGGGCATCTTATTGATGCTCGTGGCAACTGTATTACCAATCCATCAGAAAGTGACTACAGACGAACACCGTATAAAACATCATCAGCTTATTAAATTAGCTTTGCATAATGAATTACAAGCGTATATTTTAACTGATAAAACGCTTGATTCCTACAAGAGTCAAGTTGCTAAAAAGGATGTGCAGATGTCATTTACGATGGAGGATGAATATGTGAAGGGATGTGCAACATGGGAAAATGCCCTTAAGGAGAAAGAGAAATCCTGTTTGTACGGCATCCGTGAATAATGAAAGTGGGTTTACGTTCGCAACACTATTATTAACGCTCGTCATTATCTTATTAATGTTGCCTGTTTTTAGTTTACTACTACAGATAATTCGATTTGACTCTAATCATAGCCAAGTTGATGCGCAGCAATTTTTTCATTATTTAAATGAGGAAGCTCTAATAGCTGAAACTGTGGAAATTGATCAATCAAAAAATCTGCTTCATTTTAGGGTAGAATCAGAAAACAATGAAAGTATTGATAGATCCATCACTTATAAACAGCATAAAAATTATATTAGAAGAGATAAGAAAAATGGACATGAAATTTATATACGTCAAATCGATACTTTTAAGGTAACTAAATTAGATTATGGTTTTCGTGTTACATTACTTATGGAAAATGGGGAAGCATATGAAAAGACAATTGCACATGGTACTACAAAATAATGAAGGTTTCTTTTTGCCATATACAATTATTCTCAGTATGTTTATATTATTAAATATTACAACAATGATTTTTTTGCATGAAAATGATGCCTACACAAATAAAACAGTTAATGAACTTCCTGAGATAGATACCTTAATACAAATGACTAAAGCCAAATTCATTCAAGATAAGTTATATGAAGACACAACTTCAGGAAAAACCGAATATCATCACCCAAGTGGAGATGTATCTGTTAAGTTTAAATGGGTTGACGAAAACATCATAGAAGCTGACACGGAAGTTCGTACGCTACAAGGAACAGAAAGCAGTAAAGTTTTTCGTTTGTACGTTTCAGATGAGGTAGTTATGATAGATGATTAATGACGGAATAATTGCATCTTGTCAGTGTTTTATTTACAATATAAATATATTCGTTTATAATACATTTGACGAGGTTACATAAAGGAGGGGAAAAGGCATGGATAGAATGTTTCGTGTGCTTGCTTTTTGGACTGGTATATTTACAATAATGTTTTTCGTTGGAGACATGTACAATACTGCTGTTTTATTTCTCGTCCAAACAGCTTTTTTCCTGGCGCTCAGTTATTTAAAGCTTTCAGAAAGAATGTATATGTATATGTTTGGAGCGTATTTGACTGTATTTATGATTGGATTCACCTGGTATACAGAATTCATAATGATTCCCGGATTTGGTGAATAATATAAAAAAACCTCTACATATTTGGTAGAGGTTTTTTTATTGAAAAGGAAATCGTGTGTCGAGATAAAATAAACCGCCACTAATGATTTCGTGAGTAATTTTTGGAGTGAATCTTTTCTGTGCGGCAATTTCTTCCCGTTTTTTTTCTTGTTTATCGGAAGTATGCTCGTAAAAATGTTGAATCAAATCTAGTTCTCTTTGCAATCTTTGATGAGCTTTAACCGCCCATGTGTGATCATCATTTTCTATAAAATCGTCTATATATTTCTCGATTCTGTTGATTCCGCTGCTTGGCTTAATAATCGGTGAAATGGTGTAACAATGATTACTGATAACTTCGTGCAATTCAATTTGCTGTAAGTTTTCCATCATATCATGAACAATAGTGCCCTTAATTAAATGTAATCCTATTGAAAATAGTTTTTCCTTTATTTGCTTTCCTTCGTAACGAACACAATAATTCAGAACAAGCCATGGATGTAGCATAGTTTGTTCGTGTGTATGCATAACTTGAAAGAGACGAGTGTATTGAGATTGACCTTTCAAATGTTTTGCAACTTGGTGTAGACGAGGACTACCAAAAGTAACCCATTCTCCCTCTTCATCTCTATTTTCATTTTTGGTTAGAAAGGTTAGTTTCATCGGTTTACCTTTTTGGTTCATGGTCTCCATGTAATTCCAATAAAAAGGCCGATTCATTAATGCTTTATCCATTTCCTCAGTAAGTCCCACTACTAGCTTTCCTTCCATTGAATCTACATGACAATTGTTCTCTCTGAAAAAGGTTTCTAAAAAATCATGAATGAAATTTTTTCTCATGCTTCTCTGCCTGCCTGGTTAATAACTTCTGTTAGATGATTTACCTTAATTTCCATTTCTTCAACAGAATCAGAAGTTTCCATAATAGATGAAAATTCTTTATCAAGATCAATGTTAAGAGCAGTTAAAATATCGTCTAACTTGCCTACTACTTGTTCAAACATATGAATTTTTTTGTATAAGAGATGCATAATTTGTTCTTCAATCGTGTGTTGAATAGCGAAATGATATATATGTACATCATTTTCTTGGCCATAACGGTGAATTCTGCCAATTCTTTGTTCTAAACGCATAGGGTTCCATGGCAAATCATAATTGATAATATGACTGCAAAATTGTAAATTCACCCCCTCACCTCCAGCTTCTGTTGCAATGAGTACTTGTTTATTGTTTTGAAATAGTTCCATCATCCAGGTTTTACGGTTAGCTTTCATCCCGCCGCGAAAAGGAACTGATGAAATATTTTCTTGTGCTAAATACCACTGTAAATAAAATTGTGTAGCCCGATATTCGGTGAATACAATGACTTTTTTACCATTTAACGATTGAATGATTTCAACTAGTTTTTTGGCTTTTACATGATGTGGTAGAACTGCTATATTTTCTAATATATCCTTATATTTCTTACTATCTGATGCTTCTAAAGAAAGGTAACAAGCCTCTCTCGATGAGCATAATTCTTTTAAATAAGTAATTTTTGAAAATGTATGACTATCTTGAAATATATTTGAGAGCGAATCATATACTTTTTGTTCCTCTTCATTAAAAGTAAGCCATACCGTTTCAACTTGTCGTTTCACATCGTGAAGTAAAGTATCTTTACGCGCATTACGTACCATAACTTGTTGAATTAGTTTTTGTAAATGTTTATCAGATTGAATTTCATTTTCAGTACGGTATTTCCTTTTAAATGATTCATAAGTACCTAGGAAACCTGGCTTCAATACAGTAACAAGATTAAATAGTTCACGTAATTTATTTTGTACAGGAGTCGCTGTCAGCAACAAACAATATTTTTTTTGAATGGCACGAATCATAGCGTGGTTTTTCGTTTTATGATTTTTAATCTTATGCGCCTCATCCACAATCACCATATCATATTCAATATCTAAAATATGTGACTGATGTTTATTTTGTTTGGCGGTATCAATAGAAGCAATTACAACGTCATATTGTTCCCACTCATATCCTTTTCGGAAGGCAACTGCCGGAATATGAAATTTTTCATGTAATTCTTCTACCCACTGTGGCACGAGGGAAGAAGGGACTAAAATCAACACTTTTTTAACAAGTTTACGCAGCATATATTCTTTTAAAATAAGTCCTGCTTCAATCGTTTTACCTAACCCAACTTCATCTGCTAAAATAGCACGCCCATCCATGTCATGAATTACGGTTTGAGCTGCTTTTACCTGATGCTCCATAAAATTGACATGTGGCAAGTAATTGGGAACGAGTAAAGCGTCAAAGTCATCATGTATGAGCATTGTTTCCATACGATAGTGAAGCTCAAATAATTCCCAACTAGATAGTTGTTGGTTATTTTCGAGCTTGGTATGTAATTGATTGAGAAAATACTTGTCTTTGTTTATGATAATATGCATAAGGATACCTCTTTTTAAAACTTTCGATAATGTATGATATAGTATGTACAAGTTGCCAACATATCATTACATTATTTTATGAACCAGTTAAAATATCTTATATAAGGAGTGAGTATGGTTGTCACAATTAAAAAGAACACCTATCTTTCCGGCGTATGAACAATGGGGAGCTAAAACGATAGATTTTGGAGGATGGGATTTACCAGTTAACTTTTCTGCAGGACTTATAAAAGAACACAATGCGGTAAGAAGTAATGTGGGGCTTTTTGATGTGTCCCATATGGGAGAGATTTTTGTTAATGGATCAGGTAGTCTTTCATTTTTGCAAAAAGTAATGACAAATGATTTGAAAAAATTGGAACCAAATAAAGCGTTATATACATTTATGTGCCAAGAAGATGGTGGTACAATAGATGATCTACTTGTTTATATGCTAGATGAACACTCCTATATGCTCGTTGTAAACGCTGCGAATACTGATAAAGATCTAGCTTGGCTTGAGGAACATGTCGAAGATGAAGAAGTATCGATTCAAAACAAATCAGATGATTATGCATTGTTAGCAGTGCAGGGGCCAAAAGCAACTAATATTGTTCAATCAATAACTGAAGAAAATTTAGGGGATATTAAACCTTTTCGATTTAAACAAGATGTAACGTTTAACAATGTTGAAAACAAAGCTATTATCTCACGTACAGGTTATACAGGAGAAGATGGTTTTGAGATTTATATACATACTAATAGTGCTTTGTCCCTTTGGCGGTTGCTTATGGAAACAGGGGAAAAGGAAGACATGATTCCTGCAGGTCTGGGAGCTCGTGATTCTTTGCGGTTTGAAGCTGGTCTTCCGTTGTATGGACAAGAATTATCTGTAGATATTTCCCCGATAGAAGCAGGCCTTAGTTTTGCTGTAAAGCCAAATAAAGAAGTGGATTTTGTCGGAAAAGAAGTACTTACAAAACAGATAGAAAAAGGAACGAATAGAAAGTTAGTTGGTCTTGAATTGAAAGATAAAGGTATCGCTAGAACGGATCATGAAGTATTAAATGAAGCTGGTGAGAAAATAGGTTATGTGACAACAGGAACGAAATCACCTACATTGAACAAAGCAATAGCATTTGCTTTATTGGAAATACCATATACCGAAGAAGGACAATCGGTATATATCCAAGTACGTAAGAGACAATTAGAAGCTGTAGTTATACAAACGCCGTTTTATAAAAGATAAATTATTGGGGGATTTCAACATGAATGAATTTCGTTACTTACCAATGACCGACGAGGATAA
>DATGUH010000143.1:0-5345 GCA_035301445.1 Pseudogracilibacillus sp. | reverse complement strand
GAACTTCGGAGTCACAATATTAAACCCAAAATAAATCAGTGTCGGAATTGTACCACCGAGCATCCAACTGGCAATAAGTATTCCAATAAAGAAAAACAAAAACACAGCTGCCATCCCTGTTTTAGTTCCTTCTGTAATGCCGTTTTCTAATTCTTTATATGGTACTTTTTTTATCAGACCATAAATAAAAAGTAATAATAATACAATAACCAACGGAATATGTGGATTTGCTTCTAGTATTACAATACTGCCAAACATAATTCCTATAATAGTAATAGTTAGTAAAACTGCTTCTCTTAATGATGGTATTTGTACAGCTTTGATACGAAACATATTAAACTCCTTTTACGTAACATCGATGTGATTTATTTAGCATAGCTTTTCCATTATATAATAAATTGGTGACGTCATGATAGAAATTACTATTTTGCCCTTAAACATTTCCATCCCTTTTATCTTATGATTCCCATTTTAATGCCAATATACTTTCACAACTGAAGGTAGATGCTTTCTCAATTTTAATTCAATAAGAACGATTTCCAAAAACGATTGATTAAAAATCCGTATCACGTATTACTATATTTCGCTTATTGATTTCGATACACTAAAAGAAATACTTCTATTTGCGAAAGGAAGATTATGATGGAAAGAACGAAACGAGCAGATATACCAGTAAAAGAAACATGGGATCTATCGGATTTATTCGAGACAGAAGTCACTTTTGAAGGGGAACTAAACAGTTTGGAAGATGACGTACAAACGGTTCTCGATTATAAATCAAAACTTGGAAACGATGCCGATACATTGCTTGGTGCCATTAAAACAATGGAAGCGTTTATGCAAAGAATTATAAAAGTCGGCAGTTATGCAATGCTGAAAATCAGTGCAGATGGCAGTGACTCTGCCAACCAATCCCTATATGCAAAAACGATGACAACCTTAACGAACGTTGAAACGAAACTGGCTTTTTTTGATCCAGAACTATTAGCCATTCCTGAAGACACTTTAAAAAAATTCATTGATGAATTACCAGGTCTACAAATTTATAAAAAAATGCTCTATGACATCTTAGATAAAAGAGCGTTTACGTTCACTGCTGAAATAGAGGAAATATTAGGAGCGCTTGGAGAAGTGCATGGTGCGCCGCAAATGATTTACGAGCGTAGTAAAAGTGCTGACTTTGATTTTGCTTCCGTTGAGGATAATGAAGGGAACACTTTACCTATGTCCGAATCACTGTATGAAGATAAATATGAAATGTCAGCAAATACTACTATCCGAAGAAAAACTTATGAATCCTTTATCCAGACTCTATCCCGTTATAAAAATACATTTGCTGCTACTTATCAAACAGAAGTCACTAAACAAATAACCATGGCCAAACTGCGTGGTTATTCATCGGTGACTGATATGTTACTACAAGACCAACATGTCACAAAAGAAATGTATGAAAACCAACTTAATATTATTCAAGAAGAGTTAGCACCACATATGCGGAAATATGCCAACTTATTAAAAGCTGATTACGGTTTGGAAACATTACATTTTTCCGATTTAAAAGCGCCACTCGATCCAGACTATAACCCGGAAATAACTTTTGAAGAAGCGAAAAAAATGATACAAGATGCTCTATCTATTATGGGAGATGAATATAAGGAAATAATTACGAAAGGATTAAATGAACGCTGGGTCGATTATGCCGATAACATCGGTAAACAATCTGGTGCTTTCTGTGCCTCTCCATATGGATCCCATCCTTATATTTTGATGACTTGGACCAATCAAATGCGCGGTGCATTCACATTGGCACACGAACTTGGACATGCGGGACATTTTTATTTGGCAAACCATTATCAAAAATTGATGAATACCGATGTATCTACTTATTTCGTCGAGGCCCCTTCGACATTAAACGAATTATTGCTTGCCGAACATTTATTACAAAACACAACTGATAAACGCAAGAAGAGATGGATTATTAGTGAATTGCTCGGAACTTATTATCACAATTTTATAACTCATTTACTCGAAGCTGAATTTCAACATCGGATTTATCAGCTCGCGGAAAATGGTGTTCCACTTACTGCGGATGTTTTATGTGAGCAAAAAACAGAAGCGATCGCTAACTTTTGGGGAGACACCGTCAAACTAGATGAAGGTACAGGACTGACATGGATGCGGCAACAGCATTATTATATGGGCTTATATCCTTATACATATTCAGCAGGACTAACCGTTTCCACTGCTGTACTGCAACGGATAAAATCGGACCCTGATGTTGCTATTTCAGATTGGCTTGATGTTTTGAAGGCCGGTGGTTCTTTAACACCACTAGAACTCACCAAAAAAGCAGGTGTCGATATGCTTGACCCTGAAACAATAAAATCAGCTGTCAGCTATGTTGGTGACTTAATTGATCAATTAGAAGAAAGTTATCAATAGTTTTCACATAAGCAGACTGGATAAAGATTTATTGTATTAACAAATATTAACCAATATAAAACTACTGCTCGAAAGGTTTTTTCCCTTTCTGAGCAGTAGTTTTTTCATCATTATTTCTTTTAGTTCTGCTTATTAACAAAGTCCTCTGCAACTTGACCTGTTACAGGAAACTTGAAGTATTCTTTTTGGTAAGCTTTTACCATAAATACAATCCACATGATAAATGTAAATAAACTAATTAATCCACTTAGTATTGTACTAAAAGGTAGAAAACCTACGATAAAATTAATTACTACAAGACCTCCAAAAAACACAATCGATTGCATCGCATGAAAACGGACGAATTTACTATTTTTCTCTATAATTATAAAAATAATTCCCGTCACAAAAGAACCTAAATAACATAAAAGTGCTGCCACATTTTCCTCTAAATTAGTGGAAGAACCTTTATTAGAATTATTTCCTCCGTTATTCGTCGAAACAACTTGCTCGTCTTGATTGTTTTTATTATGCTCATCAGCCATTAGAACCATCCCCCTTTATATGTATTCGAAACAATCGTGATAGCATTGTAACAAATAACAATTCTTATTTCTACAACTATTCAAAAAATAATAATAATTAACTAGAAACTTTTTTTCATCTCTCTAATTTATAGTTCAAATGAACTGTTTACTGATATGCCCCTCGAAACGAGCGAGAAAATAATTTATACTAAACTTTATAATCTTAAGAATGGGAGTTGATAAAACGTTGAAAGCATTAAAAACGATAGGGAAAATATTTTTATATTTTGTCATCATTATTTTTATTATAATCTTAATTGGTGCTGGTATCATTTGGGGATATCAGAAGTACAAGCACCACCAACTAGCAAAAGAACTCGATGCATTACCGATGGATGAATCCCTGAGTGATGAAAGCGTCTTTCAGGATAGTATGGATGAAAAACTTGGCGATAACGAAATGACCGTTGAAGAAAAATTAGAGCTTGGTTTAAGCCCTTATAAAACGGACACATCTGGAAATGGATTATCCGATGATGAAGCTGTGGAGAAAGGACTAGATCCTAAAAAATTCTCAACAGCAGATGACGGAATAAGTGATTACGTTAAAATCGAGGAAGGACTGGATCCAAAAGAAGAAATCGACCCTAAAGATATCGAAGAGTTTACTATAGAGGATGAAGATCTAGGTACCACACTTAAAACGGACGATTTGAATGCCAAATATTTCAGCACAGTTGAAAATTACGAACAAGATGAACTTGATGAAATCTATCAACCTGTCCGAGATCCGATTCGTGTTCATAATTATGACGGGAAAATGATTGTAGATATGCCAGATGGTGAAGATAAAGATATTAGCGCTTATTATTTTAATTTAGAAGAAGGAGAAATGGAGAAGGTCAAAAAGCAAAAGTGGATTAACAATGCGATGGAATTAAATATCGATAAAAATGATCCAATCTACTTTTTTGATGATGACTTATTGGACGATATTGGAGATTACTATTATTTTAGAATTTCCCCTTATATTTTTGGTCCCGGATATGACCATAAATTATTTATCTTTAAACAAGGCCTTTTCACAGATGATTTATTTGAAGAAGAGAAAATTGATAATGACGATTATGGTGTTGTTGAAATTTCTAAAGCTGAGATTAGTTATATCTATTCCCTCTTCCTAGATGGATTGTTTAAATTACTAGATACTATCTTCCAACCATTGGACGGCATGGATGAGAATATTTACACAAACATTTGGTTAGATTACGGAAAAATCGAAGGCACTCCAGATTCTGTACAATATCACGTCATGCCATGGCTCTATGAAGATAATAGTGAAGAAGATGAAAATGAACTGGAAACAGAAAATGAAAATTCCAAAAAAGTTATTGATACTGGATTCCGGCCAGATCAACACGCCTTCCTCTTTGGTAATATGAAAACTACAGTTGCCCCAGGTGGTGTATGCGCGGGAATTTCTCGTACAACAGAACGTGTTTTTAATGATCAAGAAATTAAATCCGAGAGAACGCACGAGTCCGATAAAGATGATTTCGATGGTCTACATTATGATATAACCGGGAATGAAGATGACTACCCTTTTCTAAAAGATGGTCAATTATTTGATTATACGTTTACAGATGGGATGATTAGTCATTTAACAGAAGATGAATATATGGACGGGGATCTTGAGATAGACGCAGGCATGCTTAGTGAACCAGATCAATCTTTGATCCAGTTGTTAGAAACACAATGGGGAATTGCTAATGATAAAATCTTTGATAACCAACCTTTTCATATGCATGCCGACCCTATACTTGATGAAGTAGAAGAGCATTTGGCTGATGGTCAAATTGTATTAGCTGCCTTTACAGGTAATGAAGCCGGTCACTCCGTCTCTATTTATAAAATGGAATATGATCGTTACGATGACAATTTAATACGTCTATATGTTTACGATCCTAATTTACCTTACGAAAAACTAACTAAAGAATACGATAGAGAAGAAGTATATATTGAAATAAATAAAATGGAAAACGAATTAATACCGAATCAAGGATTTTTTGAGTATACCTATCACCCTTTTGAAGATTTGGATTCAGACTACGGATATTCTGACCAAAATCAAAATTCAATGTTGCTCTATCATAATGACAAGCCTATTGACAAATAATAGTTTTCCTTGCACTGGATTTCTGATCCAGTGCTTTTTCTATCCAAAGCAGAAATGTTTCTTCTATTATTTATAAACGCTCACTAGCGTTGCATGAATATAGTTTGACTATTCCGACTATAACCTTTTGTTAAAATGAAAAAAAGTTTAAATACCAAATCAGAGGTAGTAATTATCCATTTTTTTACTATATCCATTAGGCAGTGGTAACAAGCAACATA
>DATGUH010000142.1:0-21904 GCA_035301445.1 Pseudogracilibacillus sp. | reverse complement strand
AGGCAAAAATTAATAGTAATGAGAAGGTCCAAAAACTCATTTCTAAAATTAAGTTATTACAAAAACAAGCAGTTAATTTACAAGCCTATGATAAAGCAGAAGCGTTAAAAAAAGTAGAAGCAGAAATTGATCAGGTACAGGAAGAATTAGATAGTATTCCAGTTGTGGAGGAATTTAAAGAAATTCAAGGTGTCGTTAATGATGTGTTACAAATGGTTTCTGGTACAATTGCCAGAGAAGTTACTAACCATGTTATTCGTGATACAGATGGCGATTTGCTTGCGGGAGAAACAGGCTCCAAAGTGGATAATAAAATACCGGGAAGTTCTTGTAAATAATCATACGAAAATGAAACCTTATTTAAACGTCTATATGAGAAACGTTTGAATAAGGTTTTTTTCATTTATGCACCTTAGGTCATTGTCTTGCATAGGCTAGCATTGAGAACTTAAGGAGGTATAATCAGATGAGTGTCCATGATCATGAATACAGAGAAATTATAACGAAAGCTGTTTGTGGCAGTGGTAGAAAAAATATAAAAACGACAAATCATGTTTTACCATTACATGAACCAACGAATATCCTTGGCTGCTGGATCATTAACCACAATTATCATGCCCATAGAATAGATGATTCTGTTGTGGAAGTACATGGCACCTACGATATAAATGTTTGGTATTCATACGATGACGAAACAAGTACAGATGTCGAGAAAGAAATCGTTGATTACTGCGATGTAATTGAATTATCGAATAAAGATAAACATTGCTATTTCCACGATGATGAGGTTATAACAGAAGTAATAAGACACCCAAATTGTTTGCAATGCAATCTAGAAGAAGGTCGTATAGCTGTAAAGGTTGAAAGAGAGTTTGCTGTCAGTGTCATTGGAGAGACGAAAGTTCATGTAAAGGTAGCATCAGAAGATTTACAGTCATAAGAAGTATGAAATAACTTGTTGAGCTATCTTTCACCTAAAGATAGCTTTTATTTTGTAATGGTAAAAGACTACTACCTTAAACATGAATTGTTAATTTAGGATAGTTCAATACAATAACTTAACAGAAACATGAAGATTATTTCAAAAATAATATTAATAAAGTAGGAAAGAAAACAGGCACATAAACATATATCCCAAATATCAATAAAATATCTGTTATAATGATTTTGAGCCGTATTTTATTTATGAAATAATAGTGTCAATTTCATAAGTCAATAACAGGATGAAAAATCCGAACATTAATATCTGCTTGGAATGGCTTTCGCTGCAGGCGGACGCTTTTTAGCGGGCACGGCCCCGCCCTCGGGCCAACAATGTTTATTGCGCCGAGCCCCTGCGAGAAGCAGGACGTTGGTCATGAAGGCGTTGCTCTCGTGACGTCGCGATTTTAACCTTCCTTTAGCCTATTCGATCGTTGTGGGGTCTCAAGACTCGTGCTTCTCTCAAGCTCGTCGCAAATATACAATGCTGTTCCCTCAGGTGAACAGAACGTTCTAGTGTCGGAAGTTGGCAATTGACGTAACCGATTTTAGCCGACCAGGAGTCGCCGCCTTACGTTACAGCCATTCGGGTTAGACCCTAAAAACGAATGTTTACAAAATATATTTTTTTAACGTTCGGATTTTGATTCGACAAACCATTTATGAAGTTGACACTTATGAAATTGGCTCGGGTAAATCAATTTTATAAATTAATTTCAGTAGCGTCCTTTGTTTATGTTAGCTTTTTTTATCATTTTCAGTTTCTAATGATTCTGCGATTGTATTAATTTTTTTCAAGCGATGATTCACTCCCGATTTTGATAAAGGGCCAGATGGGAGTAACTCGCCTACCTCTTTTAATGTTGCTTCTGGATATGCAATTCTTACCTCTGCAACTTCCTTTAATTTGTCCGGGAGCACGTCTAACCCGCTTGTTTCTTTAATATAATGAATATTTTCGACCTGTTTTACAGATGCCCCAATTGTTTTATTTAAGTTCGCTGTTTCACAATTTACAATACGATTTACTGAGTTACGCATATCTCGAACGATACGTACATCCTCAAACTTAAACAAAGCATTATTAGCACCGATAATATTAAGAAATTCCGTTATTTTCTCAGCTTCTTTCAGATAAACGATGTATCCATTTCTCCGTTGCAGTTCTTTTGCGCCTAAATCATAGTTGTTTAGTAATTCACAAATAATGTGGTTATGTTCTGAATCTAGATTGAATATTTCCAAATGATAAGATGACGTTTCCGGATTATTCATCGATCCTCTTGCAAGAAATGCACCACGCAAATAAGCTTCCCTGCATCCTTCATTTTGTAATCTCCATTCTAATTCGGATAATTCAAAGCTATCTTCTTCATAGTCGATTTGCAACTGTTCTAATAAGCGAGCGGCATGTTGTTTAATCCTTACAATATATATGTTATTTTTTTTCAACTTCATTTTTTTTCTTACAATTATATCAACAGGGTCTGTAAAAAAGAGTTTGATTAAACGAAATATCCGTCTAGCAATTGCTGCATTTTCTGTTTGAATATCCAAATGAGTAATTCCATTGACAGTTGCAAGCAAACCATTCATACGTATCATCGCTGAAAGTTCTGCTTTAAAACAGCAATCCTCCGTTTCTATGCCCATTAATTCTTGTTTAACTTCTGTTGTGAATGACATTGCCTTCATCCTTTATTCACTTTTTACTCTCTTCACATGCCATTTTATATAAAATATCTGTAATCCGTTTAGTGTTATGTCGAATCATTTGTCCTGAATAGTCAACAATGTCTGCTTGCATTACTTCAATGTCCAGTTCCCGAAGTGCATTCTCATCAAAAGGCACAGGTGTTGCTTGCTCTTCTTTATACAACTGTAACACTTCCGGATCAATAATATCATCATGCAAAATAATCGTGTCAAGCACACCTTTTCCAATATGGCTGTCAATTGCTTTCACATGATCTGATGCACTGTAACCATCTGTTTCGCCATGTTGTGTCATCACATTACATACATATGCTATTTTAGCGTTTGTTTGGTGTAATGCTTTCACGACACCACCAAGAATCAAGTTGGGCAAAATACTTGTATATAAGCTACCAGGTGAAATAATAACTAAATCAGCTTCATGTATCGCTTGAACAACTTTCGGGTTTGGTTCAATATTTTCAGGGGTTAAAAATATTCTATTGATAATTTTATGTTCATGAGGAATATTTGATTCTCCTGATACAATAGTTCCATCCGTCATTTCAGCATGTAAAACGACAGATTCATTCACGATAGGAAATATATCGCCCTTCACTTTAAACATATCAGCTACTTTCTCAACAGCTTCATAAAAATCTCCTGTTAAACTTTTCATTGCCGCAAGGACTAAATTACCTACCGCATGACCAGATAATGTTTCCCCCTCATCAAACCGATGTTGAAAAAGACCATTCAATTCTTCATCAGCAGTCGATAATGCAACAATAACATTCCTAATATCACCAGGTGCTGGAATATCCATTTCTTCTTTAATTTTCCCAGTGCTACCACCGTCATCTGCCACCGTAACTACTGTCGATAAGTGAATTGGATACTTTTTTAACCCTTCAAGCAGTACCGGCATTCCAGTTCCTCCGCCAAGTACAACGACTTTAGGCTCTTCATTTTTTCCCATTTTCTAGTGTCCTTTCCGCTTATAAATATCTCGGTGCGTGACTTGGTTCGGAAACTTGCCATTAAACTCCTTAGAATAATATTCTGCAAGACTAACAGAACGATGTTGACCTCCCGTACATCCAAATGCAATAACAACTTGGGATTTACCCTCTTTTTTATATTGCGGTAGTAAAAAACGGAAAAGATCTGTCAATTTATCAACAAATGTATTCGTCTCGGACCATTTAAAGACATAATCTGTCACTTTTTGATCTAACCCTGTCATTGGACGCATATTTTCAACGTAATGTGGATTGGGTAAAAAGCGTACATCAAATACTAAATCTGCATCAATTGGAATACCGTATTTGAAACCGAAAGATAGGAAGTGAACTGTGAAACTTTCATCTTTTTCTTCTGCAAACAGCTCATGAATTCTTTTGCGTAAAGCTTTCGGTGCCATATCTGTTGTGTCAATAACCTTTTGTGCACGTCCCCGTAATTCATCTAAAATTTTTCTCTCTTCTCGGATACCATTCAATGGCAATCCATCCAAATTAAGTGGATGAGACCGACGGGTTTCCTTATAACGACTGACTAGAACCGTATCTTCTGCATCTAAAAATAACACTTGTTCTTCCAACCAGGATTCTTTTCCAACAACATCTAGAAATTCATATAATACATTAAAAAATTCCTGACTTCGTAAATCAACTACTAATGCCACTTTCCGAATATTATTGGTAGAATCTTTCATTAAATCAAGAAACTTAGGGATTAACGTAGGTGGCATATTATCAACACAATAATAGCCTAAATCTTCAAAACTTTGTATTGCTACTGTTTTACCTGCACCGGACATACCGGTAATGATAATAAGTTTCGTTTCTGAATCCGTCATAATAACTGCACCGTCCAGTTCTTATATAGTACTTCTATTATACCGTAAAAACGATACAACAACAAAGAAGGTGGCCGAAAAAATTTCACACTTCAAAAAAAAGCACAGACTGCTAACAGTCTGCGCAAAGAACTAATTTATTAAAGGGGGTCAATTAGTTTAACTTCATTATACTAGTTAATTATTTCCCTGGAGTTACAACTACGTTAAAAAGTAATTACTTTTTTGTATTTTATTTAGCGACAGGTGTTGATGTTTCAATGTATTTCTGTGCCACTTCTGCAGCAATACTGCCATCACCTGTTGCCGTAACGATTTGACGTAAGCCTTTTTCTCTGATATCACCTGCAGCAAATATTCCTGGGACACTTGTCTCCATATCTTCATTGGATGGTACGTATCCTTCTTCATCTACAATGCCAAGCTCTTTAAATGGCTCGCTGAGTGGAACCATACCAATATAAATGAAAACACCGTCTGTTTTAAATTCTGATTTTTCACCAGTCTTCACATTTTTCATGGTGACAGAACCAGTCTTTCCATTCTCTTCGTTAATTGTCTCGACTACTGTATCCCAAATGAATTCCATTTTATCATTTGCAAATGCTCTGTCTTGGATAATTTTTTGAGCGCGTAGCTCATCACGACGATGAATGACCGTTACCTTTTTAGCAAAACGGGTTAGATATAAGCCTTCTTCTACCGCAGAATCACCGCCACCAATGACGACAAGTTCCTTTTCTTTAAAGAATGCACCATCACAAACAGCACAATAAGATACTCCGCGACCAGTCAATTCATTTTCGCCTGGAATACCAAGTTTCTTATACTGCGCTCCAGTTGTTATAATAATTGTTTTTGCATAGTACGTCTTTTTACCTGCTTGCACTTCTTTATAATCACCATGATCAATGACGTTTTTTACATCTCCATAGGCATAAACTGCACCGAATTTTTTAGCATGGTCAAACATCTTTGTCGACAATTCCTGTCCCAGAATATTTTCAAATCCTGGATAATTCTCGACATCCTCCGTGTCTGCCATTTGTCCGCCTGGAACGCCTCTTTCTAACATTAATGTATCTAAATCTGCCCTTGATGCATAAACAGCAGCAGTCATACCAGCAGGTCCTGCACCAAGTATTATTACATCATAGATATGCTCTTCAGTCATCGCGCATACTTCCCTTCTAAAAATACCTTTAAATCTTATCTCTATTCATAGCTTATTAGATAGTTTACATTACGTCTATTATTATGCTCAACACTGCACAAAGTACTTATTCATCTGTTAATTCATCTGTTGTATCTCCATGGCCAATGATTTGCATTGGATTGCCACCTACAAATGTATGCGGAGGTACATCTTGGTGAACGAGTGTTGCAGCAGAAACAATTGCTCCATCGCCGATTGTAACACCGGGTAATATTGTTGTATTGGCTCCAATCATTACATTACTGCCAATTTCCACTTTACCGAGACGGTATTCATCTGTTAAATATTCATGCGCTAATATAGTCGTATTATAACCGATTATACTATTATCACCCACAACAATTAGTTCAGGAAACATCGTATCCGGCATCACCATCAATGCAAAAGCTGTCTTATCGCCAACTTTCATCCGTAAAAAAGTACGATACAGCCAATTTTTCCATGACAAAAAAGGCGTGTAACGTGCAATTTGGATAACGATAAAATTTTTCATCACTTTGAAAAAAGGTACTGTTTTATATATTTGCCAAAGAGAGTTGGCTCCTTTTACTTGATACCGTTTCGTATTTCGCACTGTTACACCCCTTTATGAATGATAGTACGCTTATTTTACTAGTTGCAATAAATCACTCATTGAATCTAACATATAAGTTGGCTTAAATTGTTGTAAGTATGCCGCACCTTTTTCGCTCCAATTTACTCCGGCTGTCTGTACACCTGCATTTTTACCTGCTTCAATATCATGATAATTATCTCCCACCATTAATGTTGAAGATGCTTTTCCATGCAATGCTTCCATCCCTTTAATAACTGGTTCAGGATGTGGTTTGGCATGTGTAACATCATCAACAGCTACAATCGTTTGGAAAAAATCAATCAGCCCGGTTAATTCAAGTCCTAATTCAACGCCTGTTCTCATTTTTGCCGACACTACACCCATAGGAACATTACGTTTGTATAAATGTTCAATTGTCTCCAGAACATCTGGAAATACTTTTACGTATTGATCATGGTTTGCTAGATTGTGTTTTCGATAAGTTTGTACCATCTCGTCAGCAAGATCCGCATTTAAGTTTTTAAATGTATCCACTAGTGGCGGTCCATTAAAAGCTTTTAATTCATCATCTGTAAAGTCATATCCATAATGGGTAAATGTATGTTTAAATGACTCAAATATCAGTTCGTTTGTATCGATTAATGTACCATCCATATCAAATAATATTGTCTCAATGTTCATGTAAGATTACCTTTCTTTTTCGCATTTCCACTCGGTTCCAAATAGTTGCTATAACCACTGTCAAAAGAACTGCCGTTACAAAACGAATTGCTAAGAGTGGCAACACTGGAATACCAAGTGGGATAAATATAACAGTATCTTCAATTACCGCATGACAAGTAACTAAAAAAATTAATGCCAAAATAGTATCCTTTTTACTCACACCATCTTCCTTAACCGCCTGTATCATCACACCTGCACCAAATGCGAGACCAATAACTAGGCCAGTAACTAGGGTGAAAGATGTGTTTTTCTGCATACCTAAAAATCTTGTAAATGGACTAAATACTTTAGAAACAATATCAATCCATCCAAGTTCACGGAAAAATTGCATAATCAGCATTAGTGGGAAAATAACAGCCGCTAATTGTAACACTGCAATGAACGCTGTTTTCACACCATGCATTACTATTGCCGGCCAAGAGGATAGTTCAGCATGTCCTGAAGAAATAAAACCGTACTGTGCCGGTTCTGCACCTCCGCTCCAAAAAACATGGATGACCCATGCTGCAACAAGTGCAAGCACTATTCGAATACCTGAAATCAGCCACCAACTAACACCTGTCTTAGATGCAACGGATGATTCGATAAATAAATTATGTGAAAAAGATAGCATCATAGCCATAATAAAAACTTCTTTAATCGTAAAATCCAACGAAACAATTGCACCAATTCCCGCATATAGATTAAGTGCATTCCCTAAAACAAGGGGCATAGCCGCTTCCCCTGGAAGGCCAATTAACCCCATTAGTGGTGATACTAATTCAATAAACCAATCTAAAACAGGGGTATATTGAAGAATTGTTATAATGACTGTTACTGGAAAAACAATTTTACCCAGCATCCAAGAGACGGAAGCCCCTTCTTTAAGCCCCCTTAAAGCTGTTTGTTTCAATGTAACCCCTCCTTTTTAATTGGATGATAATTTCTTACCATTATAACGCCGGCTTACCGGTTTTATTTTACGACGATAAATGATTAAGATAACTGCACCTATAATCAAAACAAGCGATAGCAATTGAGCCTGTCTTAAAAAGCCAAAGTACAAGCTATCTGTTCGCATACCTTCGATGAAAAATCTTCCAACAGAATATAAAACAATATAAGAAAGGAAAACTTCACCACGGAATGGATTATATCTTCTGAGTACAAGTAATAAAATAAGTACGATAATATTCCAAACGGATTCATATAAAAATGTAGGATGATACATAATACCATCAATACACATTTGGTTCATAATAAAATCCGGGAGATATTGGTGAAAACTATCATACGTTGCTTGTGATATAGCAGCACCATGTGCCTCTTGATTCATAAAATTACCCCAGCGGCCTATTGCCTGACCTAAGATTAAACTTGGTGCTGCTATGTCGGCAAGCAACCAAAAAGACACCTTTTTAATTCTTGCATAAACAATTGCTGTAAGTACTGCACCGATTAAAGCACCATGAATCGCTATACCGCCTTCCCAAACAGCAAAAATGTTCCACCAAGGTCCACCCTTATATGCTTCCCACTCAAAAATAACATAATAAATACGCGCAAATACAATAGAGATTGGGGCCGCCCATACGATTAAATCAATGAATAACTCCTTATCCAATCCTAATCGATCTGCTTCTCTCGTTGCTATGAAAAGTCCTAAAAATAATCCAGCTGCAATAATAACTCCATACCAATAAATTGGCAACCCACCAATTTGTATAAATACCCTGTTTAACGGTTCAGTTTCACAAGTCAAATACATCACTCCAAAATAGCATTATATCAGTTTAGTGATCAAATTCATCATTATTTTTAATCATCGTTGCCAATTGATTTGAAAAGTCAGCCGCTGCATTAACACCCATTTCCTTCAAACGATAATTCATGGCTGCCACTTCAATAATGACAGCTAAGTTACGACCTGGGCGAACAGGGATAATTGATTTAGGTATATGTACATCCATTATTTTCATCGTTTCCTCATCAATGCCTAGACGTTCATATTGTTTAGTATCGTCCCACAATTCCAGGTGAACAATGTAAGAAATTTGCTTTTCATCCAATACAGCACCAGCACCAAATAACGTCATAATATTTAAAATACCTAGTCCCCTAATTTCAAGTAAATGCTCAATTAGTGGAGGAGAACTTGCAATCAATGAATCATAGTCCTCTTGTCTGATTTCAACACTATCATCAGCTACAAGTCGATGCCCTCGTTTCACCAATTCAAGTGCGGTTTCACTTTTACCTACACCACTCTGGCCCATAATCAAAATACCAACACCATAAATATCTACTAGTACACCATGCACTGCAGTCGTCGGTGCAAATTTTGAACCGAGATAATTAGTAATACGAACTACGACACGATTTGTTGTGCGCGGCGATTTTAATATCGGAACGCCAGCTTCATTCGCTGCATCCAGCAAAATTTGTGGAATATCCATCCAGTTCGTAATTACCAATCCAGGAGTAATATCCGTGCAAAGACGATTAGCACGATCATATTGCTCCGCTTCAGTTAAATTAAGAAAATAGTTCATCTCTGTTTTGCCAATAATTTGGATTCGTTCTTTATGGTAATACTCAAAAAAGCCAGTCATTTCAAAACCAGGTCTAGAAATATCATTAGAACTGATTTCACGGTGAATTCCATCATCCCCGGCGACTAATGTTAAATTAAAATTATCCAGTAAATCTTGTGTCCGAACAACTTGCATAAACGTCCCCCCAAGCAAGTAAGTCTACTAATTGAATCCATTTTACCGTTATTGGAAAGATTTCGCTATCCATAACTATTGCTATATTGATTTAACTTTTTATGATCTCCTAGGTCGATCAGGTTTTCCTACAATGCGATGCAATACTACACTAATTAAAGATAGGATAATCGAAGCGAAAAACGCTGTCGAAAAGTTATCAATCACAAATCCTGAATCCATTAAAGATTGCGTGATGGTTAAAGTTATCGCATTAATAACTAGAATGAATAATCCAAGGGTTAGCACTGTAATAGGAATGGTTAGAATTATCAGTATTGGCCTAACAATGATATTCAGTATAGATAAAATAATTGCTGCAATTAACGCCATTTTAAAGCCAGCAATATGAAAACCATTGAACAATTCTCCGACAAGCAACAAAGCAATAGCGTTTAAAAATACAGATGTAAACCATTCAATAAACGTACGCATATTACAATACACTCCTTCTGAAAACTAGAGCGCGAGTCATTTTCACATAAATCTCGCGCTCATTAAAGTTATTTAACCTTATCATAATCCCAAATGAAAAAGCGTTCTTTTCCAAGTCTTTTCTTAAAACCTTCAATATATTCTTCCATACCTTCTGGTGTATCGCGTAATTTTTCAAGCATTCCACCAGCTTGTGACTGGTGTTTTAGAATCGCATCTATTTTAAAAGATAGTGATTCTTCAACAGGAATGATTACATCGGGTTCTCCTAGCACTTCTTCAAAATTATTTGTAATCGCAGCAGCCCAAACTGTTGGACGGTTTGCTTGATCCATTCGTCGTACTGCTTCAATAGTTGCTTCACCAAGTGCATTATGATCCGGGTGTACCCCGTGATTAGGATAATGAGTAATTACTAGCGATGGTTGAATATCTTCCAACTGTGTTTTCACTCGTTCTATGACGTCTTCTGGATGTTCAAATTCAATCGTTTTATCTCTAAAGCCAAGCATGCGATAATCAATATCTAAAAAGTCACACGCATCCTTTAATTCCTTTTCACGAATTTCCCATAATGTTTCCCGATTTGCAAACGGTGGTGTTCCCATATTACGCCCCATTTCTCCGGACGTTCCACATAAATAAGTAACCGGAACCCCTTCACTTCGAAATTGCTTAATAGAACCCGCTGTCCCAAATGATTCATCATCAGGATGTGGGAAAATTACAACAACATGAGATTCTTTTTCCATATTTATCTGACCTGCTTTCTATCTTTTGTTTTTTCTAATAATATTACTCAAATGGTTGTTCACTTATTTGCATTGCGACCATTAAACGTCCTTCTTCATCATGGCCTGCCATAAGTAATGTTTCATCATCCATCAATTCAAAATCCGTCAACCCTTCAGCATAAACCCAGCCTAGTTCTGTATTTAATCCAACACGGTAACCGATATCTCCTTGTATTACTGCTTTAGAAAATATCACCTGCGCATTTCTAATATAAGCTCCAACATTAACTCCTTTGTTACCAAAATGGCTAGCATAGGCTCCGTTTGTTGTCTCCAAGTGTATATACACTGGTTTATTTGCAAAATCATTTAATAGTAATTGAACATTTTCTCTATGAATTGGTTCCATTCTTTTAAGTCCTCCTCTATATTCCTCTTTTCAGCTTACAAATAACGAACCAACTAGTCAAAATTTAAGCCTAAAAATGTAGATTCACGAATATTCACTCAACTTCTAAATGAATAGTGATGGATAGTGAATAAACCGTATGAATTATTTATAACATCAGTTACTAACCTTTAAAAAAGATTGCCTGCATGAGAATTAGCTGGCAATCTTTTTTATTAAGCTTTACTCATCTTTTCCTGCATCAAAGCTTCCATTCGTTTTGAATCACGATCAATAATCTCTTTTAAATATTTTCCAGTGAATGATTCTTTTTGTTTTATAATGGATTCCGGTGTGCCTGTTGCAACAATTTGACCACCACCATCTCCACCTTCAGGTCCAAGGTCAATGATATGGTCTGCTGTTTTAATCACATCTAGATTGTGCTCAATTACAATGACAGTGTCTCCGTTTTCAACGAGGCGATCCAACACATTCAGCAATCTTTTAATATCATCGGTGTGTAGACCAGTAGTCGGTTCATCCAAAATATATACTGTTTTACCATTGGAGCGTTTATGCAACTCACTTGCCAATTTCACTCTCTGTGCTTCACCGCCAGACAAAGTGGTTGCAGGCTGTCCTAATTTTATATAATCCAAGCCTACATCCTGCAATGTCTGTAATTTTCGTTTAATACGCGGAATGTTACTGAAAAAATCAAGTGCTTCCGCTACACGCATTTCAAGTACATCGGCAATATTTTTCCCTTTAAATGTGATATCAAGTGTTTCTCTATTATATCTGCTCCCATCACAGACTTCACAAGGTACATACACATCTGGCAAGAAGTGCATTTCTATTTTAATAATACCATCACCACGACAAGCCTCACACCGGCCACCTTTTACGTTAAAGCTAAAACGACCCTTTTTATAGCCGCGAATTTTTGCTTCATTAGTTTCCGCAAAAACATCTCGTATATCGTCAAAAACTCCCGTATATGTTGCAGGGTTGGAACGTGGCGTCCGGCCAATTGGTGCTTGGTTCACATCTATCACTTTTTCAATATGTTTTAATCCCTTTATTTTTTCGTGTTCACCTGGCAATTGTTTTGACTTATACAAGTGATTAGCTAGTGATTTATACAAAATTTCATTTACAAGCGTACTTTTCCCTGAGCCGGATACTCCGGTAACAACCGTAAACAATCCAATTGGAAACTTAGCCGAAATGTTTTGCAAGTTATTTTCAGTTGCACCAACTATTTCAATATGTTTCCCTTTTTTTCTTCGTTCTGCAGGGATTGGAATAAATTTAGTGCCATTTAAATAAGCGCCAGTCAGTGATTTCTTATTGCGCATAATCTGTTTTGGTGTACCTGAAGCAACAATATGCCCACCATGATCCCCTGCTCCGGGACCAATATCGACAATCCAATCTGCAGCAAACATCGTATCTTCATCATGTTCCACTACAATTAAAGTATTGTCCAAATCACGCATATGTTTTAATGTTTCAATTAATCGATTATTATCACGTTGATGCAACCCAATAGATGGTTCATCCAGCACATAAAGTACACCAGTAAGTGCAGAACCAATTTGAGTTGCCAAGCGAATACGTTGTGCCTCTCCGCCAGATAAAGTACCGGAAGAACGTGATAAAGTTAAATAGTTCAAACCAACATTTCTCAAAAAATATAAACGATCATCAATTTCCTTTAAAATCATATGTGCAATCTGCTGTTCTTTTTCTGTTAATTCCAATGTCTCAAAGAAATCCAGCGCTTCCGTTATGGATAAATCAGTAGTTTGACTAATATGTTTGCCATTTATATACACAGCAAGCGCTTCTTCTTTCAGCCTATAGCCATCACAAGCCGGGCAAGCTTTTTGCCGCATGTATTTCTCCAATGTCTCACGAATAAAATCAGAAGATGTTTCTTTATAACGACGTGCAACATTATTCATAACACCTTCAAACTGTATCTGATTGTTTCGTTCCTTTCCAAAATCGTTAACGTAGTGAAATTGAATGTATTCTTTACCACTTCCGTAAAGGATAATATCCATTTGTTTTTTCGGTATTTTCTTCACCGGGATATTCATATCGATATCATAATGGCTGCAGACACTTTTTAATAAAGATGGGTAGTAGTTTGAACTAATCGGTTCCCATGCCGCAATAGCATGTTCGTTAAGAGTTAAGTTTTTATCCGGAATGACAAGGTTTTTATCTACCTCGAGATTAGTACCAAGCCCATCACAAGTCGGGCAAGCCCCATAAGGACTATTAAAAGAAAATAGTCGTGGCTCAAGTTCATCGATAGAAAAACCACAAATCGGACAAGCGTGTTGTTCGTTCATAATCAGCTCTTCCCCATCAATCACATCGATAATGACTCTTCCTTCTCCTAGAGATAAAGCTGTTTCCAAAGAATCTGTCAATCTGCTTTCAATACCAGGTTTAATAATATTACGGTCGATGACAACTTCTATGGAATGTTTTTTATTTTTTTCAAGATTAATATCATCCGTAACTTCACACATTTCCCCATCAATACGTAGACGAACATAACCTTCTTTTTGCAGATCTTCTAATACTTTCGCATGTTCTCCTTTACGTCCCGAAATAACAGGGGCAAGTATTTGAATTTTTGTACGTTCTTCCATCTGCATTAATTGATCTGTCATTTGTTGAACTGTCTGTGATGTAATCGGGATATCATGCTTAGGACAATAAGGATGACCAACTCTAGCATATAACAAGCGTAAGTAATCATAAATCTCTGTTACTGTTGCAACCGTTGAACGTGGGTTTTTGCTTGTCGTCTTTTGATCAATCGAAATAGCTGGAGATAATCCCTCAATCATGTCAACATCCGGTTTATCCATCTGTCCGAGAAATTGCCTAGCATAAGCGGACAACGATTCAACATATCTTCTCTGTCCTTCAGCATATATCGTGTCAAATGCTAAAGAGGACTTTCCTGAACCGGACAGCCCTGTCATAACAACTAATTTATTTTTTGGAATATCGACATCTACATTTTTTAAATTATGGGCACCAGCCCCACGAATCGTAATTTTTTTAGTTGCCATCGATTTATATTCCTCCTTAAAACGATATTTTCACAACGAGAATTTTGATGCTTATTCTACTTTTAATTCAAAAACAATATCCCGTAATTCAGTTGCTCGTTCAAAATCCAATTCTTTTGCAGCAATACGCATTTCCTCTTCCAGTTGATTGATTTTTTCTTCTTTTTCTTTTTTAGGAAGCTTACTGATTGCTGCTAGTTGTTCGTTCTCATATGCCGCTTCATCCTCTGCTGCAACGGTTGCCCTAATTAACTCACGAACATCCTTCTTAATCGTTTTCGGTGTAATACCATGTTTTTTATTAAATGCCTCTTGAATTTCACGACGTCGGTTCGTTTCATCTATTGCGTACTGCATAGAATCTGTTATTTTATCAGCATACATAATCACTTGACCATTCTCATTTCTAGCAGCACGACCCATCGTTTGGATCAAAGAACGTTCTGAACGAAGAAAACCTTCTTTATCCGCATCAAGAATTGTAACGAGTGATACTTCGGGAATATCAAGCCCTTCTCTCAACAAGTTAATTCCAACGAGTACATCGTATTTTCTAACACGCAGATCACGGATTATTTCAATACGTTCCAATGTTTTTATTTCTGAATGCAAATATGCAACACGAATGTTCATTTCTTTTAAATAATCAGTCAAATCTTCTGCCATTCTTTTCGTCAGCGTAGTAATCAACACCCGTTCATCTTTTTCTGTACGCTGATGGATTTCTCCAATTAAGTCATCAATTTGCCCTTCAACAGGTCGTACATCAATTTTAGGATCAAGCAATCCTGTTGGACGAATAATTTGTTCCACCATTTCCTTCGTATGTTCCCTTTCAAAAGGGCCTGGAGTTGCCGATACATACACATTTTGATTTGTCTTTTCTTCAAATTCCTCAAATTTTAAAGGACGATTATCTAACGCTGATGGTAAGCGAAAACCATGGTCGACAAGCATCTGCTTCCTTGCTTTATCTCCATTAAACATCCCACGAATCTGTGGTAAGGTTGCATGAGATTCATCAATGACAACAAGAAAGTCATCTGGAAAAAAGTCCATCAATGTATATGGAGTAGAGCCAGGTTCTCGTAGTGTCAAGTGTCGAGAATAGTTTTCAATACCTGAACAAAAACCCATTTCCCGCATCATTTCTAAATCATAATTCGTACGTTGTTCAATTCTCTGCGCTTCTAATAATTGATCATTTTCACGAAATTCTTCTAATCGTTCCTCTAATTCTTTTTCTATATTTTGAATAGCGATACGCATTTTCTCTTCTCTAGTGACGAAGTGAGATGCTGGGAAAATAGCCACATGTTCACGGTCCCCAATTATTTCGCCGGTAAGTGCATCTACTTCTCTAATCCGATCAATTTCGTCCCCAAAAAATTCAATACGAATACAGTGCTCCTCTTTTGAGGCAGGAATTACTTCTACAGAATCGCCACGAACTCTAAAGGTCCCACGCTTAAAATCAATATCATTCCGAGCATACTGAATATCTACAAGTTCTCTGAGCAATTCATTTCGTTCTTTTTCCATACCCATTCTAATAGATAAAACTTGGCTTTCATATTCTTCAGGTGACCCTAGACCATAGATGCAAGAAACACTCGCAACAATCATTACATCGCGACGCTCAAATAAGGCTGATGTCGCTGAGTGTCTTAATTTATCTATTTCGTCATTAATACTAGCATCCTTTTCAATAAACGTATCTGTAGATGGTACATACGCTTCAGGTTGATAATAATCGTAATAACTGACAAAATATTCAACCGCATTGTCTGGAAAATATTCCTTAAATTCACTATACAATTGTCCAGCCAATGTTTTATTATGAGCAATGACAAGTGTCGGACGATTAATTTCTTCGACAACATTAGAGATTGTAAAAGTTTTACCTGTACCTGTAGCACCAAGTAGTGTAAGGTGATTATCCCCAGATTCTACTTGCTTCACGAGCTTATCAATAGCCTTTGGTTGATCACCTTCAGGCTTGTAGTCAGATACTAGCTTAAATTGATCTTCCATTTTAAAAACCCCATTCTTTCCGTACACAGTCTATGGCTTCATCTTACCATATTTACGAACGAACATTCCATTTATTTGCACTATCATTAGTCATGTAGATATATCATTTTTGAAGCTTAATCATCAATATTCATTCCACTACCAAATATAAATGAAAACCCGCTGGAAATTCAGCGGGCTCATAAGTTAAGATGATTCGGCTTTTGACTCAGTTTTTGATTCAGCTTTCATATGATACGGCTCTCCAACAAATACAATTCCAAGTTCATGATGATCTGTATCATACAAAGCACTGTTTATAAAACGAACTTCTCCGTTTGTATCAAGGACTTCTAATTTAAAGAACGCACCACTATTTTGTAATGCTTCATAAAATTGATTCGTTTCATTGATAGCTCGTCCATTCACTTTAACTATCGTTTCTCCTATCAGAATTCCTAATCTTTCTGCAGGGCTGTCTGGTATAGTAGTTAATACTTTCAATCCATCATTCATCGGATGTAATACTGACATTTTATTCATATTTTTCGAGCTATGTGCAAACATGATCCATTCTTTTCCTAATATCGCACATGCAACAGCCACCATACTTACAGCGGGGTAATAAATGCTGATAAATGCCAAACAAAGAACTATTATACTTAAAAACAAGACAGACTTACCAATTTTTTTCGCTGCTTGCTGTGGTAATTCAGCAAGCACTTTATAATGATATCCAATCACAAATGGAAATAAAACAATCATATAAGATTCATTTCCAATATCAACATATGGCAATAATGGTAACTCCATGGTAAACATAGATGATGGAAACAAACAGAAGAATGGAATAAATGCCATTCGTTTCAAGTGATGTTGTCCAATCCAAACGCCCCGCTCACTTTTTATTAACTCCGGATAACTAGGGGCACGCTTACTCAATAATAATAATGCTTCTATCAATAACAGAATAGCTAAAACGAGCGATAGTCCAAAATAATATGCTGGTTGCATCATTTCGCTCTGCGTCTGTATTAAATCAGTAAAAGGCAGCAATAAAGCGACAATAAACGTAATACCGATTGTATAGCTGGAAGACAGAAATGATGTGGAAGCAGTTAAAGTAAAAACTACAATAACAACCATCAATATGACAGCTATATCTATTGTAAAGACTATCCCTAAAGTTATAGATAATACAGAAATTATAAAACTGCCAAGAAGGCTAAGGCCAATTGTATATTTCGCTTCCGTTAAAATCGGGAAAATTTTCGTCCCGAATTGTAATCGTTCCTTCTTAATACGTTTATAACTTACCGCTATAAACAATAAGATAATCCAATAAAGCAAGGGATTCATAAACAACCGTCCAATCCCTTTTGCCAACTCAAGCAAACCCGTCTCCAGCATACGTTATCACCCTTTAACCGTTAATACTTATTCATATAAAACATCTAATGCCTTTTCAAGCTGTAAATCTTCTTCACCATCACGTACTTTATCAAGAAGATCTGCTTCAATTTTCCCTGCTGTTTCTTCATCAATATCGCCAGTCTCTTTTAAATCATTATCTGCTTGATAATCTTTTACTGCTTGTTTTGTTTTTTCATCAAAATAACCGTCATCTCTTCCAGGATCAAATCCTAACCCTTTTAACATTATTTGTACATTTTCAATTTGTTCATCAGTTTGGTCAAAAGTAAGTGTATCCTCTATTTGCACTGGATTCACATAATAGTAATCCGGTTGTTTTTGTTCAACAGTGGGCTCTACTCCCTCATCATGAATCCAATTTCCTTCTGGTGACAGCCATTTAAAGAAGGTTAGTTTCAAAGTCCCTCCATTATCTAATGGCATCGCTTTTTGTACTGTTCCTTTTCCAAAACTCGTTTCACCAATGACGTCATAGTCAATTTCTTTCAATGCAACTGCTAAGATCTCTGAAGCAGAAGCACTTCCTTCATCCACTACAATATCAATAGGATAATCCTTTTTTTCCTCCAAATCAGAATAATATTTGTCTTTATGTCCATCACGATCTTCTACTTGGACATATGGGATATCCTTTGGAACAAAATGCTCCATAATTTCTTCTACGGAGTCCAACAAACCTCCCGGATTCCCCCGGACATCAATAACAAGACCATCAATACCATCTTCTTCTAATTTATCCAACGCTTTTGTAAATTCATCTGATGTTGTTTCAGAGAATGAACTAATTGTAATTATCCCTGTTTTCTTACCATCTACATCTTCTGTATCTGCTTCTACCGTTTCTATCGGAATTTCATCTCTCGTCAAAGTTACTTCAAACGGGTCAGAAGCACCTGTCCGTTGAATAAGTAAATCCACTTCAGAACCTTTTTCTCCCCGAATATGCTCAACAGCTTCGTTTAAATCCATATTTTCCAATTTTTGATCGTCAACTTGTAAAATTTGATCATTCGTGCGCAAACCTGCTTTTTCTGCTGGTGAATCTTTGATAGGTGAAATGATTGTCACTTGTCCTTCTTTCATGCTCACCTCAGCACCAATTCCTTGAAAGGAAGATTCTATTTGTTCATCAAAACGTTCCATTGCTTCGGCATCCATATAGGAACTGTAAGGGTCATCAAGAGACTCTAACATCCCTTGAATAGCACCTTCCAACAACTCATTATCATCTGCATCTTCTACATAGTTATCTTCAATCATTTCATAAACTTGGTCAACAACATCCATTTCACCAGATGAAGATACATTACTATTGTTACTTGAGCTATTTTGATTAGGAGCCGATAATTGTGCTCCCCATATTTTAATGCCTGTATACGCTCCTAACAGCCCTACGGCGAATAAAACAATAATTAACAGGAACAATCCACGTTTATTTAACTTCATCATTACACCCCGACTATACTTATAAATATGTACACTCTTCAGTTTACCACAAAGTAACAATGCTGCCTAACATCAAAGATGCTTTTATTGTTTAAAAAAAGACTTCCGGAATCTCCCGAAAGTCTCTGTATTCATTTATTTAAGGTAGATATTGCATTGGGTTTGATGGATTGTTATAACCACCAGGATGCACTTCAAAATGCAAGTGTGGACCTGTGGAACTACCAGTGTGGCCAACTGCACCTATTGTTTGACCCTTACTTACACTCTGTCCATTTGATACATTTACACTCGATAAATGGCCATATAAAGTATCATAGGATTTTCCATCAATATAATGTGTAACGATAATATAGTTACCATATCCACCGCCACAACCATGGTCGCCTTCTTTACAACCTGTCGTTACCAAAGTAACAACACCTGATGCAGGGGCAGTTACCGCAGTACCTTTTGCAGCACCAAAGTCAACACCGTTATGAGAAGTTGACCCTATACCACCAGGAGAGTTGCGCGATCCAAATCCGGATGTAATCGAACCAGACGTTGGCATTGAGAACATCGCATTGCCGCTTTCTTGAGTACTTGCAGTGGTTCCACTAGTTCCACTATTTCCATTGTTTCCGTCTTTTCCATTATCGGACGAACCATTGTTACTAGGTGTATTGTCTTCTGATTCACTTTCCTTTTGTTTCGCTTCTTCTTCTTTCTGTCTTTGTCTTTCTCTTTTTCTATCTCTTCTTCTGCTTGTTTTTTCGCTTTTTCAAGTGATTCATTACGGTTATTAATAATCTCGTTTTCATCTTCGAGACTCATATTATATTCTTCCATTTCACCGTACTCTTCTTCTAATTCCGCTTTTACTTCTTCTTGTTCTTCTTTTTGGTCGTCAAGTTTTTCTTTTAAATCTTTTAATTCACTTTTCTGTTCTTCCTGTGCTTCTTTCTCTTCTTCTACTGCTTCCTTATTTGCCTTAACTTTTTCTTCCTTTTCTTCTAATTCTTCTTTATCTGCAAAATGTTCCTTCACTATTGATTCATCCTGATCCATAATAGATGTAACAGCACTGGATCTGGAAATTAATTCACTAAAACTTTTAGAGCCTAATACAACTGATATGTACGGTACTTTACCTCCCGACTTCTGTAAGGAATGAAGTCGGTCTTTAAGTAGTTCTTCTCTCTTTTCTATTCTGTCTTCCAATTCTTCAATATCTTCTTTTAATTCTTCGATTTCTTCATTCAAAGTATTTATTTTCTCTTTCGTTACTTGAATGCTTTCTTCCGTATTTTTAATATTAGATTCTGTGTTATCAATCTTTTCTTCAATAGTTTTTAATTGATCTTCAGCAGATTCCTGTTCTTCTTTGTTTTTATCCATTTTCTCTTCTACTTCGGACTTTTCATCTTTAATTTCGGATTCTTTTTCCTCTAATTCTTTGCGTTCTTTCTCCAAGTCTTCAATCTCATCTTCATAATCTTGAACAGATTCAGCAAAACTTAACTTCGGAGTATTGGCAATAAGGAGGAATCCAGCAAAACAAAAGACTGTAACCAAGTAAATAAAAGACTTTTTCATTGTTTCAACCTCTCTCTTTCCCCATAAATTAATCTCTATACTTTTAAGAATTTACGTACACTCATCACACTTCCAAGCATTCCAATGACTGCACCAAACAAGAGAATGATACCTGAAAGTTGATAGATAAACGGATTAAATGGCAGCATGTCTACAAAATGGAAAGTTGTTTTGCCACTAATATTTTGAACAGCATAATAATAGGCGGTCGCTATAAGTCCAATAGGTATAATTGAACCAAGCACACCGAATAAAAATCCTTCGATGAAAAATGGCCAACGGATAAATCCATTTGTTGCTCCTACTAGTTTCATAATCCCAATTTCAGTTTGTCTAGCCATAATCGTGATTTTAATTGTATTTGAAATCAAAAATACAGCTGTTAAAACGAGTCCAATGATTAATGCAATGCCAATGGCTCGCGCATAGTTATTAAATTTAAATAACTGGGATACGACTTCTTCCCCATAATTTACCTTGTATACACCATTCATTTTCTCAATTTGTTTAGCAATTGTTTCTGTTTGTTGCGGGTCAGCCGCCTGAATTACATACGCATGGTTTAGTGGGTTGTCCTGTTCAATCAATTCCCAAGATTGTCCTTGATCACCCATACCAGCTATCAAACTATCTAACTCTTCTTCTTTCGAGGAAAATTGAACAGATTCAACCCCTTTAATTTCTTCTATTTCATCGCCTAGTGCAGTAATTTCATCATCCTCTGCTGTTAAATCAATCAGTGCCTTTATCACAACATCTTCTTCGACTTTGTTTGCCATTTGGTTGACGTTGAGCATGATTGCAACAAATGTGCCAACTAAAATTAATGTAACAGTTACTGCACCAATTGAAGCAATTGACATCCAACCATTTCTCAAAATATTCTTGAAACCTTCTCGTATATGTCTTTTCATTGTTCTAAATTTCATACCCATAATCTCCCTGGTTTTCATCTCTTGCTATAATGCCATTTTCTATTGCAATAACTCGTTT
>DATGUH010000141.1:0-3676 GCA_035301445.1 Pseudogracilibacillus sp. | reverse complement strand
ATGAATGATCAACTTCTTTAGGACGTATAACGAACATGTCTTTTGCTTGTGTTAAGATTTTTACAGTATGAAACTTCAAAACATAAATATATTGGTTTTTACCTGATTTGGGTTGTAATTTTATTGTTACGACGTGAAAAGTGCTAGTTCAACGAGTTTCAGGTTGTAATTCCATGATAACGACGTGAAAAGTGCTGCCTCAACGAGTTTCAGGTTGTAATTCCATGATTACGACGTGAAATGCGCTGCCTCAACGAGTTTCAGGTTGTAACTCCATGATTATGACGTGAAAATTGCTAGCTCAACGAATTTCAGGTTGTAATCCCATGACCACGACGTGAAATGCGCTGCCTCAACGAATTTCAGGTTGTAATTCTATGATTACGGCGTGAAAAGTGCTAGCTCAACGAACTTCAGGTTGTAATCCCATGATCACGACGTGAAAACTACCAGCTCAACAGGTCTTAGGATGTACTTCCACTTATTACCTCATACACACGTGCTTCAAACGGTTTAAATGTTATTTCACCCGATATTCCTTCTGCATCAACAGAATAGTTGGATATCAGGATATTCATTTCCGCTTCTGCCATCTCTTTAGGTAATACCACATTAGTCTTTTCTTCAAAAAGATTCGCAAGTACAACAATCTGTTTATTATTTAATGTACGCTTATAAGCAAATAGACTTTCATGGTTTGGCAATATCAATTCATATTTCCCATAAATAAGTACTTCATATTCTTTTCTAAGTCGAATTAGTCTTTTGTAGTAATGATAGATGGATTCACTGTCTGCTAGTGATTCTTCTACGTTAATTGTTTTATAGTTTGGATTTATTTTCATCCAGGGATTGCCGCTAGTAAAACCGGCATTTTCTGATTGATTCCACTGCATCGGTGTTCTACTATTGTCTCGACCTGATTTCCAAATCACATCCATGATCTCTTGATGCGATTTTCCATTGGCTCTTTCATTTTTATACATATTTTTAATGGCTACATCATTATAGTCATCAATAGAGTCAAATTGAACATTCGTCATCCCTATTTCTTGTCCTTGATATATAAATGGGGTCCCCTGCATCAGAAAATACATGGTTGCTAAACTCTTTGCAGAAGTAATACGATATGTTGTATCATCTCCCCATGTTGATACGGAACGAGGTTGATCATGATTTTCTAAAAACAATGCATTCCACCCTCGATTTTCTAGTCCTACTTGCCATTTAGTTAATGTATTCTTTAACTGAGGAAGATCAATTCCGCCTACAGCACTTTTTCCCCATAAATCCAAGTGTTCAAACTGAAAAATCATATTGAAAACACCGTTCTCTTCACCAACCCAATTATCCGCTTCTTCTACGCTGACACCATTCGCTTCTCCAACCGTCATAATGTCATAATGCTTGAATGTTTCTTCTTTTAATTCTTGTAAAAAAGATTGGATTCCTGGTCTATTCATATGCCCATCAAATGATGGAACATAAGGTTTGTTCTCTGGATTCGGTAAGTCTGGATATCCAGGTGTCTTTTTGATATGAGAAATCGCGTCAACACGGAATCCATCAATCCCCTTATCTAACCACCAATTGACCATCTCATACAAGCTATGTCGTACTTCTTTATTTTCCCAATTTAAATCGGGTTGTTTCTTTGAAAAAACATGCATATAATATTCGTTTGTTTTTTCATCATATTCCCATGCAGATCCACCAAATATGGATTCCCAATTGTTCGGCTCTTGCCCATTTTCACCTGCATGCCATATATAATAATCCCGATATGGATTATCTTTTGATGAGCGAGATTCAATAAACCATGGATGTTCGTCTGAAGTATGATTAATGACAAGATCCAAAATAATCTTCATTCCTCGTGCATGCACAGTTTCTAGTAGTTCATCAAAATCTTCCATTGTTCCAAATATACTCATGATTCCCCGATAATCACTAATATCATAACCATTATCATCGTTTGGCGAGGGATAAAAAGGGCAAACCCAAATACAATCGATTCCTAAGTTCTGTAAATAATCTAGTTTTGATATGATTCCTTGTATATCACCAATCCCATCTCCATTGGAATCCATAAAACTTCTAGGATAAATCTGATAGGCAACCGCCTCTTTCCACCATGTTTTTTTCATGTTGCTGTCTCCTTGCTCTTCTAATAGTGTCTATATATCGTACCTTCTTATTTTTAAAATTTACTTTACTACGTTCTGTTCAACTTCAATTTATTAAGTTTCCAATTTCAAGGTGTCTTCCCGTTCATATGCCAAGTATCCCATTATCTATTACTATTTTTATTCAATGACAATTCGTTCAGTTTTTCTACTGAACTTCGATGTTTTATAGAATGAGAAATAATAATTCGTTTAGCAGGTTCGTCTTTATTAATTGTTTTTTCTATCAGTGCTCTGGCAGATTGAATCCCTAATTCAAAGATGTTTATATCAACTGTTGTTAATGGGGGACTTGTAATTTCGGAAAAATACACATTATTAAAACTAGCAAGTGATACATCCTGCGGGACACGAAATCCATGCTCGCCAAGCATCCCTAGTACACCTAATCCGATTAAGTCATCACTCACAATAATACCTGTTGGTTTATCTTTTAAAGATATCAACTTTTCTACAGCGGATTTTCCGCCGGACTCTAAAAATTCAGTATGTACTTTATATTCAGGGATAACTTCTAAACCTGCTTCCTTTAATGCAGCTACATACCCGGCTTGACGGTCCATCGTTACGAATAAATCATCTGCTCCACCGATAAAGGCAATTTTTTTATGTTGTTGTTCAATAAGAACATTCGTCAGTTCTTTTCCTGCAAGATAGTTGTCATTATCCACATGTGTGATGGAATCCATATGTTCATGTGGCTTTCCTACAAGCACAAAGGGGAAATTTTCTTCATTTAAAAAAGTTGTTATTGGGTCATTCATCCGTGAGTAAAGCAAAATAACGCCATCAACATAACTACCATAGACTAGTCGCTTCACTTCATCGAATATTTCTTTTTCTGTTTCACCAGTTGATAAAATCATGGAATATTTTTCTTTATGAATTTCCGAACTAATTCCTCTTAATACTTCGGGAAAAAAAGGATTTTGTAGTGCCTTATTTGCAGAGGAAGGCATGATAACCCCAATTGCTTTTGTCGACTTTGCAACCAGATTTCTAGCATGAACATTGGGGTGATATCCTAATTCCTTCATTATTTTACGAACTTTTTTCTTTGTTTGCTCCCCAATTCTAGGATTATCCGCAATTACTCTAGATACTGTTGATGGAGATACACCGCTTTTTTTTGCTACTTCTTTTATAGTTACCATTTCATCCCGCCTATTCCGTCCACATTTCTATTTTTTATTTAATATGAGTCAATTCCATAAGTCAATAACAGAATATAAAATCCGAACAATAATATCTGCTTAAGAATGGCTTTCACTTCAGGCGGACGCTTTCCGCGGGCACGGCCTCAGCCTCCTCACTCGCAAAATACGCTCGTTGTGGGGTCTTCGGACACGTGCTGTTCCCGCGACGAACAGGACGTTCTAGTGTCGAGCGTTGGTCACAGGACGTGACCGGTTTTAGCCGACCAGGAGTCGCCACCTTACGTTACAGCCATTCGAGTTAGATTCCTAAACACGAATGTTTACGATATTTAT
>DATGUH010000140.1:0-16717 GCA_035301445.1 Pseudogracilibacillus sp. | reverse complement strand
TATCTATGATCATGGAACAAAATAAAAATCAGTTTACGAAATCTGAACATAAAATTTTTCACTACATCACAAATAATTTTGAAGCGATTTTATATAAGTCATTAACAGAAATAGCAAATGGTTGTCATGTAGGAGAAGCAACCGTTTTACGATTTTGTCGTAAATTAGGATTCAAAGGTTATCAAGATTTTAAGTTGTCTTTAGCAAGAGAACTTTCAACTCACCAAAAAAGTGACCAACACGAGACGTATATTAGTAAGGTGAAAAACAACATGGTGCAGACTGTGGAAGACACATGTGCATTGGTCGATGATGAACAACTACAACAGTCAATTCAAATGATCTATCAAGCAAAAAATGTTGTTGTTTATGGCGTTTCTTCTTCGGGAATCGCAGGTCTTGATATGCAGAATAGGCTGATGCGTATTGGGAGAAATATTGAAGTGGTTACAGACTCACATAACCAGATGATTCGTTCTAATTCCGTTGATAATGAAACCGTTATTATTGCAATCAGTCTGACAGGGAGCACGAAGGATATTATTGATGCCGTTGAAAATTCTAAACAAAATGGTGCGAAAGTTATTGCGATTACAAATTATACCGAATCACCGTTAGCTGAGTTTGCCGATATAATTTTACTCACATCTGCTAAAGAAAATCCGCTTGATAGCGGGTCTCTTGTTTCTAAAATTTCACAACTGTATATCATCGACCTTCTATGTACGGGTATTACAATTGAAGATCATGAAAAAGCAAAGAAAACGAAAGAATTAGTGGCAGAGACCATTTCTAGTAAACTTTACTAATGATTTTAAAGGATTTAATTTTTTAATATAAGGAGAATTTATATGCCAAAAGAAAAATTTAAAGGGATTATCCCGGCTTTTTATGCTTGTTATGATGATCAAGGTGACATTTCAGAAGAAAGAACCCATCAATTATGTGATTATTTATATGAAAAAGGAGTTAAAGGATTATATGTTGGTGGCAGTTCAGGAGAATGCATTTATCAAACGATCGAAGAAAGAAAACGTACATTAAAATATGTTGCAGAAAGAGCAAAGGGAAAATTAACATTAATTGCTCATGTAGGTGCACCATCAACTAGAGATAGTGTTCTATTGGCAGAGTATGCTGAATCACTTGGTTATGATGCATTATCAGCTATTCCACCAATTTATTTTGTATTACCAGAGCCATCTATTAAAGATTATTGGACAAGTATCATTGAAGCAACATCATTACCATTTATTATATATAATATTCCACAAACGACTGGTTATAGCTTGTCAGCAGATTTATTTACTGAAATGATCGAAAATCCGAAAGTAATTGGATTAAAAAATTCTTCTATGCCTGTCATGGATATCGAACGTTTCAGACGTATTGCTGGAGATGATTTTATTATATTTAACGGACCAGATGAACAGTTCGTTTCAGGTAGACTTATTGGAGCGGATAGTGGAATTGGTGGTACATATGCATCAATGCCAGAATTATTAATCAAAGCAAATGAATTTGTTTCTAGTGGTGATTTTGCTAAAGCAAAAGAAATTCAAGCAGATATAAACGACATTATTGTTATGTTAAATGGTCTGAATGGTCACATGTATGATGTTATTAAAAAAGTGCTTCAGGCAAGAGGGGTTACAATTGGATCCGTTCGTGCTCCTATGAGTGAAGTCACTGGAGAAGATTTACAACAAATAGAAATAATAAAAGAACATATAGATAAAACCATTCAAAAATATACTAATTGAATCTTTATAGTTGGAGATGACGTGCATGCAAAAGGATGTAAACTTTTTAAATGATATAAAAGGAAAGCTCATCGTATCTTGTCAAGCTTTACCAGAAGAACCGTTACACAGCCCATTTATCATGGGGAGAATGGCGTATGCAGCTGATCTTGCTGGCGCTAGTGGGATTCGAGCCAACAGCGTAGAAGATATCCAAGAAATCAAAAAAACTGTTGATTTACCAATCATCGGCATTATTAAAAGTGTTTATGATGGCTATGATGTGTTTATCACGCCAACCATGAATGAAATTGACGCATTATATAATGAAGGTGTCGATATGATCGCTTTGGATGCAACAGCTCGCATTCGACCTGATGGTACAACAATTGATGAGATATTCCCTGAAATAAGAGAAAAATATGCTGATCAATTATTCATGGCTGATTGTGCAACATATGAAGAAGCGATAAATGCAGCGCAATTAGGATTTGACTGTGTCAGCACTACATTACATGGCTACACGGCTTATACAAAGGATACTATAAAGCCGAACATAGACATGACCCGAAAAATAGTTCAGGACAGTTCAGTTCCTGTGATTGCAGAAGGTGGTATATGGACTCCGGAACAATTAAAGAGTTTGTTTGAAGTGGGTGTACATGCTGCAGTAGTAGGCAGTGCCATTACACGCCCAATGGAAATCACACAACGATTTTTGCAAGCAATTAATGAATAGACTAACAAAACAACCAGCACAAAATATTATTTAAGTAACTTGAGTCAATTTCATAAATAGATTTATTGGAAGAATATCCGCTTGTGAATGGCTTTCACTGTAGGCGGACGCTTTTTAGCGGGCACGGCTTCAGCCTCGGGCCAACATTGTTTATTGCGCCGAGCTTTGCGAGAAGCAGGACGTTGGTCATGAAAGCGTTGCTCTCGTGACGTCGCGAATTTAGCCTTCCTTCATTTATCAAAAATCGCTCACTGTGGGGTCTTCCGAAGCACACGATGTGCTAGCGCAAGCGTTGCTCTTGTGACGTCGCGGTTTTAGCTTGTGTTCCTTAATTATGCTGTTCCCTCAGGCGAACAGGACGTTCTAGTGTCGAAGTTGGTGATTGACGTGACCGGTTTTAGCCGACCAGGAGTCGCCGCCTTACGTTACAGCCATTCAAGTTAGATTCCTAAAAACGTATGAGATGTGAATTTGTATGCTCAAATTTTTAAAGATTACATAGCATAGAGCCGATATAAGAAATGAGGTATACCATAATGACAAAACGAACAATTAAAGAGATAAAATCAATGCTCACAGCATCACCAGTACAAGAACATTTGCTTCTTGAGTTACAGAAAGATAGCCGAAAAGGTGTTCAGCAACTTCTTCGCTCATATGAACGGAAATATAAACAAGAGCAGGCATTATTAGCACTACAAGAAGAAAAAAGACAGTTTGATGCACAATATAAACATACAAATACAATTTTAGCAGGAGTAGATGAAGCAGGACGTGGTCCACTTGCAGGGCCAGTGACAGCGGCTGCAGTTATTTTACCAGAAGATTTTTCACTTCCTGGATTAACGGATTCTAAACAGTTAAATGAAGCACAACGGGAGCTTTATTTTGAACAAATTAAAAAGGAAGCAATTGCTTATCATATTTCGATTATAGAGGCTAGTCGAATAGATCAAGTAAACATCTATGAAGCAACTAAATTAGCAATGACAGAAGCAATTATCGGATTGAATCCAAAACCAACGGATGTATTAATTGATGCAGTAAAATTAAATGTACAAGATATACAGACAAAGGCAATTATAAAGGGAGATGATAAAAGTCTCGTCATTGCCGCTGCTAGTATTCTTGCTAAGGTGAAAAGAGACCAATTGATGAAACAGATAGATGCAAAGTACCCGGCATATGAATTTTCAAAAAACAAAGGTTATGGGACGAAAACACATTTAAAAGCACTGCAAGAATTCGGCCCTTGTCCGTCTCATCGAAAAAGTTTTGCCCCTGTATCTGGGATGTAAAAGTCCGAGGAGGAAATGAAATGAACATGGTTTCAAGTGTTCGTCACGCATTCGTACAGCAAAAAAAGCAACCAATAAGTTTGCGAGAAGGACAAATCATTCAAGGTAAAATTACAAAAATTTATCCGAATAATAGAGCAGCCATCCAAATAGGCAATCATAAACTTATAGCGGAAATAACGACGTCTTTAAGTGTCGGAAAACAATATTTTTTCCAAGTACAAAAAGCGGACAATGTCCAGTTAAGAGTGCTTGGTGAACAACATGCAACTAATAAAATAACGAATATGGATGTAGCGTTAATTCTACAGCAACTTGGACTTAAGGCGAATAAAGTAAACCAAACGATGATCAGACAACTCATCCAAGATAAAATTCCATTTAATAAAGAACAAATTCATCAAGCCGTTTCACTTCTGTCGAAGGCGGGCGATAAATCAGAGGCAATAGAATTAATAAAAAATATGATTACTTTGAAACTACCTATAACAGATGCAACTTTTAAAGCATTACAAGTGAATCGGCAAGAATCAATATCTAACTTAATGCATCAAGTATATAATGAGTTGTCACAACAAAAAGAACCGACAGCAGCAGAAAGAACATTATTGCATCAGTTGGAAAAGTTATTGCATCATTCAAAAGCAAGTCATAGTAACACTTTTACAGGCCGGATATTACAATCGATAACACCATCATCTAATTTAATGAATGGATTAAAATCACTAGGTCTTCTTGATATATCTGTTACTGATAATGAATGGATGCAAGCCGTAAATAATAATTCGCTAGCCAAAAATTCTGCCTCCAAAACAATACTACAACAAAGGAATCAAGATATCTCGTCATTGTTAAAAGTACCTGTAAATCAACAAGAAGTAGAATTGACTCGTTCCACGATGCAGTCGCTTTTGGAAAATGGGGAAAATATTCAGCGTATGGCTCATCGAATTCTGATAATTTTTTCTGGGCTTCATACAGCTTCATTGTCCACAGAGCAACTGAAGCAGGCTACAGATATGATAGATAAAGAGCTTTTTCCTATGTTACCTAGAGAAACCGTCCAAATGATTCAACAATCCATTCCATCACAAAGAATGGTGGACCAAGGCAACATATCAAGTCATGAACAACGGGTATTATTTCAAATACTTGATTTATTCAGTAAAGGGAGTACCTTTCGTGAACTCGCATCTTTGTCTGCAATTAATGTAGAAACATCCGAAACACAAACAACCAATACCCAACAGCAGATTGCAACTCAATTTTTGACTCACTTACAAAACTATATGAAATTAATGGGCTTAAATAATGAAAATGAATTAAAATTGAATTTAGACAATGCGGATCAGATGCAGGCTTTAAAAAGTGATCCTTCTATCAAATCCATGCTTATGAACATGGTACAGGGACAGGAAGGGAATCGTGCACAAGCGGCACTCCTTCATTTTATTAATGGAATGCAAATGCAATCAATTACAGAAATTAATAATGCTTTGCAAGCTTCCTTTATGTTACCTGGAGAAAAACTCTCCCTAAATCAAGATGTGTACATGCAGTTTGAAGGAAAGAAAGATAAAAACGGGAACATTGATTCCGATTTCTGTCGGATCCTGTTTGTATTAGAATTGGAAAAAATGAATGAGACTATGATTGATATGCAAATTCAAAAACGGATTATTTCTGTAAACATATACAATGAACAAAAAGAACCATCAATGGTTGAACTTTTAATACCTTCATTGAAGGATTCTTTAGATAAATTAGACTATCAATTATCTGCTGTACAGTGGAAACCTTTATATGATCGGACAACTTCTACTAATAAACAAACGGATAATTATGTACTTACAGAAAACCGTGATAGGGAAAGGTATGATTTTCTCATATGAAAACAAATCGAAAAACAGCTGCAGCACTTTCCTATGATAAGTTAAAAGATAGTTCTCCTAAAATGACGGCACTTGGAAAAGGGACAATTGCTGAGGAAATTATTCAAAAGGCAGCATCTAATGATATACCAGTATTGGAGGATCCTTCCTTAGTGGCATTGCTTTCTGAGCTTAATATTAATGAAACAATCCCAGAAGAATTGTATCAAGCTGTAGCAGAGGTATTCGCTTTTATTTACAGAATTGATCAACAAAGCAAAGTGTAAAACGCATATTGTTTTGTTTATCCTTTGTGTAATTGTGCGGTTTTTATTACAATGGAAGTGCAATCAAATTTAAAACGGAGGCATATAGGATGAATATACACGAGTATCAAGCAAAAAACGTATTGCGGGAGTATGGTGTTAACGTACCTAATGGTTATGTTGCCTACTCTATTGATGAAGCAGTTGCTAACGCAAAAAAACTTGGCGGAGACGTCAACGTAGTAAAAGCACAAATTCATGCTGGTGGACGTGGTAAAGCCGGCGGGGTAAAAGTAGCAAAAAACATTGACGAAGTACATACGTATGCTAAGGAAATCTTGGGTAAGACTCTTGTCACCCATCAGACAGGCCCGGAAGGAAAAGAAGTTAAACGTCTTTTGATTGAAGAAGGATGTAACATTGATCAAGAATATTACCTCGGACTTGTACTCGATCGTAATATTTCTCGTATCGTTTTAATGGGATCAGAAGAAGGCGGCATGGAAATTGAAGAAGTTGCTGCAGAATCACCAGAGAAAATTTTTAAAGAAGTTATTGATCCAGCTGTAGGGCTTACGGGATTCCAGGCTAGAAGAATGGCATTTAACCTAAATTTCCCTAAAGAAGTCGTTGGAAAAGTAGCAAAATTACTTATAAATCTATATAAAACATTCATCGATAAAGATTGTATGACAGTTGAAATTAACCCACTTGTTACGACAAAAGAGGGTGACGTAATGGCACTTGATGCTAAAATGAATTTTGACGAAAATGCGCTATTCCGTCAACAAGACATTTTCGAACTTCGTGATCTTGAAGAAGAGGAAGCAAATGAAATTGAAGCTTCTAAATATGACTTGAGTTATATCCAGCTTGACGGGAATATCGGATGCATGGTTAATGGTGCTGGTCTAGCTATGGCAACAATGGATATTATTAAATATGAAGGTGGTAATCCAGCTAACTTCCTAGACGTTGGTGGAGATGCTACAGCTGAAAAAGTAGCTGAAGCTTTCAAAATCATCCTTTCTGACCCAGAGGTTAAAGGTATCCTTGTTAACGTGTTTGGCGGTATCATGAAATGTGATGCAATTGCGGAAGGTATCGTTACGGCTACAAAACAGTTAGGACTTGAAATTCCATTAGTTGTACGACTTGAAGGTACGAATGTCGAACTTGGTAAAAAGATATTGGATGAATCAGGACTAAATATCACTGCAGCAGATTCTATGGGTGATGGTGCTAAGAAAATCGTCGGCATGGTATAATAACACAATTAAAATTAGTATGTAGAAAGGACGTTCATGGATGAGTATTTACGTAGATAAAGATACAAAAGTAATAGTACAAGGTATTACCGGTTCTGCTGGTTTGGATCATACAGAGCAAATGTTAAAGTATGGCACAAAGATCGTAGGAGGCGTTACGCCTGGTAAAGGTGGAGAAACAGTACTAGATGTGCCTATTTTCAATACGTTGGAAGACGCTGTAAAAGAAACAGGCGCTACTGTTTCGATTATTTATGTACCTGCACGTTTTGCTGCAGATGCAATTATGGAAGCAACAGATGCAGAGATGGATCTGACTATTTGTATTACAGAACATATTCCTGTAGTTGACATGATTAAAGTGAAAAACTATATGGAAGGCAAGAAAACACGTTTAATTGGCCCGAACTGTCCAGGAGTTATTACTGCAGATGAATCTAAGATTGGTATTATGCCTGGTTATATCCATAAAAAAGGCCATATTGGCGTTGTTTCTCGTTCAGGTACTTTGACATATGAAGCAGTTCATCAGCTGTCACAAGCTGGTTATGGACAAACTACTGCTGTTGGAATAGGAGGAGACCCTGTTAACGGTACTAATTTCATCGATGTGTTAAAGGAATTTAATGAAGATCCGGAAACTTTAGCAGTAATGATGATTGGTGAAATTGGTGGTACAGCCGAAGAGGAAGCAGCTAAGTGGATTAAAGAAAATATGGACAAGCCTGTAGCAGGATTTGTCGGTGGAGCAACAGCACCTAAAGGTAAAAGAATGGGACATGCTGGTGCCATTATTTCCGGTGGTGAAGGTACTGCATCTGCTAAACAAAAAGTCATGAGAGAATGTGGCATTAAAGTTGCAGAATCCCCGGCTAAAATGGGTGAAACTTTAATCGAATTTCTCGAAGAAAAAGGTATCAAAGATAAATGTAAAACACATTAATAAACAAGGAGCCTGATATTCAGGCTCCTATTTAAAAACATATAAAGGCAGTGATGATTTGCAAACAAAACGAGATCGACTTATTTTTTTACATCGAATCCCTATGCTTAGCCGTCAAAAAATTTATCAATTACAAGCTTATGATCCAACACTCCAAACCATCTTCAATTCTACACCTTCAGAAGTCAGTCAATTACTCCACATCCCAATGAAACATTCCATCTCTATATATCAAACAATTCGTAATAGTTCCTTTATCAATCAAATAAAAAAAGATGAGGATAATATAACAATCATTACACAAGAAGATGAGGCGTATCCAGTTAGTTTAAGAGATATTCCCGATGCACCATTAGTACTCTATCTTGTAGGTGATCAAACACTCTTGCAATCTAATTATATGCTTAGTGTTATTGGTACAAGAAAACCTTCAGAAGAAGCCTTTCAAAAGTTATCTCATATCGTAAAACCATTAATTAAAGCGGGATGGATTATTGTTAGTGGTCTTGCATATGGTATAGATAGCTATGCGCATGAACTAACCGTCCAAAATCATGAAAAAACAATAGCGGTACTAGGTAGTGGTTTTTATCATATTTATCCAAAAGCGCATACAAATTTATGTAGAAGAATTGCTAGAAATGGATTGTTAGTGAGTGAATATCCACCAATTGTTCAGCCGCGTAAACATCACTTTCCTGAACGAAATAGAATCATCAGTGGATTATCTGAAGGAACACTTGTCATTGAGGCCGCTGAAAAAAGTGGTACAATGATTACGGTTGACCAGGCCCTAGATCAAGGTAAGGATATTTATGCAGTTCCTGGATCTCCAATTATTCCACAAACAATTGGCTGTAACAGATTGATTCAAGATGGCGCCAAATTGGTTATTAGCGCAACAGATATCCTTGAAGAATGGCCTATAAATCAAGTGTAATTTCAGGAATTAAAACGCGCAATATTTGACAAACGGAATCTATCTCCTTACTATAAGTGGAGATTTCCCATTTATTTATAATAGTTAAAACAAACAGTTTGAACACCTCAAGAATACAGGAGGCAGTAAAATGGCTACTCGTCATCTGGTGATTGTTGAATCGCCTGCAAAAGCAAAAACAATAGAACGTTATTTAGGTAGAAAATATAAAGTAAAAGCTTCCATGGGACATGTACGTGACTTACCGAAAAGTCGTATGGGTGTTGATGTGGATGCGAATTATGAACCAAAGTATATTACGATAAGAGGAAAAGGCGAAACTTTAAAAGAATTACGTAAAGAAGCAAAAAAAGCAGAAAAAATCTATCTCGCAGCTGACCCGGACCGTGAAGGAGAGGCAATTGCATGGCATTTAGCTCATGCGTTGAATGTTGACGAAGCTTCGGATTGCCGAGTCGTATTCAATGAGATTACAAAAGATGCAATCAAAGAATCTTTTAAAAATCCGCGAAAAATTGATCATGATCTTGTAGATGCGCAACAAGCAAGGAGAATTCTTGATCGTTTAGTTGGATATAATATTAGCCCTATATTATGGAAGAAAATTAAAAAAGGATTAAGTGCCGGACGGGTACAATCAGTAGCGTTGAAGATGATTATTGAACGCGAAAAAGAGATTAAGAACTTTAAGCCAGAAGAATACTGGTCCATCAATGCTCAATTTCTTAAAGGAAAAGATACATTCCAGGGGAAGTTCTACGGCATAAAAGGCAAGAAAAAAGAATTAAAAAATGAAAAAAGTGTCAAAGAAATTATTGATCAATTAACAGAAGAACAGTTCACGATTGATAAAGTGAATAAAAGAGAACGAAAACGAAATCCAGCCAAACCTTTTATTACTTCTTCATTACAACAGGAAGCAGCCAGAAAGTTAAATTTCCGTGCAAGAAAAACTATGATGGTTGCTCAGCAATTATACGAAGGTATTGACCTCGGAAAGCAAGCCGGTGGTATTACAGGTTTAATTACTTATATGAGAACGGATTCTACTAGAATCTCAGAAACAGCCAAAGCGGAGGCTTCCTCTTATATAACGGATCATTACGGAAAAGAATATTTAGGTGCAAAGAAGAAAAACAAAAATCAAGAAGGCGCACAAGATGCCCATGAGGCTGTTCGGCCTACTTCCGTGATGCGAGATCCAAAATCTTTAAAAGGTATTTTATCCAATGATCAATTCAAATTGTACAAATTGATTTACGAACGTTTTCTTGCGAGTCAAATGGCACCCGCAATCATGGATACAGTAACTGCCCATTTATCAAATAACGGTATAGAGTTTCGTGCTAATGGATCTCAAGTAAAATTTAAAGGGTTTATGAAAGTGTATGTAGAAGGTGTTGACAATAAAAAACAAGAAGATGAAGGTTATTTACCGGAATTAAAAGAAGGCGAAAAAGTATCTGCTAAAGATATAAAGCCAAATCAACACTTTACACAACCACCTCCGAGATACACAGAGGCGACCCTTGTTGGGGTGCTTGAAAAGCAAGGAATAGGGCGCCCGTCAACTTATGCTCCAACATTGGAAACTATCATCCGTCGGGGTTATGTCAGTTTGGATAAAAAAAGATTTGTCCCTACAGAACTGGGCGATATTGTCCATGAAATGATTCAAGAATATTTCCCGGAAATTACAAGTGTTGATTTTACGGTTAAGATGGAAGAAGACCTTGACCAAATTGAAGAAGGAAATGTTGAATGGGTTAAAATCATCGATGACTTTTATCAAGATTTCAGACCACGTCTTGAAAAAGCGGAAAAAGAAATGGAATCCATTGAAATTAAAGATGAACCGGCAGGGATTGATTGTGAAAAGTGTGGTAATCCGATGGTTATAAAAATGGGGCGTTATGGTAAATTTATGGCCTGCTCCAATTTTCCAGACTGTCGTAATACAAAACCAATTTTAAAAAAGATTGGGGTTACATGTCCAACATGTAAACAGGGTGAAATTGTTGAAAGAAAATCAAAAAAGAATCGAGTCTTTTTCGGATGCGAAAGATATCCTGATTGTGAATTTGTCTCCTGGGATAAACCAGTGGGGAGAAATTGTCCGAAATGTGATGAGTTCTTAGTTGAAAAGAGAACTAAAAAACAAGTGCAAATTAAATGCAGTAATTGTGATTATAAAGAAGAGGCACAGACATGACGAGTCTACAAGCAATTTAATTTGACTATCTGCATAATAATAAGTAAAATAACTGTTTGGATATTGTGCAACGATACACAATATTCAAACAGTATTTTTTTCGAGTACTATTCAGAATTTTAGTATAATTGCGTTAAATTTTTGATGTAAAAATATCAATATGTTATGATATAAGCGTTCTTAAGATTCAAGTAGGTGAGAAAATGTCTGAAGATTTTCGCATGAAATGTGAACAGTTTTTAGAGTATTTAGAGGTGGAAAGACATTACTCAGCATTCACAATTACTTTTTACAAACATGATTTAAAGTTATTCCTTGATTTTTTGGAAAAGGAACAAATAACAACCTTAGAAGATGTAGATTATCGGGTAGTGCGTATATTTTTAACTGAATTGTATGATCGGAAACTAAAAAGAACATCGGTATCACGAACATTATCGTGTTTACGTTCTTTTTATGCTTTCATGGAAACGAGACGATTCATTCATCAGAACCCATTTCTTCATATATCGCTACCTAAACAAGATCAATACATTCCAGAATTTTTTTATGAAAATGAACTGAAAGAGCTTTTTAAAGTTAACGATATTTCAACACCGCTTGGGCAGCGGAACCAAGCATTATTAGAAACATTTTATGCGACTGGTTTGAGAGTTAGTGAGGCAGCAGCTTTACAAATACAAGATATTGATTTTCAACTTAGTGTATTAAAAGTGACTGGAAAGGGTAGAAAAGAAAGGTATATTCCATTTGGTGAATATGCACAACAAGCGCTCGAATGTTATATGAAAAATGGGCGTGAACAATTGTTGAAAGATAAACAATCAGTAAATGGTATGTTTTTAAATAATAGAGGTAATCCACTTACAACACGTGGGATTTATTATATTTTTGAATCAATGATTAAAAAAACATATTTGACTGCCAATATCCACCCACATAAGCTGCGTCACACGTTTGCAACCCATTTATTAAATGAGGGGGCAGATCTTCGGACAGTTCAAGAACTACTGGGACATGAAAATTTGTCATCAACACAAATATATACCCATGTTACAAAGGATCGCTTGCGAAATGTTTATTTGAACGCTCATCCAAGGGCGAGAAGTGATTAAAACGTAAGTAAAAGGAGTGGGTTTAAAATGAACCAAGACATGCACGCGACAACAATATTTGCTATACAGCATAATGGGCAAGCGGCAATGTGTGGTGATGGTCAAGTAACACTTGGCAATGCAGTTATTATGAAACAAAAAGCAAGAAAAGTACGCACATTGTTTAAAGGTGAAGTAATAGCTGGCTTTGCGGGTTCAGTTGCTGATGCATTTACTTTATTTGAAAAGTTTGAAGGAAAACTCGAGGAATACAACGGTAATTTAATGCGTGCAGCTGTCGAACTCGCTAAGGAATGGCGAAGTGATAAAATGTTGCGACAATTAGAAGCGATGCTGATTGTGATGAATCGAGATAGTTTACTTCTCGTTTCAGGTACAGGAGAAGTAATTGAGCCAGATGATGGTATATTAGCAATCGGTTCTGGTGGTAATTATGCTTTAAGTGCCGGCCGGGCATTGAAGGACTATGCGACTGGGTTGTCTGCAAAAGAAATTGCAGAAGCAGCGTTAACAATAGCCGGCGATATTTGTGTGTTTACAAATGATCAAATTGTAACAGAAGTCTTAGAATGATGGATGAAAGGAGTTGCATGCATAGATGGAAGTAAACTATACGCCTAAAAAAATATTAGAATTGCTAGATCGTTATATTATTGGGCAAAATGCTGCCAAGCGATCGGTAGCAGTTGCTTTAAGAAATCGATATCGCAGAACATTATTAGAGGACTCTATAAAAGAAGAAATTGTACCGAAAAATATTTTGATGATTGGTGCAACAGGTGTCGGAAAAACAGAAATTGCCCGTCGTTTAGCAAAGCTTGTTCAGGCACCATTTATTAAGGTTGAAGCGACGAAGTTTACGGAAGTAGGTTACGTTGGTCGTGATGTTGAATCAATGATTAGAGATCTCGTTGAAATGTCATTACGTATAGTAAAAGAAGAAAAAATGAAAGAAGTAGAAGGCAAGGCAACGGAAGAAGCAAATAAAAGAATTGTGAAATTACTAGTACCAGAAATGAAAAAAGAGAAATCTGTTAAAAATCCTTTTGAAATGCTATTTCCTAATGTGGATGAAGATGAAGATGATTCTGATAAACAGGAACAAGATGAAGGAATTGCGGATAAAAGAAAAAACATTTCTAAACTGCTTGAAATGGGAGAATTAGAAGATAAGGTTGTTCAAGTAGAAATTGAAGAACAAGCCCCTTCCATGTTTGATATGCTCCAAGGTTCTGGTATGGAACAAATGGGAATGAATATGCAAGATGCTTTCAGTCAATTAATGCCTTCTAAGAAAAAAAAGCGTAAACTTCCTGTTAAAGAAGCACGTAAAGTACTTATACAGCAAGAAGCCCAAAAAATGATTGACATGGATGAAGCTCAGCAAGAAGCAGTTTATCGTGCGGAACAAACGGGAATAGTCTTTATTGATGAAATTGATAAAGTGGCTGGTAAAGGTCAAGAGTCTGGAAATGTCTCAAGAGAGGGTGTCCAGCGTGATATTTTACCGATAGTAGAAGGTTCGACGGTGATGACGAAATATGGTGCTGTAAAGACTGATCATATTTTATTTTTTGCTGCAGGTGCTTTCCATATGGCGAAACCATCTGACTTAATTCCGGAATTACAAGGACGATTTCCTGTAAGGGTAGAATTTGATAAATTAGAAGTAGATGACTTTATCAAAATTCTAACAGAACCTTCTAATGCATTATTGAAGCAATATACAGCACTTTTAGAAACAGAAGGTATAAAAGTGGAATTTAAAGAGGATGCTGTAAAGAGGATTGCAGAAATTGCCTTTCAAGTAAACCAAGACACAGATAACATTGGGGCTAGAAGATTACACACGATTTTAGAAAAGCTACTCGAAGATTTATCGTTTGAAGCACCAGATATTCAAATGGGTACGGTTGAAATCACAACTTCTTATGTTGATGAAAAGCTAAAGAACATTGTAGCAGATAAAAACTTGACTCAGTTTATTTTGTAATTAAAAAAGTGAATGAATGTTCAGTCTGTTTTTGACAAGTTTAACAAAATGATACGACTGTATGGAGGAAATAAAAAATGAGCTTATTAGAACATACTAGAAAAATTAATGCTTTATTGCAAAAATCAGCAGGAAAACCAGTGAATTTCAATGATGTTTCTAAAACATTGTCTGAAGTTATTAATGGAAATACTTTTATTTTAAGTAGACGTGGTAAGTTACTTGGTGTAGCGATTCATCAAGAAATTGAGAATGATCGAATGAAATCAATGCTTGAAAATCGTCGATTCCCAGAAGAATACACGAGATCACTCTTATCTATTCAGGAAACTACTGCAAATATAGATACAGAAAGTGTTAACAGTGTATTCCCTTATGAAAATCGTGATCTTTTTCGCGATGGCTTAACAACTATTGTTCCGATTATTGGTGGCGGTGAAAGATTGGGCACATTGATTTTGGGACGATTAGTGGATAGTTTCAATGACGATGATTTAATATTAGCGGAATATGGTGCAACAGTAGTTGGTATGGAAATTTTGCAAGGAAAAGCAGAAGAAATTGAAATGGAAGCAAGAAGCAAAGCTGTTGTCCAAATGGCAATTAATTCATTGTCCTTTAGTGAACTTGAAGCAATTGAACATATCTTTGATGAATTAGATGGTACAGAAGGATTATTGGTAGCATCAAAAGTAGCAGATCGCGTCGGTATTACTCGCTCTGTCATAGTGAATGCACTAAGGAAATTAGAAAGTGCAGGAGTTATTGATTCCAGATCACTAGGTATGAAGGGTACATTTATTAAAGTATTAAATGAAAAATTCTTAAATGAATTAGAAAAACTTCGTACAAAATAACCATAAATCAATATATACAAAAAAACAGCTGTTCATACAGCTGTTTTTTTGTTACGATGGATGGTGTCATGTAAAAAACTTGTCACAATTTGTTTAAGTAAAATTAATAAATTAATGATAAAATGAGTCTAACATCTCAATTAATGACAATTCTATATATTATTATCTAGTTAATAGGATTCAAGCGAATTTTTTGTTATGATATATAAGTAATAAGTTAGACTTTATTAGACAAAAAATTGTTACATGATATTAATATTTCTTAATGATACGATTAGATATAGAGGTGAATTAGATATGGCTTATTTGGACCAGGCAATTGGTACAATGACAACCGCCTTGGATTATGGTGCCAAACGCAATGAATTAATATCAAATAATATTTCAAATGTGGATACACCGAATTATAAGGCAAAAGATACATCTTTTAAATCGGCTTTATCCCAAGCAGAAAGTCAGTTAGAAGCGAAAAGGACAAGACCAAAACATTTGTCGTTTTCCTCAGAAGAGCAATTTCCTATTCATGCAAAAAAAGGTACATCCTATAACCATAATGGTAATAATGTTGATATAGATAAAGAAATGTCTGATTTGGCAAAGAATGAAATTTATTATCGAAGTATGACAGATCAATTAAATAATAAATTTAATATGATTAAAACAGCAATTAAAGGAGGGTAATAGCTATGTCAGTATTTAATGCGTTTAATGCGAATGCTAGTGCACTTACTGCTCAACGTTTAAGAATGGATGTAACTTCAAGCAATATTGCTAATGCGAATAGTACTAGGGCAAGGGTAAATGAAAATGGCGAATTTGAACCATATCGTCGTAAAATGGTTGCTTTGGAACCAAACGGAAGCTCTTTTAAAAGTTATTTACATAAAGCTAGATATGGTGAATCCTCTTCTGCTACAGGAGTGAGGGCATCTCAAATAGTGGATGATACAGAACCATTTCGATCTGTATATGAACCAGAGCATCCTGATGCCGATGAAGAAGGCTTTGTTGATTATCCCAATGTGGATCCGCTTAAGGAAATGACGGATATGATGGGGGCAAGCAGGTCGTATGAAGCCAATATTACCTCACTTAACACAACAAAAGACATGCTTTTAAAGGCATTAGAAATTGGAAAATAGTTTAGTAGAAGGGAAGTCTTATTAAATGGCAGTAGAGTTGGGAACTGTAACCAATCTAAATCCTATACAGCAAAATAATCACAATGTCACAGTGTCTAAACAACCGAAACAATCATTTAGCAATGTTTTAAAAGAAGCAATTAATGATGTTAGTAAACAAGAAAATGAATCGGATGTGAAGGCAACGTTATTGGCGGAAGGCAAAATTGATAACCTCCACGATGTTATGATTAGTGCTCAAAAAGCAAATATTAAAATAGAAACAGCTGTCGAAGTTCAGCAAAAGGCACTCGACGCCTACAACGAAATAATGCGCATGCAGATTTAATAG
>DATGUH010000139.1:0-10129 GCA_035301445.1 Pseudogracilibacillus sp. | reverse complement strand
AGGCCGTGCCCGCGGAAAGCGACCGCCTGTAGTGAAAGCCATTCTCAAACTTAATGTTCGGATTTTACATGTTTTTTTGACCTATGAAGTTGACCTGCCTACCTATCTATATTTAACCCTTTACTATTAGAATATCTTATTAACAGTCTAATTGCCATGAATACTATTTAAACAATAGACTACAACGGATGAAAACAAATTACTAAAAACATGACGATTGTATAATCAGTACGTATTTTTATGCATTTAATATGTATAAACATGAATAAAACTGTTTATAGAAAAAAAGAGACTAAGCATTTTAAGAAAAGTGACGTGCTATATATACTGTTCATCCTTTCTGAAGAGGAAATTGCCATTTTTAATTAGATAATTACCATATAAATATTTTGATGCTTATTTCATGAAAGGCTTGGTTTTATCTAATATAACCGTTTTAATTTAAAAGTTTTCTATTAATTTATAAATATACCCTTGACTTTATTTTTATGCAGTTTATAATAGATTGTATTACATTTTAGGAGTGGATAACATGAAAGCAGCAATTATAGGAGCTACTGGCTACGGAGGGGCAGAATTAGTTAGTATTTTGCGCCGGCATCCGCATGTATCTATTCACTCTGTTCACGCAACAAGCTCGCATGGGGAAGCATTAAGTGATGTGTATCCTCATATGCAGGGACTTGCAAATCAGCCATTGCAGTCAGTCGATATCGACAAGATTTCTAAAGAAGTGGATATTGTATTTACTGCTACACCATCAGGAGTTGCAATGAAGCTAGCTCCACAGTTTTTAAAACGTGGTGTAAAGGTGATTGATTTATCGGGTGATTATCGAATCAATGATCAGAAAGCATATGAAAAATGGTATGGCATTGAGGCTGCTGATCAAGATTTGCTAGATTCCCGAGTGTATGGACTAACCGAATGGATCGATGTGGATTTAGCCGAAGCCAGTTTAATAGCCAATCCCGGATGCTACCCCACATCAGCATTATTAGGGTTAGCACCATTGATTAAAGAAGATATAATTGATGAAAAAAATATTATTATCGATGCAAAAACAGGAGTAAGTGGTGCCGGTAAAGGATTATCGCCAGCAACACACTTTTCTGAAACGAACGATAATTTAAAAGTATATAAAGTAAACCAACATCAGCACACACCGGAAGTGGAAGAGAAGCTAAAAGGCTGGAGACCTTCAACAGGTCCAGTTACTTTCACAACCCATTTAGTGCCGATGACGAGAGGAATTATGTCGACTATCTACGGCCAAGTAAAGAATGAAACATCTGTGAAACAATTAATGGATTTATTTGAAACGAGTTATCAAGATGATTTCTTTGTCCGTATACGAAAAGAAGGTCAATTCCCAGGAACAAAAGAAGTGTCTGGTTCAAATTTCTGTGACATCGGTGTTACTTTTGATGAGAGAACGAATAGGGTCACCGTTGTATCCGTGATTGACAATTTAGTAAAAGGTGCTTCAGGTCAGGCAATACAAAATATGAACAAAATGCTTGGTCTTGATGAAGAAACAGGGCTCGATTTTATGCCTAATTTCCCATAGGAGAGGAGTTATAAGTGTAATGAAAAATATAGAAAAGACAAAAACACAAGCTGCGGGGACACTTGTAACGCCAAAAGGATTCCACGCAGCAGGTCTACATTCCGGAGTGAAAAGAAAACGTAATGATCTCGGTGTGATTTATTGTGAACAACCTGCACAGGCAGCGGCTGTATACACAATGAACCAAGTTAAAGCAGCCCCTATTTATGTAACGAAGGAAAGTATAGAAGAAGGGCAGCAGTTGCAGGCAATTATTGTGAATAGTGGTAATGCAAATGCATGTATGGGTGAACAAGGAATGCAGGATGCATATAAAATGCGAGAGGTAACAGCTAATAAGTTAGGCGTTCAAGAAAACGACGTAGCTGTAGCCTCTACAGGAGTTATCGGCATTCCAATGCCAATGGATAAAATTGTACCGCATATTGAAAAATTAAAATTAGGCCAAACAAAAATGGAAGCAGATGCATTTGCAGAATCTATTCTAACGACAGATACATTTAGCAAATCCGTTTGTTGTGAAACGGAAATTGATGGTGAAACTGTAACAATGGCAGGTGTCGCCAAAGGTTCTGGCATGATTGAACCGAATATGGGCACAATGCTTGGTTTTTTAACAACGGACGCTGTGATTGAAGCAGATATGTTACAGTTGGCACTTAAAGAATCTGTAGATGAAACATTTAATTGTATTACAGTCGACGGAGATACATCTACGAATGATATGGTCATTACAATGGCTAGTGAACTAGCTGGCAATCATTCACTGACTCCGGGTCATCCGGAATGGGAGAAATTTGTGGAGCTTATGAAAAGTGTATCCCAAGGTTTATCCCAAGCAATTGCACGTGACGGAGAAGGGGCAACAAAGCTGATTGAAGTTGAAGTATCAGGGGCAGAATCAGATTTAGCAGCACGAAAAGTTGCTAAAACTATTACAGCTTCCTCTTTGGTAAAAACGGCTATTTTTGGATCAGATGCTAACTGGGGAAGATTTATTGTAGCAGTCGGTTATAGTGGAGAAACGATTGATCCACAAAATATCGATATGTCGATCGGTTCGCTGCCTCTTTTACAAAAAAGCGAACCAGTTGAATTTTCAGAGGAAGAAGCAAAAGCATATTTACAAAATGAAACAATCAATATATATGTTGATTTAAATATAGGAAACGGTTCGGGAAAAGCATGGGGCTGTGACTTAACGTACGATTATGTACGAATCAATGCCAGCTACCGTACATGAAAGGAAGAGCAGGTTGGAAGAAGAGATTATTGTATTTAAATGTGGTGGTAGTTCAGTAGATGATTTGTCTAAAAACTTTTTTCAAAACATTCGTGCTTTACAACAGAGCGGAAAAAAGCCGGTGATTGTTCATGGTGGCGGTCCAGCAATTGAAAAACTGTTAAACGAACTGAATATTTCTTATACCTTTATCGATGGATTACGTAAAACAACTGATGAAATGATGGATGTTGTTGAAATGGTGCTTACAGGTCAAGTGAATCCTGCATTAACCCGGAAATTTAATGCACACCATATCCAGGCTGTCGGTTTATCTGGTTCAGATGGTTATTTACTCCAAGCTGAAGCTGTAGATGAACAAAAATACGGTCAAGTAGGGCAATTAGTTGCTATCGATACAACAGTGATGGAACATTTACTCGAAGAAAATATCGTACCGGTCATTTCTCCAGTTGCGATTAATAAAGATAATAAACGATTGAATGTAAATGCAGATACTGCAGCTGGTGCAGTAGCCTCTGCATTGCATGCAAAGCAACTCGTTATCGTTACAGATGTACCAGGTATTTTAAAAGATGGAGAACTAATAGAAACAGTTACAACAGAGGAAATCTACACCATGATGGAAGATGGAACGATTTATGGTGGCATGATCCCGAAAGTGAAGGCAGCAATGAAAGGGCTGCAAGGAAATGTGCAGGAAGTGATGATTGTGAATGGCAAAGATTCCGAAATGAAAGATGAAAAAACACTTGCAGGAACTGTTATTTGCCATCAAGAAAAAGCCTACGCGCATAAATCGTTATAGTACACAAAGGAGTTGAAGAATGTTGGGATTATTTCCAACGTATGGCCGTTTTGATCTTACTGTAGAGAGTGCAGAAGGTGTGATCATCAAAGATATAGCAGGAAAATCTTATATAGACTTTGGAGCCGGTATCGGTGTTAATAATTTGGGGCATCGTCACCCCGCAGTAGAATCTGCAGTCGAAGAACAATTGAAAAAGTATTGGCATTTATCCAATCTATACCCTATTCCTTTGCAAGAGGAAGTCGCGGAAAAGATTACTGCTAACAGCCCAGCATCGGCAGTGTTTTTTGCAAATAGTGGTGCGGAGGCAAATGAAGCAGCAATAAAACTAGCCAGAAAAGCAACCGGGAAGGATAAAATCATTACTTTTGGAAAGTCGTTTCACGGTCGGACTTTTGCCACAATGGCTGCGACTGGTCAGGAAAAGGTTCGAACTGGATTTGGTGCAATGCTCCCAGGGTTTGCTTATGCAACATATAATGATTTGGAATCTGTAAAAGCATTAGCTGATAAAGACACTGCAGCCGTAATGATAGAAATGGTGCAAGGTGAAGGCGGTGTAAATCCTGGAAACACTGCATTTATTCAAAGCCTCAGTACATTTTGCGAAGAGAAGGACATTTTATTAATAATAGATGAAATCCAAACCGGCATGGGTCGTACCGGAAAAAAATTCGCCTTTGAGCATTACGACATAGAACCAGATATTTTCACTTTGGCAAAAGGACTTGGGAATGGAGTGCCAGTCGGTGCGATGGCTGCGAAAGAAAAGTTGGTCGAACATTTTGGCCCAGGTACACATGGTTCCACTTTTGGAGGCAATCCTCTTGCAATGGCTGCAGCATCTGCTGTATGTGATGTGATTTTTAATGACACATTTTTAGAACAAATAAATACATCAGCAAAATATTTGTCAGAAGCATTAAATGCGCATATTGCTCCTCTTGAAAGTGTGATAGATATTCGCCAAAAGGGATTGATGGTAGGTATCGAAATAAACGCTAATGCCTTAAGTATAGTTAAAGAATTGCTGAAAAATGGTTTAATTGTACTGGCAGCAGGAGAAAACGTGGTACGGTTGCTACCGCCATTAACAATATCAAAAACAGATATTGATCAAGCGGTTGCATTAATGAAAGATGTTTTAAAATGATGACAAAGGGAGGCAACTTGGATGCCAAAAGATAAAGAGATAAAAAAAGTGTTGGTCATAGGCTCGGGGCCGATTGTGATTGGGCAGGCTGCTGAATTTGATTATGCTGGCACCCAAGCTTGTTTGACCCTAAAAGAAGAAGGAACGGAAGTTATTTTATTAAATAATAATCCAGCAACCATTATGACAGATGATAAAGTAGCCGATAAAGTATATTTTGAACCACTTACATCAGAAAGTGTAACTAAAATCATTCAAAAAGAACGCCCAGACGGTATGCTCGCAACTGTTAGTGGTCAAACGGGATTAAATTTAGCTTTTACATTACAGGAGAAGGGCATTCTACAACAATATGATGTAAAAGTGTTAGGAACCCCTATAGAAGCAATTATGAATGGAGAGGACAGGGAGAAATTCCGCTCTTTAATGCATGAAATGGAGCAACCAATACCAGAGAGCAGAATCATCGAGAATATGGATGATGCCATAGACTTTCTAGAAAAGGTTGATTTGCCAATTATTATCCGTCCTGCCTATACGTTAGGTGGTTCCGGCGGTGGTATTGCAAAAACAAACGAAGAATTCATACAATTTGTCACGAGTGGATTACGTGCCAGCCCAATACATCAATGTTTAATTGAAAAAAGTATTGCAGGCTGGAAAGAGATTGAATTTGAAGTGGTTTGTGACGCGAAAAAGCAAGCAGTCAGTGTGTGTCACATGGAAAATATTGATCCAGTAGGGGTGCATACTGGTGACTCTATTGTCGTTGCGCCGATTCAAACACTTGAAGCACATGCTATTCACATGTTGAAAGATGCTTCATTAACGATTGTTCGCGAACTCGGAATTATTGGCGCCTGTAATGTACAGTTAGCTTATCATCCGAAAACGAATGAATATCGTGTCATTGAAGTTAATCCTAGGGTTTCCAGATCGAGTGCACTTGCATCCAAGGCTACAGGCTATCCAATTGCTAAAATAGCTGCCAAATTAGGGCTAGGTTATCATTTAGATGAAGTGTACCACGCAGGAGCTGAAGAAACACTCGCAACCTTTGAGCCGAAATTCGATTATAAAGTTGTGAAATTCCCAGCTTGGCCATTTGATAAATTGACCGATGCTGATAGAACGCTTGGTACTCAGATGAAAGCAACAGGGGAAGTGATGGCGGTAGAAAAAACAGTTGCCGCTGGACTGCAAAAGGCAATCCGCTCACTGGAACTCCCCCTTAATGGTCTAAGTTTGCCTAGTGTTCAGAGTCTCACTGATGATCAATTAAAGCAATTGTTAACACAACCCGATGATCGCAGATTCTTTGCTGTCACAGAAAGTTTTGAACGTGGTTTTTCAGTAGAAAGTCTATATGATTTAACTAATATTGATTATTTCTTTTTAGGAGAAATCAAGCAGCTTGTATCATTGAGGAACTTGGCCGCATTACTCTCATTAGACGTTATCTCGGAAGATAATTTGCTGCTTTTTAAACAATATGGCTTTACAAACAGGCAGCTTGCGGAACTTTGGGAAGTAGATACAAAAGCGGTGCAAGAAAAGTTACAACAATTTTCGATTCAGCCTGTATATGAAGCTATTAAAGGATATCAATCTAGCTCTGATGAAAAGGCTGCTTATTATTATGCTACTTGGAAACAAGGTAACAGTTCTTATAAGGAAACAGCTGCTAAAAAGGTATTGATTGTCGGCTCCGGACCTATTCGAATTGGGCAAGGTATTGAATTTGATTATTGCTCGGTGCAAGGAATTCAAGCATTACAAAAAGCAGGATATGAAACCATTTTAATGAATAATAACCCGGCAACAGTAAGTACAGATTATTCATTGGCAGATAAATTATATTTTGAACCGGTGACTGCAGAAGATGTGCTATATGTTTTAGAAAAAGAAAATACGAATCGCGTCATCGTTCAGTTCGGAGGTCAGACTGCTATCAATCTAGCTAATGAATTAGAAGCTGCTGGGGTCCAAATGCTTGGATCTAATATGGATACAATTGATATGTTAGAAGACCGTGATCGGTTCTATGAGTATATGAATCAAGTTGGCGTTGCACATATTCCAGGATTGACAGCCTACTCTGAAATCGATGTGTATGAAAAAGCAGCTAAGATTGGATACCCAGTCTTGATTCGTCCTTCTTATGTCATCGGTGGCCAAGGGATGGCAATTCTCGAGGATGAAATGGCTCTACGAAATTATTTGGAAGCTCAAATTGCTACCGTATCTTATCCAATATTATTAGATGCTTATTACCCAGGAAAAGAAGTAGAAGTGGATGTGGTGACAGACGGTAACAACATTGTCATTCCTGCTATTTTCGAGCATGTGGAAAAAGCCGGTGTACATTCAGGAGACAGTATGGCAATAACGCCACCGATATCACTTTCGGAAGCGAATAAGTCTGAAATTGTAGCCTATTCGGAAAGTATCGCCAAAGGTATGGACTTTAAAGGGATTTTTAATATTCAATTTGTCATTTATAAAGATTCACTGTTTGTACTGGAAGTAAATCCACGCGCTTCAAGAACAGTCCCTATTGTCAGTAAAGTGACAAATGTGAACATGATTGAACTAGCAACTGCAGCCTTATTGGATGAAGTGGTATATGATACGTTTGGATTGCTTGCAGAAAATGACTTCTATACCGTAAAGGCACCAGTGTTTTCTAATAATAAATTACCAGGTGTTGATCCATTACTAGTACCGGAAATGAAATCAACTGGTGAAGTTATTTCCATAGCTGATAAATTTTCCGATAGTTTAAAAAAAGCATTTATTTGGAACGAAACCTTTGCAGAAGCATTTATGAAAAACGACAAGGAAATTTTAATAAAATCGAAGGATCCATATTTTATCCATGTAACGGAAAGATTCAAGGAATTAGGTATCGAATTAGTGGAAGACATGTCCACAGAAGAGACAATAAAATGGCTTCAATCAAATAAAGCATTGGCATTATTCAACCAAGAAACGAATCAAGCATTAAGAGAACTTGCATTGACGAATCAAGTAATCGTCATGAGTGCTGAAGAGACGGTGCGCGCATTTTCTATGATGTCAGATAATGAGCTTAATGTAAAAGCCATTCAACATTATCAAATAAATAATGAGAAAGAAGTGATTTTAAAATGATACATCCCCCGGTGGTGAAAAAACAAATGATGAATAAATTACAAGGAAAAGATTTTTTGCAGATGGACGATTTTACGGCAGAAGAATTGATGGAATTAATTAAGTTTGCCATTCAATTGAAAAATAAACAAAAACTAGGAGAATCTCATCGTTATTTAGAAGGAAAAACGATGGCGATGATTTTTGAAAAATCTTCTACAAGGACGCGGGTCTCTTTTGAAACGGGTATGTTCCAATTAGGTGGTATGGCCCAATTTTTAAGTAAAAATGATATGCAGCTAGGCAATGGAGAGACCATTTCAGATACGGCCAAAACGTTATCCCGTTATGTAGACGTGATTATGATCCGCACATTTGGCCATGACATTGTAGAGGAATTAGCCGAAAATGCTAGTGTGCCTGTTATCAATGGGTTGACGGATGATGCTCATCCATGTCAAGTGCTCGCTGATTTGATGACGATTTATGAGAAAAAAGGTAGTTTTAAAGGGCTAAAGCTTGCCTTTGTTGGAGATGGCAATAATATGAGTCAATCATTGCTTATGGGGTGTGCTATGATGGGCATCGATTGTCATGTAGCAGTTCCGAAAGGTTATGAAGTAAAACCAGCCTTTTTGGAAAAAGCACGTGAAATGGCAAAATCAACCGGTGTCGTCATTGAGCAAAGTTACGATCCAGAAAGTGCAGTCAAAGATGCAGACATGGTCTATACAGACGTCTGGACGAGTATGGGCATGGAAACAGAAAGCTCTGTCCGCACCCGGGCGTTTAAAGATTTTCAAGTAAATGAAACACTCGTTCAACAAGCAAAAGATGATTATTTATTTATGCATTGTTTACCAGCGAAGCGGGGAGAAGAAGTAACGGATGAAGTAATTGACGGAGAGAACTCTGTCGTATTTGATCAAGCTGAAAATCGCCTGCACGGGCAAAAAGCAGTGTTAGCAACGATAGTGTGATTTATTGTAAAGTCACTTGTTTGCATAAAGTAAAGGAAAATATAAAAATACTAATTATGAACATCAAATTGTAAATGAGTTTGATGTTCTTTTTTGGTGTTATAACTGAAGCGAATCTTCATGTAGGCTGATCTAACGTTTGATGAATTAGAGTAGATGGAAGCTAGATTGATTTACATGGGCGATCGTCAATAATATGTAAGGCAATGATCCATTTCATATTATTTGAAGCATTAACGAGAGAAACTTATAAGCAAGTTACTGTGTCACTCTCCCCTGTATCCAACCAAAGAGGATGATTAAAAGTCCAAATATAATCAACCAAATAATATGAAGCCAAGCTCCTATAATCATTATTACAAAGCCGGCTAAACGCACTATTTCCATCCACGTTATCATCGTTCTTTTCATATAGTTCCCGAAAGTGGACTTTTTAATTTTTTCAAGATTGCCATACTTAACAATCATAATAGATACTACAATCGATGGAATAAACATTACGAGAAGAGCTGTTGTAAGCTGATGAAACCATAATAAATAAAGAGAAATTCCACCAGTAATCCAGTCTGTTAATAATTTCAAAGGATGAATTTGATGATATAGCTTCTTTTCTTTTAAGTCCAATCATCTTCACTCCTATTCCAATCAACCCTAGTTGGGTAGTATTTTTTGTTAGATTAAATACAGTGTAACATGATTCATAAGGAAGGGTTCATTCACTTCTAGAATTCGGAGGAAGCTAAGAAATCTAAGTAGGGGATGCCCCCGTTACTGATTGAATATTTACTTTATCCGCCCATATCATTGCACGAAAAGCAAATTTGTAAAATAAGTAGTGGATTATTGCCCAAAAATAATTTAATTCCGAAGATTGGGAGTAAATCGCTCTATAATTGCCTAAATAACAATCAATAACGAATAAAAAGGAACTTATATAGATATTAACTCCTGAAGAAGCATTTTTACATAAAAATAGTCGAATATATTTTTCTAGTAAGTGTCATACGTAGGCTATAAAGTTTTTGAAATTATTCACCAAATTATTTTAGCAATATAAAATGTATGGTAAGCTAAAGGTGAACAGAGGAGTGAACCTGGGGCCTTTGACAACGACTTCAGATTTGATAAAAGGTGATAATATGTCCTATGAGCAAAGAGCGCTGCACGAATGTTTAGCATGGCAGCATGAAATAATGAAAAAACGCGCATCCATTTTTGGGCGTGCCAGCAAGTCTGTACA
>DATGUH010000138.1:0-39613 GCA_035301445.1 Pseudogracilibacillus sp. | reverse complement strand
CGTGTTTTGGGATCTAACTCGAATGGCTGTAACGTAAGGCGGCGACTCCTGGTCGGCTAAGTTCGGTCACGTCAATCACCAACTTCGACACTAGAACGTCCTGTTCGTCGCGGGAACAGCACGTGTCCGAAGACCCCACAGGAAGTGGGTTTCTTCCGAGGAGGCTGAGGCCGTGCCCGCGGCAAAGTAGACACTGTGAAAGTGTTCTTCTTGAACAGATGTCGCCCCCTTAGCTGTTATGAAGTTAAAGCGTCCGCCTGCAGTGAAAGCCATTCTCAAGCAGATGTTAATGTTCGGATTTTATATCCTGTTATTGACTTATGAAATTGATTCATTTACAAAGATAAATTTATTCTTATTCACAATGTGGATATCTTTTTTAAAAGTGAAAAGTATGATATCCTTGTATGTTAGTGATAATGTAAAAACAACCATTCACAATGTGGATAATATATACAAATTTTAAATTTCCAAGAGGTGTGTATAAGTGGATTTAGATACGATAACTGCAATATCCACTCCTGTTGGTGAAGGTGCTATATCGATTGTTCGTTTAAGTGGTAATGATGCGATTGTTATTGCTGATCGTTTATTTTCCGGAAAGAATCTTACGCAGGTTGATTCTCATACGATTCATTATGGTAAAATCATCGATCCAGCAACAAACATAGCTGCAGATGAAGTAATGGTTACAGTAATGCGTTCACCTAAGACATTTACATGTGAAGATGTGATTGAAATTAATTGTCATGGTGGAATGATTGCAGCCAGCCGAATTTTGGAAATGGTGTTGCTAGCTGGTGCAAGGCTTGCCGAACCTGGTGAATTTACAAAACGGGCTTTTTTAAACGGAAGAATTGATTTATCACAGGCAGAAGCAGTGATGGACGTCATTCAATCAAAAACAGATAAGGCGATGAACGTTGCACTTCACCAGCTGGATGGACGATTATCAAAATTGATTTCTACATTGAGGCAAGCTTTAATAGAAACGATTGCTCATGTGGAAGTAAATATTGATTATCCAGAATATGATGATGTAGAAGAAATGTCACATGAATTAATGGAAGAAAAAACAGCTTATGTACTTGAAGAAATAAATAAATTAATTGAAGTCGCTAAACAGGGAAAGATATTAAGAGAAGGTATTCAAACTGCTATTATTGGGCGACCAAATGTAGGTAAATCTTCGCTCATGAATACACTGGTACAAGAGGAAAGGGCAATTGTAACAGATGTCCCTGGTACAACAAGAGATATTATAGAAGAGTATGTAAATGTACGTGGTATTCCTCTAAAATTGGTGGATACTGCAGGAATTCGTGAGACAACAGATATTGTTGAAAAAATCGGTGTCGATCGCTCACGTCAGAGTTTGCAAGAGGCAGATTTAATTTTGTTTATGTTAAATTACAATGAAGCACTTACTGAAGAAGATTATATTATTTTCGACATGATTCGTGATTTGAATTATATCGTAATTGTTAATAAAACCGATCTCCAACCAGCTATAGATATGGAAGAAGTTCGTTCATTTGTAAATGAACAACAAATTATAACAACATCTTTGAAAAAGGATGTCGGTATCGATGATTTGGAAATTGCTTTATCTCATTTATTTTTGAGCAGTGATCAAATAGATTCGGAGACAGCTTATGTATCTAATGTGCGGCATATTCATTTATTAAAGCAATCTAAAGAAGCACTTCAAGAAGCTAGAGAAGCTTTATCACTTTCTATGCCGCTTGATATGGTACAAATCGATGTACGCCGAACTTGGGAATTTCTTGGAGAGATAATAGGGGATACAGCAAGTGATTCATTAATCGATCAATTATTCTCCCAGTTTTGTTTAGGTAAATAAATATAAATAATAATGATAAATAAACTTAATTTGAATCAAAAATCCGAACATTAATTTTTGCTTAAAAATGGTTTTCACTTCAGGCGGACGCTTTTCACGGGATGTGATCGGTTTTAACAGACCAGAAGTCGCGGTTCTAAGTTACAACCATTCATAGTTAGATTTCTGAATGAAGCACTTGATATGTTAATTGCAATTATGAAATAAATTTAAGGAACCAAATAAATAAAATGATATGAAAGAAAGGGTGAAATGAAATGACTTATAATGCAGGACATTATGATGTTATTGTCGTTGGAGCTGGGCATGCAGGATGTGAGGCAGCTGTAGCGGCAGCTAAAATGGGTTCAAAAACGCTGATGCTTACATTGAACCTAGATATGATTGCTTTTATGCCATGTAATCCTTCTTTAGGTGGACCGGCAAAAGGAATTGTAATACGTGAAATTGACGCACTTGGAGGAGTAATGGGGAAAGTAATCGACAAGACACATATTCAAATGCGTATGTTGAATACTGGTAAAGGTCCCGCTGTGCGTGCATTAAGAGCGCAAGCCGATAAACCATTGTATATACAGGAAATGAAAGATCTGATTGAGTCACAGGATAATATATCTTTAAAGCAAGGCATGGTAAATGAGTTAATTATTGAAGATGGCGTTTGTAAAGGTGTCATTACAGAAACAAAAGCTGCTTACTATGCTGAAAAAGTAATCATTACAACAGGTACATTTATGCGTGGAAAAGTGCTTATTGGAGATTTGGAATATGAGAGTGGTCCGAATAACCAACGTGTATCCATAAAATTGTCCGAGGATCTTGAAAAACATGGTTTCGATCTTATTCGGTTTAAAACAGGTACACCACCAAGAGTTAATAGTAATTCAATTGATTATTCAAAAACAGAGATACAGCCGGGTGATGAACATCCGAAGAGTTTCTCTTATGAAACGACAGATCAATCAACAGAGCAAATACCTTGTTGGTTAACGTATACAAATGAAAATACACACAAGGTTATCAATGACAATTTAACTCTCTCTGCAATGTATTCTGGGATGAAAAGAGGAACAGGTCCAAGATATTGTCCTTCAATAGAAGATAAAATTGTTCGTTTTTCAGATAAACCTCGTCATCAAGTCTTTTTAGAGCCGGAGGGAAGGAATACAGAGGAAGTTTATGTTCAAGGCCTTTCTACATCACTTCCAGAGTATATTCAACATGATATAGTTCGTTCTGTACCAGGTCTAGAGAATGCAGAAATGATGCGTTCAGGATATGCAATTGAGTATGATTCACTCCCTCCAACTCAATTATGGCCTACATTGGAGACTAAACAAATTAAAGGATTGTATACAGCAGGGCAAATTAATGGAACATCAGGGTATGAAGAGGCAGCGGCACAGGGAATTATGGCCGGAATAAACGCTGCACTTAACATACAAGGAAAAGAACCATTTATACTTGATCGTTCAGAGAGTTACATTGCTGTTTTAATTGATGATTTAGTCACAAAGGGAACTAGGGAACCATATCGCTTACTTACTTCTCGTGCGGAATATCGTTTGTTGCTTCGTCATGATAATGCTGATATACGATTGACAGAACATGGTCATCGTTTAGGATTAATCAGCGATGAGCGATATGAACGATTCACAGAAAAAGTAGCTCAGATAGAAAGTGAAAGGAAACGCTTGTTCAAAACAATCATTAAAATAAATGATGAAGTGCAAGCCATTCTAAAAGAAGCTAATTCGACCCCGTTAAAAGATGCAACAAGGGCAACAGAATTACTGAAAAGACCAGAAGTCACATATGGGATGATAGAACGGATGACAGAAGAACAAGATTTGCATCCTGAAGTTAAAGAACAAGTTGAAATACAAATAAAATATGAAGGTTATATTAAAAAATCAAATGAACAAGTTGCTAAAATGCTGAAGATGGAAGATAAAAAGATACCTGTTGATCTTGATTATGATGCTGTTCCGAGCATAGCATATGAAGCCCGAGAAAAACTTAAAAAAATTCGACCAATATCTATTGGCCAGGCTTCTAGAATTGCCGGTGTTAATCCAGCAGATATATCTATTTTACTTGTGTATATAGAACAAGGTAATATACAAAAACTTGCTGAATAATTGTCACTCAGGAAAGGGACTTAAAAATGGATGAAAAAGAATTTATTTTAACTTTAGAAAAACAAGGAATTAACTTAACTAACCAACAACTAGCTCAATTTGAACAATATTATGAGTTACTTTTTAGTTGGAATAAAAAGGTGAACTTAACATCTATAACAGATAAAGAAGAAGTATACTTGAAACACTTTTATGATTCCATTAGTCCTGCATTTTATTTTTCTTTCGAAGGTAATTTATGTGATATTGGGGCAGGGGCTGGATTTCCAAGTCTGCCCCTTTTAATCACTAACCCTGCAATTTCAGTAACTATTGTGGACTCTTTGAAAAAAAGAATTCATTTTCTAGATGAACTAGTGACGAAATTAGAGTTAGACAATGTAAATTTAATTCATGCTAGGGCAGAAGATGTAGGTAAAGACTCAAAATATCGTGAAAAGTTTTCAGTTGTAACTGCACGTGCTGTCGCAAGAATGTCAGTTTTATCTGAGCTTTGTCTGCCACTATGTAAAGTTGGAGGCAGCTTTATTGCACTAAAAGGAGCAAATGCACATGAAGAAATGAAAGCAGCAGCAAATGCCAATAAAATACTTGGTGGAGAAACTGTTGCAGAGCATACTCTTCATTTACCTATAGAAAATAGTGAAAGAACCATTATTCAAGTTAAAAAAACGAAACATACACCTAAGAAGTATCCCAGAAAAGCGGGAACACCTGCAAAAACTCCATTATAATATATAATAGAGATCTATTGTAATATCAAATGACATTGTGCTGCCTACAAAGAGTAACTTTAATAGAAGTAGAATTATTGATAGAAAAGGGTATTTTATAAATTATTGATATGTTTCCTTTGAGTTTTATGATAAACTTAGCATTAAAGGTTAAGTTTATTTTGTGTTTCTCAATAAGTTTAGTAGATAGATATTCTTCATATAGTAGCTCCTTTTAACCCTTCATTATGTCATTTGTTTCACGTGGAACATAATTTAGAATAATTGATCGTAAAGGTGATGGATATAATGTTGCAATCATTTAATCGACTATTTACAAATGGAACTAAAGTGGATGAGCAAAATGCTGATCAAGTGGACGTCGTGCAGTTAAACGTATCGGATATTGATCCGAATGCATATCAACCGAGAACTGAATTTGATGAAGAAAAAATTAAGGAACTTGCGCAAACTTTGCAAACGCATGGAATTATCCAGCCAATCATCGTCAGAAGTAAAGGTGAAGATCAATATGAAATAATAGCTGGTGAGAGAAGATTAAGAGCTGCTAAATTACTAGAATGGGAAAAAATCTCTGCAATCATTAGGGAATTATCCGATACAGAGACAGCCTCTCTTGCATTGATTGAAAATATCCAACGTGAAGAATTATCAGTTATAGAAGAAGCTCAAGCCTACTCAATGTTATTAGAAATGCATGAATTGACGCAGGAGGCTTTAGCTCAGCGTCTAGGAAAGAGTCAATCAACTGTAGCTAATCGATTAAGATTGTTATCTTTACCTGATGATATTCAGGATGGTCTATTACATAAAAAGATTACAGAACGTCATGCTCGGTCATTAATGACTTTAAAAACGACAGAGGAACAAGTTGAGTATTATGAAAAAGTAATAGAACAAGGTTTAACAGTAAGAGAGTTGGATGATTTAATAAAAAGTGATTATGCAAAACCGGTTGAAAAGAAACAAAGGAAAAAACCTAAACTTGTTAGTAAGGATGTTCGGATTGCAACTAATACAATTAAGCGGTCTTTAAAAATGATTTCTGATACAGGAATAGATGTAGAATCAGAGGAAGAAGATTTAGACGATTACTATCAAATAACGATCAAGGTTAAAAAGAATAAATGATAAGACTCATAAGTTTTTAATAGGAAGGTGCCATCATCATGGGTAAAGTAATAGCAATAACAAATCAAAAAGGCGGAGTAGGCAAGACAACTTCTACAGTCAATCTAGGAGCAAGTCTGGCATCGCTTGGTAATAAAGTGCTCTTGATTGATATAGATCCCCAAGGAAATGCAACTAGTGGGGTAGGTGTCAATAAGGGAGACATGGATCAATGTGTATATAATTTGCTTGTAGAGGATTGTGGAGCAGATGATGTAACAGTACCTACTGTAGTAGATGATATGATGATTATACCGGCAACCATTCAATTAGCCGGGGCTGAAATAGAACTTGTATCAACTATATCAAGAGAAGTGAAACTAAAAAAATCAGTTGATGAGATAAAAGATAATTATGATTATATATTAATTGATTGTCCGCCTTCATTAGGGCTTTTAACTATTAATGCATTAACTGCATCAGATACAGTGCTTATACCTGTACAGTGTGAATATTATGCGCTGGAAGGTTTAAGTCAGTTACTCAATACGATTCGGTTAGTGCAAAGACATTTAAATAAACAGTTAATGATTGAAGGTGTCTTATTAACAATGCTAGATGCAAGAACAAATCTTGGTATTCAAGTAATAGATGAAGTGAAAAAGTATTTCCAAGATAAAGTGTATAAAGCTGTCATACCAAGAAATGTTCGTCTAGGGGAAGCCCCAAGTCATGGAAAACCAATAACTGTCTATGATCCGAAATCCAAAGGTGCAGAAGTGTATTTTGAATTAGCAAAGGAAGTGATGGAAGTTGGGCAAGAGGTTAGGTAAAGGCTTAAATGCTTTAATAAGTGACATAAGTGCTGATGAAGAAGCTGTAGAAAATATTTCAATCGATGAGTGTCGTACTAATCCATATCAACCACGGAAATCATTCGATGCAGATGCAATAGAAGAATTAAAAATCTCCATCATTGAATATGGCATTATTCAACCTTTAATTTTGCGAAGAAGTATAAAAGGTTATGAAATAGTTGCAGGAGAGAGACGGTGGAGAGCTGCAAAAGATGCAGGCTTAGACACTGTTCCAGCAATTGTTAAAGATTTTAATGATAATGAAATGATGGAAATAGCATTACTAGAAAATTTACAACGGGAAGATTTGTCAATCATTGAAGAAGCCTATGCATATAAAAACTTAATATCTGAACTAGGTATTACACAAGAAGATTTAGCAAATAAGTTAGGAAAAAGTCGTTCCCATATAACGAATACAATGCGATTGTTAAGTTTACCCGATGAAGTAATTGCTCATATTAGCAGTGGTGCATTATCAATGGGACATGGGAAGGCATTGCTTGGCATAAAAGAAAAATCCATGCTTGAAAAAGCCGTTCAAAAAATGGTTGATGAACATTTAAATGTTAGGCAAGCCGAACAACTTGTTATTTCTTTGAACGATCCAAAACCAAAAGTGAAGCAAGTAATTAAAAAAGATCCGTTTGTTTTAGAACAGGAATCCAATTTACGCGAAATACTGGGTACGAATGTTAAAATCAATAAAAATAAGAACAAGGAAAAAGGTAGTATTGCCATTGATTTTTATGATAAAAACGATTTTGATCGATTGCTGCAATTATTGAGCTCAAAATGACATATAAATGGTTTTAAAGAACGGGTGACATGATTAGGAAAAAACATTCCATGCACAGCTTGATCATGCTTTGATTTGACGGTGATGCTTCTTATACTTTTCCGTAAACAGCAAAGCATGTTATCAAGCTGTTTTTCTTCTATATTGTGACTTTATTTTTTTTGTAAAGTATTAATTAAAGAGGGGAAAGCAAACAATTATTCCCAGAGTGATGATTGGAATTGCAATACTTCGGGACAGTGGCATATATGACGCTAAGTAGTTAAAAAGGCAAGTAGATAAGGAATTAAATACAGGGGTTACTTATGAAACAGCTTTATGGCCAATGTCCTTGTATCATTCATCCGGTTTAAAGGGAGTAATTACCCATTAATGAAAAAATAAAATTGGATGGATAACTCATATCTAATCCATTATCTCATGTAGAACCACACCCAATTTTTATATAAAAACATACTATTACTACTCTAATTTGTTGGATGAGAAAAGTTAAATCATTAAATTTGTTTCACGTGGAACATATTGCTCCTATTTCAAAATTCCGTATAGGACAAATGGTGAATAGGAGGGAGAATAATGTTATTTGGTTCTATTATCAATGTCATCTGTATCATCATAGGTACTTTAATAGGTTTATTATTGACCAAAATAGGTGATAAGTATAAAGAAACTATTATGCAAGGAATTGCTTTAACAGTCACATTAATTGGGCTGCAAATGGCATTGGAAACAAATGCTGTAATCATTGTACTAGTAAGTATTGTGTTTGGGGCATTATTGGGAGAGTTATTAAAATTAGAGGCTATTCTGAATTGGTTTGGTGAATGGGTAACAAGCAAATTTAAAAATAAAGATAATTCTTTTAATATAGGGCAAGGGTTTGTTACTGCGTCACTTATATTTGGTGTGGGGGCAATGGCGATTCTGGGCTCGTTAGATAGTGGGCTTAGGGGTGATCACGAATTATTGATGACAAAGGCAGTTCTAGATGGTTTTACAGCACTTGTACTAACATCAACTCTAGGTATTGGCGTTATCTTTTCAGCTATACCAGTTTTTCTTTTCCAGGGTGCTGTCACAGTATCCGCCAGTCAGATTGAAGCTATTATCCCTTCAGAATTATTACATCAACAAATTAATGAGATAACAGCTGTAGGAGGGCTAATCATAGTAGCCATAGGTTTAAATTTGTTGAACATAACAAAAATTCGCGTTACTAACTTATTACCAGCATTACCAATAGTGGCTATAGTGATGTATATTGGTTATTTATTTTGATAAAAGGAAAGAATCTTTTAGCTTTTCTTCTACTAGATTGTTTTAATTTTAAATCAATATGAAATAATGATTGAGCAAGCGTTTCAGCCATATTATAAACAAGCGAAAATCGTGTGCTTTGCAAAACGGAATACTCCATCATGCCGGAGATATTTACAACGCCAGTAATAAATGCATCTCCAACAGAAGGAAGTTCTTTTTTTAAGGCAGTACCAGGCATAATAGAACCTAAGCCGTACTGGAATTGGCCCACAGATTGAAGTTGGCCTAGGGATGCATCAAGTGCAATGACAAAGGTATCTTCTGTTGCTTCATTCAATTCCTTTAACGTTGCATTCAAGTTAAGGGCATGTACAGGATTATCTAATGATCCTTGGACACGTAATATCTCAGGTCGTAATTTTTGTAGTAGTGTGCCAGTCATAGGGCCAAGTGCATCACCGGTAGAACGATCAGTTCCAATGCAAAGAACAGTTGCGGAATGAATATTTTTAGGTAATATAGATAAGAAATAATCACTTATTAAATGAGTTGCGAATGAGTCTGTATGGTAAATAGAATCAATTTTGTTGTATTTTGAATGCTGCATTGTAGGCAGCACCTCCACAAAAATATTTCTATTATTATACGCTCAAATCGTAATTTTTATACATGAAATGATTAATAGATGAAAAAGGGGAGATATAATGGATTGGGTTACTGAGACTATACATTCAATGTATACGTATCTAACAGGAGCAGAATTATGGATTTGGATTGCTAAGACTATTTTAAGAATAATAGTTATCGTTGTTATGGCCTATGTTGTTAGATATATAGGTAATAAAGTAATTGATGCTATTTTTGCTGATCGCAGACATTTACCGATTCAATTAACGACACAAAGAAGAGAGCAAACACTGAAAAACCTTTTACAAAACGTATTATCTTATGTAATTGGGTTTATTGCTATAATGATGATATTAGATACATTTCATGTACCTATTAAAACAATGCTTGCTGGTGCAGGAGTAGTTGGTTTAGCAATTGGTTTCGGTGCACAAAGTCTTGTGAAAGATATCATTGCTGGTTTCTTTATTATATTTGAGGATCAATTTTCAGTAGGAGATTATATAGAGTCCGGTGAAATAGAAGGAGATGTCGAAGTAATCGGCTTACGTACTACAAAATTAAGAAGTTTCTATGGTCATCAATTTGTTATCCCGAACGGTAATATTGATACTGTAACAAACTATTCTGCACATAATGGATTTGCAATGGTAGAAGTGAATCTTCCGTATGAAACAGATATTGTAGAAACGGAAAAGATGGTTGAAGATATTTTAGAGACATTGCCGGATAAATATGATATTTTTGTAGATACACCATTTATTAACGGTGTAACAATGCTTGATTTATCTAATTATGTACTACGTATACGTGCAGAAACAACACCTGTCATGCAATGGGCTGGTGCTAGAGCAATAAGAAGAGAAGTAAAAGAGCAGTTGTTTGAACAGGGTATAGAAATTCCTTCACCTAGATTAGTTGTTTATTCTAATAAGAATGAGGAAAAAGCTGAGTAAGGGAGGAGCAAACATGGCCAATAAAGATTTTGCTTTAAATGATATAGTAGAAATGAAAAAACAGCATCCTTGTGGTGAGAATCGTTGGAAAATTATTCGTATGGGTGCTGACATACGTATTAAATGCATGGGTTGTGATCGAAGTGTTATGATACAAAGAAATGAATTTACAAAAAAACTTAAAAAAATCATTGAAAAGGCATAAAATCAATTTGGTGAGCAATATTTTCCCCTTTGAGCTTGAAAAGATTTTGAAAATAGCTTTTTAAAGGGGAAAATTTATGTAAAAATGCATTTTGAAGATTTGTTGTTTATTTGAATAAGGCTTATAATACATAAGTAGTTCACACGATCAGGAAATATGAAGGAGTGGGAAGGATACATGGCATTAACAGCAGGAATCGTTGGGCTTCCTAATGTGGGAAAATCGACGTTATTTAACGCAATAACTAAAGCTGGAGCAGAATCAGCAAATTATCCATTTTGTACAATTGACCCGAACGTAGGTATTGTAGAGGTTCCGGATGAACGATTGAATCATTTAACAACACTCGTCAAGCCTAAAAAAACAGTGCCAACTGCTTTTGAATTTACAGATATTGCTGGCATTGTGGAAGGCGCTAATAAAGGGGAAGGACTAGGGAACCAATTTTTATCTCATATTAGACAAGTCGATGCAATTTGTCAGGTGGTTCGTTGTTTTGAAGATGAGAATATTACACATGTGTCCGGGAAAATTGATCCAACTGATGATATAGAGACGATAAATTTAGAGTTGGTATTGGCAGACTTGGAAACAGTCTCAAAACGATATGATAAAGCCGAGAAAATGGCTAAACAAAAAGATAAAGACGCTGTACAGGAATTCAATGTCTTAAATAAGCTGAAACAAGCCTTAGAAGAAGGAAAACCTGGTCGTTCTGTATCTTTGACAGAGGAAGAAGGAAAGATTGCACATGGCCTTCATTTATTAACATTAAAGCCTGTCTTGTATGTTGCAAATGTAGCTGAAGATGAAGTGGCGGATGGAGATAACAATGCTTATGTAGAGAAGGTTAAAGCAATTGCAGAAGCTGAAAATGCAGAAGTGATTGTAGTCAGTGCAAAGATTGAGGAAGAAATTGCTCAATTAGATCAAGAAGAAAAAGACATGTTCCTAGAAGAGCTAGGAATTGAGCAATCTGGTTTGGATCAATTAATTAAAACCTCCTATGAATTGCTAGGATTAGGTACTTACTTCACAGCTGGGGAACAGGAAGTGCGTGCTTGGACATTTAAAAAAGGAATGACAGCACCTCAGGCAGCTGGAATCATACACACGGACTTTGAGAGAGGATTCATCCGTGCGGAAACAGTATCATATACAGATTTAATGGAAGCAGGTTCCATGGCAAAGGCTAGAGAAAACGGTAAAGTTAGATTAGAAGGGAAAGAATATATCGTCCAAGATGGGGATGTTATTCATTTCCGATTTAATGTATAACGCAAACGGTGATATAAGTTGTATATCGAAAAAGTATTTGATATAATAATCAACTGTGGGTAATTAAATTAATTACTCCTTGCTCTAGAACTTAGAGCCGTATAGACCAAAAGGAGGTGTAACAGGATGAGAGATTATGAAATTATGTATATCATCCGACCAAATGTTGAGGAAGAAGCACAAAAATCAGTAGTAGAACGTTTTAACAATGTCCTAACTGATAATGGTGCTACGATTGATAAAGTGGATGAAATGGGTTCACGCCGTCTTGCATATGAAATTGACGATCATCGTGATGGTTATTATGTAGTCATCAACTTTAAAGGTGATGAAAAAGCAATTAATGAATTTGATCGCCAAGCAAAGTTCTCAGATGAAATTATGCGTCATATTGTCGTTAAAAATGACGAACAATAATGGGAGGGATTTTGATTGAATAGAGTCGTTATCGTAGGAAGACTTACAAGAGATCCCGATTTGCGTTATACACCAAATGGCGTTGCTGTTGCTAACTTTAACGTAGCAGTAAACAGGCCGTTTCGAAATCAGCAAGGTGAACAAGAAGCTGACTTCATTAATTGTGTAACTTGGAGAAAGCAGGCGGAAAACCTTGCCAATTATATGAAAAAAGGTAGTCAGATCGGTGTTGATGGACGAGTCCAAACACGATCGTATGAGAATAAAGAAGGTCAAACGGTATTCGTTACTGAGATTCAAGCTGAAAGTGTTCAGTTCCTAGAACCAAGAGGAATGACACAACAACGACCGGGTGGCGGTGGCTATAACGATAACCAAGGTTATCAGCAAAATCGTCCTCCACAGCAGCAAACAGCTCCAGGTCAACAAGGACAGGATAAACAAAGTCCTTTTGAAGATGCAGGAGAGCAAATTAATATTAGTGACGATGATTTACCGTTCTAATGAATAAAAAATGCAAATTAATATTAGTAAGGAGTGTATAAGATGAGACGTGGTCGTCCAAGACGTCGTAAAGTATGCTATTTCACTGCAAATGGTATTACACATATCGACTATAAAGATGTAGACTTGTTGAAAAGATTTATTTCTGAGCGTGGAAAGATTCTTCCTCGCCGTGTTACAGGCACATCTGCAAAATACCAAAGAAAACTAACTGTAGCTATCAAACGCGCTCGTGCTATGGCGTTGTTGCCATTCGCAACTGAATAATCATTTATTTATAAATGAATTCTACAGCATATAAATGATAAAAATAAATTCCTTTTCAATTCATTCGGATAATGTTAAATTGAAAAGGAATTTTTATTGTCTTTTTCTTAAATGTCTTCTTTTAGGGTATAAAAATATTGTCTGTATAAATACAATAATATGAAAGGTAATGGAAATAGAAAGAAAAATTATACTTACATCAATAAAGAATGACATCACTGTGAAAATGATAATAGGTATTGTCGTAATACATGCTGTCATTTTCCAGAGGATTGAATATCGCAATTTACGTTTAGTTAGGGCTGCTATCCAACTGCCAAGATAAGCAATAAGTGAAATGCCTAGTAGTAATGCTGCTGTCATAATGAGATAGTAAAAAATAAAGAAAAATATTAAAAAAAAGAAACTTTGTATCTGTAGTGACTGGGCATTCGCGTTGGTTTGTATTTGTTCTATTAATCCTGGAATGGATGCTATTACCAACAGTAAAAAAATGTAAAATATTACTTTGTCCATGCCAATTCTATTTAAAGCAAATGCTGCATTTCTTTTAGGTAACTTGATGCTATGTATAAAAATATCTCCTAAAGTCTTCATATGGATCTTCCTGCTCTCATCTGTCGTTCATTCTTCTATACTATACCATGTTTTAAACCATCACAGTTAACAATCTGCGCCTTCCACACATTTCAAGTTAAGATATAGCAATGTTCGAGTGACATAATCCTAATTAATCTGCTATCATATGATAATAGGGTAATAATGCGTAAAATATTAAGAGGTGTAAAAATGAACAAATCAAAACAACTAACAGAGGGTGCTTTGCTCACTGCTGTATATATTGTGTTGTTGTTAATCGTATTTTTTATTCCAGTACTTCAATTGGTGGGAATTTTTGTGTTGCCCGTACCATTCGCGATTTATGCAGCACATCATGGATGGAAGCCAAGTATTGTCATGGCTTTTGTTGCATTGTTGTTGACAGCTATGTTTGCAACAATCGTATCCTTACCGATGACTTTGCTTTCTGCTATTGGAGGTATTGTGATTGGTAACGGTATGCATAGAAAGAAAAATGCTTATGATACTTGGGCAAGGGGGACGGTAGCATATGTAGTAGGCTTTGTTCTCATTCTCGCGATGTTACAGTTCGTCTTTTCCATTAACATTTTTGATGAAATTAACTTAGTTATTGATGAAATGATGGCAACATTAAACTCTATTACTTCTCAATTACAATTCGGAACCGATGTAGAATCGCAGTTGGAAATAATAGAAGAACAAATGAGACAATTTCCTGATTTATTACCATCCACAATGGTGATTATGTCCATCATTTATGCTTTAATTACACAATGGGTTAGTTATAAGGTGATCAATCGTCTGAATAGGGAAAATTATAGTTTTCCTCCGTTTAAACAACTTAACTTCCCGCCAGCAATTATTTGGCTGTATTTACTTGCCCTTATTGTTTCTTTTGTTGGAGGAGCAGACCAAGGAAGTACATTAGGTATTGTTATAGTGAATGCAATGGCACTACTGTCTATACTATTAATTATTCAAGGTTTTTCGTTTATTTTCTTTATTGCAGATTATAAAAAAATCCATAAAGCTGTTCCAATAGGAGCTGTAGTGGTTACTTTATTGATTCCATTTATTTTTATGTTTCTTATCGAAATAACTGGTATAATTGATTTAGGCATTTCACTAAAAAAGAGAATCAGTGAAAGTAAATCTTAACTTAACTGGAGTTGAACTAATTGGAACGTTTTGTAAAATCAAAATTAAGTCAACATCATATATGGACGTCAATTGTTCTCTCCCTGATTATTATTGCTGTTTTGGCTTATTTTCAATGGATTTTTGCTGTGATTTTCACAGCACTATTGATTGTAGTCGTTATTTTTGTGAAACGGGAAGAACGTCAGATTGAACAAAATATTTATCAATATATGGATAACTTAGCTTATGAAGTAGACCATGCTGGTAAACATGTTTTTCTACAGATACCGATGGGAATTATAATTTATGATGAGGCCTTTAAAATCAAATGGGCAAATCCATATATGATTAAACTAAATAATGGTGAGAAATTGTACGGTTCGTCACTCTCTATTTACGGGGAAGACTTGATAGAAGAAATTGAAAATGATACGACACTTACTTGGTTAAAAATAGATTATTTACAATTTCAAACTACAATTGATGCGGATGCTCGTGTCTTGTATCTTTTTAATCGAACAGAAGAACGAGAATTAAAACAGCTCTATGAAGATGAAAAGATAGTGCTCGCACATATTTATTTGGATAATTACGAGGAAATTTCCCGTAATATGAGTGATAATGTGAAGAGTCATCTTAATTCACGTATTACTTCTGTCTTGAATCAATGGGCAGATGCATATCAATTTTATTTAAAAAGAACATCGCAGGATCGGTTTTTAGGAGTATTTACACAACGAACATTGGATTTACTAGAGAAGTCTAACTTTGAAATATTAGATGAGATGAAAAAATTAGATGTAGAGGAAGTACAACGTAATCCTGTGACTTTAAGTATTGGAGTCGGAACTGGTAATGAAAATATTCCAGAACTTGCAAAGCTTGCCCAGTCAAGTCTTGATTTAGCGCTTGGACGTGGGGGAGATCAAATTGCCATTCGTGATGACTCTGGAAAAGTACGTTTTTATGGTGGTAAATCGAATCCAATGGAAAAGCGAACCCGAGTAAGAGCAAGGGTCATATCTCATGCTTTGAAAGAACTTGTGAAAGAAAGTGATAATGTGATTATCATGGGTCACAAGTCACCGGATATGGATGCGCTTGGTTCAGCAATTGGAGTCTTAAATATTGCTAAATCAAATAATGTGGAAGGATATATTGTTTATGATCAAAATGATATACTCACAGGAATCTCGCGTGCGATGGAACATGTAAAACAACAGGAGAATCTTTGGAAATACTTTATAGGGCCAGAGGAAGCGGAGGCTATTTATACGAGTAGAAGTTTAATAGTCGTTGTCGATACCCACCGACCTGATATGGCTGCCCATGAGAAGTTATTACGCCAGGCTTCTTATAAAGTTGTAATTGATCATCATCGACGTGGGGAGGATTTTGTTGATAATCCAACACTTGTTTATATGGAGCCATATGCATCATCAACTGCAGAACTTGTAACAGAGTTAATTGAATATCAACCGAATAAAAAACCACTGTCTACATTAGAAGCAACAGCCCTTTTATCAGGAATTATCGTTGATACGAAAAGTTTCGCGCTGCGTACGGGATCAAGAACGTTTGATGCAGCTTCGTACTTACGGGCTAAAGGCGCTGATCCTGTATTAATTCAAAGCTTTTTAAAAGAAGACTTAGGAACGGTAGTTCAACGAAATAGATTGATTGAAAGATCATATATTTCATATGACTCGCTTGCTATTGCAGTTGCCGAAGAAGATGATATCTATGATAAAATAACAATTGCCCAGGCTGCGGATACACTTTTAACGATTGAAGATGTGAGTGCCTCTTTTGTGTTTGCAAAAATTAAAGGGGATAAAATTGCAGTCAGTGCACGTTCGCTTGGAGAAATTAATGTTCAAATTATTATGGAAGAGATGGACGGCGGTGGTCACTTAACAAATGCCGCAACTCAACTATCAGACATGACTCTAAAAGAAGCAGAAGAATTGCTACAAGAGAAACTAAAAGTCTATTTCGAAGGGAGAACATAAAATGAAAGTAATATTTTTAACAGATGTAAAAGGAAAAGGGAAAAAAGGTGAAGTGAAAGATGTCCCTACAGGTTATGCGAATAACTTTTTGTTAAAGAATAATTATGCAGAAGAGGCAACACCTGGTAACTTAAAAAAATTGAAGGCAAAAAAGCAAAAAAAGGCTGCTGATGAAGCAGAAGAAAAAGCAAAGGCTGAAAAGTTAAAACAAAAGTTAGCGGACATGACAGTAGATATTAAAGCTAAATCAGGTGAAGATGGTAGATTATTTGGATCTGTTACGAATAAACAAATTGCAGAAGAATTGCATAAAAGCCACGATATTAAAGTAGATCGACGCAAAATAGAAATGAAGGATCCTATTCGATCATTGGGGTATACGAAAGTTCCAATTAAATTACACCATGATGTGGATGCAATTATCACTGTAAACGTAACGGCGGAAGCGTAAGTTAGTGAATAGAACGGGGGAGTAAGCATGAATGAACGGGTCCCGCCACATAATATAGAAGCGGAGCAAGCGGTCATAGGAGCCGTTTTCTTAGAACCAAATGTTTTTTCAGGTGCTTCAGAACGTCTTGTAGCTAATGACTTTTTTCGAGCTAATCATCAAGTTATTTTTGAAGCAATGTTTGAGTTATTTGAAAAAGGGGAGCCTATTGATCTCGTAACAGTTACAACATTGCTGTCTAATAATCAGAAGTTGGAAATAGCAGGTGGTGTTAACTATTTAACAGATGTAGCATCAAGTGTTCCGACCGCAGCTAATATTGATTATTATTGCAGTATTGTTGAGGAGAAGGCTGTATTACGACGGCTGATTCAGTCGGCTACAGATATTGTGACGAATACATTTTCAAAAGAAGATCAAGTGGAAGAAGTGCTAGATGAAGCAGAAAAGACGATTCTAGAGGTTTCCAGCCGGAAGAATGTTAAAGCATTTAAACCAATAAAAGATGTGCTTATTGAGGTTTATGATGATATTGAGCAGTTGCATCACCGTGAAGATGATGTGACAGGTGTTCCAACTGGTTACCGTGATCTTGATCGTATGACATCCGGTTTTCAACGTAATGATTTAATTATCGTTGCTGCACGTCCTTCTATGGGGAAAACTGCTTTTGCATTGAATATAGCACAAAATGTAGCTATTAAAACGGATGAAAATGTAGCAATATTTAGCCTGGAAATGGGTGCAGGACAGCTTGTTCAGCGGATGCTTTGTGCGGAAGGAAATATTGACTCCCAGCGTCTACGGACAGGGAAGTTGCAGCAGGATGATTGGGGAAAGTTAACAATGGCGATGGGAAGTTTATCGCATGCTGGTATTTATATAGATGATTCACCAGGCATACGTGTGTCTGATATTCGTTCGAAATGTCGTCGTCTGAAACAGGAACATGGTTTAGGCATGATTATCATTGATTATTTGCAACTAATTCAAGGAAGCGAAAATTCACGCGAAAACAGGCAACAAGAAGTATCGGAGATCTCCCGTTCATTAAAAAGTCTGGCAAGGGAGTTGGAAGTACCTCTTATTGCTTTATCACAGCTATCCCGTGGTGTAGAAGCGAGACAAGATAAGCGACCGATGATGTCTGATCTTAGGGAATCCGGGAGTATTGAGCAAGATGCTGATATCGTTGGATTTCTTTATAGAGATGATTATTATGACAATGAATCAGAACAACAAAACATAGAAATTATTCTTGCTAAACAACGTAATGGCCCAACTGGTACTGTAGAACTTGCTTTTGTGAAAGAGTTTAACAAGTTCGTTGATCTTGATTTTCGTTATGAAGGGACAGAAGTGCCACCTACCGTTCCAGTTTAATGACCTAAATCCGAACGTTCAAGAGTTATTTTGCTCTAACGTTCGTAATTCAATTGACTAAGTGCTTTAAAATTGATAAAATAACAAAGGTAAAACATAAATTGATTAATAATTTTCTGGAGGTGCAAGATGTCCTCAGTAGTTGTAGTAGGCACACAATGGGGTGACGAAGGGAAAGGAAAGATTACAGATTTCCTTTCACAGAATGCAGAAGTGGTGGCACGATATCAAGGTGGAAATAATGCTGGGCATACGATTGTATTCGATGACATTACGTATAAATTGCATCTGATTCCTTCAGGTATTTTCTTTAAGGAAAAAACGAGTGTACTCGGCAACGGAATGGTTATTGATCCGAAAGCCTTTATGGAAGAATTACACTATTTACATGATAAAAATATTAATACAGATTCTTTACGAGTGAGCAATCGTGCTCATGTTATTTTGCCTTATCATATTAAATTGGATATTTTGCAAGAAGAGGATAAAGGCATTCATAAAATAGGTACAACTAAAAAGGGTATTGGACCTGCTTATATGGATAAAGCTGCACGTTGTGGTATACGGATTGCTGACTTATTGGATAAGGATGTATTTCGTGCAAAGTTAGAGCAGAATTTGCAGGAAAAAAATCGTTTATTTGAAAAAGTGTATGAAACAGATCCGATTGCAGTTGATGATATTTTAGAAGAATATTATGAGTATGGTCAACAGTTAAAGCAATATGTTTGTGATACTTCTGTTGTTTTAAATGATGCACTTGATGCAGGACGTCGTGTTCTTTTTGAAGGTGCTCAAGGGGTCATGCTTGATCTAGACCAAGGTACTTATCCGTATGTAACATCATCGAATCCTGTTGCAGGAGGAGTTACTATTGGTTCAGGTGTTGGGCCTTCCAAAATTTCAACTGTTGTAGGGGTATCGAAAGCTTATACAACAAGAGTTGGAGATGGTCCATTTCCAACAGAACTAACGGATGAGATAGGGGATAAAATTCGTGATGTTGGTCGTGAATATGGTACAACGACAGGGAGACCACGTCGTGTAGGTTGGTTTGATAGTGTTGTAGTACGTCATGCACGACGAGTCAGTGGTATAACGGATTTATCACTTAATTCACTTGATGTATTAACAGGTATTGAAACATTAAAAATTTGTGTTGCTTATCGTTATCGGGGCGAAGTGATCAAAGAATTCCCAGCTAATCTGAATGTTTTAGCTGAGTGTGAGGCTATTTATGAAGAGTTGCCAGGGTGGACTGAAGATATAACAAATGTTCAAAACCTTGATCAACTACCTGACAATGCAAGACATTATTTAGAACGAATTGCACAATTAACAGAGATTCCATTGTCCATTTTTTCTGTTGGACCTGATCGTAAACAAACAAATATTGTTCGCGGTGTTTACCGTTAGTTGTTTAATCCATAAAACTCCTTCCCACTAGGGCAGGAGTTTTATTTTGATGTATAATATTAGTTATTAGTAGCTAGTATAGGCGATGATAATGATTACTCGACATCTATCGGCTAGGATACCAAGACAATTGTTGCAAAATAAGTTAGAATAAAGAGTAAGTGAATTTAATGATTAATTTAAGTTGATATAAAATAGTATGAAGAAAGCGGGGAAATAAAAAATGGCTTTAAAAGTATTGGTTGTAGACGATGAGAAACCAATTGCAGAGATTTTGAAATTTAATTTAGAGAATGAAGGTTATGAGGTTGTTTGTGCATATGATGGTAATGAGGCGGTAGAAATTGCAGAATCAGAAGACCCTGATTTAATATTGCTTGATTTAATGCTGCCGGAAAAGGACGGGAATGAAGTATGTCGTGAAATACGAAAAACAAAAAACATGCCCATTATTATGTTAACAGCAAAAGATTCTGAAATTGATAAAGTGCTTGGGCTAGAGCTAGGTGCAGATGACTATGTGACAAAGCCATTTAGTAATAGAGAGGTTATTGCACGTGTGAAGGCAAACTTGCGTAGACAGCAGCAGGTGCAAGAGAGTGCAGGATCAGAGAAAAAAGATATTCATATCGGTAATTTGACTATTCATCCAGAGGCATACAGTGTCTCAAGGGACGGCGCACACATAGATTTAACTCACCGTGAATTTGAATTGTTTTATTATTTAGCGCGTCATATTGGACAAGTTATGACACGTGAGGATTTACTTGAAACTGTATGGGGTTATGATTATTTTGGAGATGTACGTACAGTGGATGTGACGGTTAGAAGACTAAGAGAAAAGATTGAAGAAGACCCGAGTAATCCGGATTGGATCGTAACTAGAAGAGGAGTAGGTTATTATTTGCGTCAACCGGAAGAGGAGTAATGTTTTATGAAAAAGGTCGGTTTTTTACATTCGATACAATTGAAGTTCATCATTATTTATATTTTACTGCTGGTCATTGCCGTACAGGTTATTGGCTCTTATGTTGCACGTGAGGTGGAAACAGAGCTTCTCGGTAATTTTAAAGAATCTGTAAATGATCGTATAAGATTGTTGAGCTATAATGTTGAAGAAGCTTTTGAAAAAGAGCGTCCCGAAGATGACTCGGATGAACCGACCTTACAAGAAGATGTTCAAAATATCGTTAATGATATGGAACGATCAAGTGCAACAACTATCCAAGTTCTAAATGGACAGGGAAGAGTACTTGGGACAAATGATTATGTCAATCATGAAGTTGTTGGAAAAAAGATTACAGAGCCTATCGTTCAGAACGCACTAAAATTCCAAACCGCAACAGATAATACATTGCTGGATAGCAAGACTGGTGAACGAATTTTTGTGCGAGTAGAACCAATTGTTGTAAATGAACATGGTGAGGAAAGTGATGATGGAGACGTACAGGGTGCTATCTATTTAGAAACCTCACTTGAAGGTGTTTACAGCCAATTGGCAGATATTAATGATATATTTTTAAAAGGTTCTGGTATAGCGTTGATTGTCTCTATTCTGCTCGGTATCCTTGTAGCTAGGGCAATTACTAAACCTATAGTGGAAATGCGTAGACAGGCGCAGACAATGGCAAGAGGGGACTTTTCTCAGAAGGTAAAAGTGTATGGGAAAGATGAAATTAGCCAACTTGCTGTGACTTTTAATCATTTAAATGATCGATTAAAACATTCCATAGCAACAACGGAACAAGAACAGAGAAAATTGAGTTCAGTTCTTGAACATATGTCAGAAGGAGTTATTGCAACAGATGAAAAAGGAGAAATATCGCTAATTAATGAAGCGGCAGGACAGTTTTTTAGACAAAATCCAAACAGTCTTATTAGCAAGGATTTAGTGAATCTGCTAGCACTTGATGATCAAGTCCAAAACTTTAGTGAATTACAAGAAAGTGGTTCAGTTATTCTAGATTTTAGTCAAGGAGAAGATGAGGTCTTCCTCGTAAGGGCAAACTTTTCTACTATATATGATCAACATGTGAACAGCCCACCAAGCGGTCTTATAGCAGTGTTAAGTGATGTGACAGAAGATGAAAAAGTAGAAAGGGAACGACGTGAATTTGTTTCCAATGTGTCACATGAATTACGTACACCGTTGACGACATTAAGAAGTTACCTAGAGACGCTGACAGATGGTGCGTGGAAAGATGAAAAGTTGGCACCGAAATTCTTAGAAGTAACACAAAATGAAACAGAGCGCATGATTCGAATGGTGAATAGCTTGTTGCAATTATCTCGGGTAGACAGCAAAGAAATGTCATTGAGTCGAGAGAATCTTGATTTCCGGCCATTTTTAATGAATGTAATAGAACGTTTTGAAATGAATGCAAAAGACAGTAATATTCATTTTATAAAGGAAGTTCCAGAAGGGGAATTCACCGTATGGATTGATCCTGATAGAATGACACAAGTACTGGATAATATTATTTCGAATGCCATTAAGTATTCACCAGATGGCGGGAATATAACAGTCCAACTAAGGCACCAAATGACACAAATTGTTGTTAGTGTCAGAGATGAGGGCATCGGTATTGCCTATGATAAATTAGAAAAAATCTTTGACCGCTTTTATCGCGTAGATAAAGCAAGAACAAGGAAGTTTGGTGGTACTGGACTAGGGCTTGCAATTACGCAAGAGTTAATCGAGTTACATTACGGGGAAATTTGGGCTCGTAGTATAGAAGGTAAAGGTACAGTTATCTCCTTTACCTTGCCGCTCGTGCAAGGGAAGCGGGGGAAAAATATATGAATTACGAGACAATGAAATCATTTGTATTGGTTGTTTTGATTGGGATAAGTCTTTTATTGTCATTTATTCTTTGGAGTTATCAACCTAATTATGATTACTTACAAGATGCTGATTATGTAAATGAAGTGGATGTAGGCGGGGAAGAAAAATCAAAAAATGAACTGATTCATCCTTCTAAAGTTATATTTAATAATCAGGTAGACTTAAAAGGGTTTAAGGAACCAGGAGATATGCTTTCATTTTATCAGGAAATGACTTCATGGGTTCTATATGATTATGATACATCTGAAGCAAAGTGGAATCCGGGTGATAGTCGGTATGTTGAGATAATTTTCCCTAGCAAAATTCCTGCAGAACTTGTTACAAGTCTTTTTACATTTAATGATGATATCGAGGTCGGTAACTGGTCATTTGATCGAATTTATTTATCATTAGATGGGGATGAGCAGCTTGTAGATGTTATTATCAAATCAGATGATAATCGTAGGCAAATAAAGGCAAAGACGGATAAATCGCAAACTTACGAACAATTGCTCAGTTACCTAGTACAAGATCATAAAGAATTAGAAGAATATATCACCTTACAAACAGAAGATAATGATATTTATATTCCTAAAGAAGAAAAGTCATTACCAGAGAAAACAGTGATAGCTAAAAAGATTAAGCCAGAACAATTTATTAATGCATTGTTTCCGAATCCATCACTAGTAACACCAAATGTTCGTGAAGCATATTTTACAGATGGACAAAGAGGAATGCAGGTGGAGAATGATGATTTGTCACTGGAATATATTAACCCGATTGGTTCTAACTATGATCGTATACCCGCAGCGGAATTAATAGATAGAAGTGTTAATCACATAAACGAACAGCATGGTTGGACAAATAATTTTAATTTAACTTCTATGAACAAAGTAACGAATAAGATACGTTATCGAATGACTTATGAAGGTTATCCTTTATCTGACAATCATCACTTAAGCGTAATTGAGCAAGAATGGAGAGACCAAGAATTATATAATTATGTTAGACCACTTGTAGAAGTCGGAAATGTGTTAAATAACGAGGATTCGGAACTCATCTCAGGTGAAAAACTAATAAAGTTGATAGAACAAAATAAAGGTAATTTAAAGCTTGATAATATGAAAGATATTCGTGTCGGATATTATTTGAGTGTGACAGATGATCGCAGTCTGACATTAAAACCGGAATGGTTTATCGTATATGAGAACGAGTGGGTGCGATTTGATGCGGATGATTACCGTGATAATCCTGAGAAAGGTGAGGATGGATAATGCATTGGGGACAAATAAAAGCGTTGCTAATCTTGAGCTTTTTCATCCTAGATATTTATCTTTTGGCTCAGTTTCTCGAGAAAAAGGAACTATCAGATATTGCGATATGGGAAGAACAATCTTCGACTATTGAAGAGCAGTTGCGTTCAGAAGATATTACTTTTAACGAGCTTCCTGAAGAGGAATATGAAGAGAGTTTCATTTCTGTAAAACAACATTATTTTGATGAAAAGGACTTGAAAGATAATAAAAGTTTAGTAAAGCAGGATCCATTTATTTTTGATAATTACTTAATTGTTTCAGAGCTAGACAAACCAATCTATATAAAAGAGAATTTATCCAAAGATAGTATGGAAGAGAAATTAACGGATATTGTTTCTGAACCTGATAATTATTCGTATTGGAATTGGAATAAAGATTTGAATATTATTATTTACTTCCAAAATAAAGAAAGACGACCGGTATATTTCAATCAGAATGGACTTGTTTTACTTTTCTTGAATGATAAAAATGAAGTGGAGTATTATTCTCAAACTATGCTAGGTGAGGCTGAAACATTAGATGAGAAACAGAAGCTGATTACACCGATGCATGCTATTGAAAAATTGTATAACTCTAATGAACTTTACGCAGGGGATAACATAGAAGATGTAAAAATTGGATTTCATACACGAGTTCCTTCCGAGAGTGGTGTTCAAGTATTTGCTCCAATTTGGAAAGTAAATGTAAATAATGAACAGAATTATTTTGTGAATGCGATAGAAGGATTTACCTTTTCCACAGAGGAAGAAGATTTTTTGTCGGAAGCAATTGAGACAAATATTGACAGGTTACAAGTAACCAGGAAAAAGGATTCCCCTATTAGCGATATTATTGATGATTTAAAAGAAAGAGAAGAACTATTGGAGGAAGACGGAGAGGATTAATCATGGATTTACAATTTAGTGTACTTGCATCTGGAAGTACAGGAAATGCATTTTATTTGGCATCGGACGATACAGAGTTGTTAGTTGATGCTGGGTTAAGTGGAAAAAAACTTGATGGACTGTTTCATAGTATTGGTAAAGATCCGAGAAATCTATCTGGAATCCTAGTTACGCATGAGCATAGTGATCATATAAAAGGATTGGGCATATTTGCAAGAAAATACAATTTGCCGATTTATGCCAACGAAAAAACGTGGAGCAGTATGGAAAAGCAATTAGGAAAATTAACGGTTGACCAATGTTTTCATTTTGAGGCGAATACAGTGAAAACCTTTGGAAATATTGATATCGAGTCTTTTTCAGTATCTCATGATGCAGTGGATCCGATGTTTTTTAATTTTCATGCAGGGAATAAAAAAGTCTCTTTAGTGACAGACTTAGGATATGTATCGGATCATATTAAACAAATAGTTAAAGGATCGGATGCCTACGTATTTGAAGCTAATCATGATATTGGTATGTTGCAGATGGGGCATTATCCATGGAGTGTTAAACGTAGAATCCTAGGTGATAATGGACATGTGTGTAACGAGGACTCGGGGCATGCTTTGAGCGAAATTATTACAAATGAAACAAAAAGAGTATATTTGGCTCATTTGAGTAAGGATAATAATATGAAGGATCTAGCGCGTATGACGGTTGATCAAGTACTTAGAGAACGTGGAATCAATATGACATTATGCGATACAGATCCTGAAAAACCCACACCTTTGTATAAAGTAAGTTAAAAAGGGGGTGCATAGATGGGCTATTACACGGGTAAAGAGACGAATAAGTCGCCTAAAGGAAACCGTGGATGGCTTTGGCCAATAATTATAGGCCTCATTGCAGGTGCGGCAGTCATGTACTTTTTAAATGTTCGTATCCCCGATGATAATATAGGAGACAGCAAAGAACATACAGATAAAACAGAAAAAGGTGAAACGTCGTTAAGAGACGAAAACGTTAACGTGAATGTTTCTACACAAATTACGGATGTAGTCGATAAAATATCTGATGCTGTCGTAGGAATTACTAATATCCAGACAAGAGGAGACTTTTGGATGGAAGAGGAAGCAGATGAAGCGGGAACAGGTTCTGGTGTTATTTATAAAGAAGATAATGACTATGCCTATATTGTATCCAATCATCATGTAGTGGAAGATGCAGATATGTTAGAAGTTGTGCTCGGTAATAACGAGCATTTAGAAGCAGAATTATTAGGAAGTGATTTATTTACAGACTTGGCAGTTCTGCGTGTTGATTCAAGTAAAGTCGATGGACCTATAAAACTTGGTTCATCATCGAATTTAAAAGTTGGAGAACCTGTGATTGCAATTGGAAATCCACTTGGACATATGTTTGCAGGTTCGGTAACACAAGGTATCATCAGTGGTAAAAAGCGGACGATTCCGCAAGACTTTAATCAAGATGGCCAACCAGATTGGCAGGCTGAAGTTATACAGACAGATGCGGCAATTAACCCCGGAAATAGTGGGGGAGCATTGATTAATTTAGAAGGACAGCTGATAGGAATCAACTCGATGAAAGTCAGTCAAGATATTGCGCAAGGCATTGGTTTTGCCATACCAGTTGATACTGCAACACCAATAATGGAACAACTTGAGAAAAACGGTGTTGTCAAAAGACCATCTTTAGGCGTTGAAATTTACTCATTGGAAGAAGTACCACAAGTGGAGTGGAGTGAGACATTAAACTTGCCTGATTCCGTTGATGGTGGAGTTTATATTTGGCATGTGAATCAAATGTCAGCTGCAAATAAAGCAGGTTTGAAACGTCTTGATGTGATCACTGAATTTGATGGAGAAAGTATAACGGATATACTTGATTTGCGGAAAATACTATATCAAGAAAAAGAAGTCGGCGATGAGGTAGACATTGTTTATTATAGAGATGGGCAAAAAAAGAAAGTTACCTTAACGCTAGGTGAAGAAAAACAATAAATTTAACAAAAAACTGTCATGACATTGTCGGACAGTTTTTTTATTTATTATCCATAACTTATTCACACTTATCCCCAAGCAGTGGATAAGTGTGTGGATACATTTGTTCTAGACTCAATATATAGTTTATAAGGGTGATAAAAGTCTATATAGAACGGAACCTATGTACACATGTGTATAAACCTGTGGAAATTAGGAATGAATCCACTCTTTTTTTAACATACTATAAACAAAATGATCTACATAATGATCATATAACCATTCCGCATCTCGAATATGACCTTCATAATAAAATCCAATCCTGTTAACGACTTTTTGACTTTGGATATTTTGTTCAGCGATGCGAATTTCTATACGATTCAATTTAAGATTTTCAAATCCATAATGAATGAGTGCACGAATAGAAACGGTCATTATTCCTTTACCTTGTTGGTTTTCGGACAGCCAATAACCGATACTGCCAATTTTATTGCGAAAGTCTAAGTAGTTATAACCGATAATTCCAACAAGTTCGCCATGTAGGAAAATGCCCGATGTAATCCCTGTTCGGTTGTTATAACTATGAAAAGTATTTTTGATAAACTCTAAAGAATCATGGCTCGTGCGAATGGAATCGAGCCAAGGTAACCATCGTTTTAAGTATCCTCTTGATTCGTCGGTTATTCTAAATAATGCTTCACTATCTCTTGCAGAGAGCATTCTTAATGTGATGTCGTCGTTTACCTTTAGTTCAAACATATCTATGCTGCCTCCTTTGACTCAACCAAATCCTGACATTCATTGCTTAAAATTTCACTACAGACGGATATTTGTTTAGAATATTTCAAAAATATTGCGACAATACGATAAAATAAGCATAGCATAATTTTGATAAGTATTGTAAGAGAACTGCTATGGAATATGCATGGGGGGCTTTAGACACATTGACAGAGTAGCAGTAATATTATATGATGAATTCAACAATGTTGAACACGATTAAACGGAAATTTATCTATTTTAATGTAAGCGTTTGACCTAAGAGGAGGGGTTAAAGATGCGTTGGCCTAATGATGTTGTAATCAAGGAAGTCGGACCGAGAGATGGATTGCAAAATGAAAAGGAATGGATAAAGACAGATGATAAAGTAGCCTTAATTAATAAATTAAGTGATTCAGGTATACAACATATTGAATATTCTTCATTTGTTCATCCCAAGTGGATCCCACAACTAAGTGATGCTCGTGAAGTCGGAAAAAGAATTAAACGCAATCCAAATGTAACTTACTCTGCACTTGTACCAAATGAAAAAGGTTTAGAACATGCGCTTGAAGCGGGAATTGATATGGCATCAGTTTTTATGTCAGCAAGCGAAACCCATAATAAGAAAAATATTAACAAATCAATCGATGAAACCTTTCCAGTGTTAAAAAACGTTATTCAAACAGCAAAGCAAGAAAAAAAGCATGTGACAGGATATGTATCAACAGTTTTTGATTGTCCATTTGAAGGGAAAGTTTCATTAGATCAAGTTCTTTATGTTTGTGACCGGTTATTTGAACTTGGCGTAGATGATATTTCTTTAGGGGATACAATTGGTACAGAGTGCCTTCTGATGTAGAACGATTACTAGAAGGTGTTATCCAAAGTTATCCAAATAAGAATATTATTATGCACTTCCATGATACAAGAGGGATGGCAATTGCTAATATTATAACCTCCATGCAGTATGGTATCACAAATTTTGATGCATCTCTCGGTGGTTTAGGAGGATGCCCATTCGCTCCAGGTGCAGCTGGCAATGTTGCTACAAATGACTTAATGTATTTGTTAGAAGGTCTTGGCGTCTACACAGGTATCGATAAAGAAAGCATTATGGGTGCATCTATGTTTATTCAAGAAAAAATAGGCAAGCCTTTACCTAGTCGTTCACTACAGACAAAGCCACTTATTTCTGAACCTGAAACGAAACCTGAAACAAATAAAGAACCGGAAAAATCATGGGAAAAGTCTGGTGACACAATCAAAATCAACCCACAGCACAAACGGGAACATATCTACTTTTTCTTCAAAAATCAATATGATAAATTTCGAAGTAAAAATTAAATCAACTCTAAAAACCATCTTCAATAAGGAGGAGATGGTTTTTTTCATAAGTATAGGAATAGAGTAAAAGGGTCTTCTCACGTCACAAAAATACGAGGAATATGCTAAAATGGGACAAGAAGGATTGGAAAGGAGCGAAATTTAATTAGTTTAGATCATATAGGAATAAAAATTAAACAACTTAGATTACGTCAAAAAAAGACACAGCAGCAAATAGCTGATGCATGCAATATTTCCAAAAGCTTGTTATCCAAGATTGAAAACGGACAGACTGCTTCAGCAATCGCTACCTTATCCAAGATATCTCATGAGTTAAACGTCCCCTTATCTTGGTTGTTGGAAAGCAACCCTGAAAAAGATCTTGTACTTATTCCGAAACAAAGCAGACAGTCAAAAATAACGGATGAGCATATGGGATATTCATATGAACTTTTGGCAAATCGTTCACCGTATACTGGTGTTGAGCCGACCATTGTTCATGTAACACCAAAGGATCTTAATGTACGAAAAGAAACTTATACCCATACACATGATGAATTTATTTATATTATTAAAGGAACAATCAAGCTTGTTTATGATGGCGAATCTCATTTGATGGAACAAGGAGACACAGCATTTTTTGCAGGAAGTAAACCACATATATTCATGCCGGTGGACAATGACGGTGCAGAAGTACTAACATTATTTGTTGAGAATAATGCGTAAAGGTGGAAAAGAAATAATGATATATGACTTATTGCTGTTAGGTATATCTTTGTTATTTGTTGGTTTTATATTTAAAAAAATTTTGCCCGGTCGTGGTGTTGGGCAAATGGAGACAGAAGAGCTGCACAAAGAAATGAAGGACAATAAAGACAACTTACAATTGATTGATGTTCGACAACCGGAAAAATATGCTCAGTATCACATACACGGTTTTAGAAACATTCCATTAAAATATATACGTAAACAAGCAAAAGAACTTGATCCGGAAAAGAAAACGATTGTCGTTTGTCGAACAGGACAACAATCAAATGAAGCGTGTAAAAGGTTAAAAAATAGAGGTATTAAAGACATCCATTTTTTAAGACGCGGAATGAGTGGATGGGAGCCACCTAGTCTTTGAATGGCTAATAAAATAAAATCTATCCCAGTACATGACCGGGATAGATTTTTTATATAAATAAAAAAGGGGAAGCGAGTTTTAAGCATCATCTTTATTAATTTTGATGCGTCGTACTTTAGATTCATTTGACTTTGGCACATTAATATACAATATGCCATTTTTATCAGTTGCACTAATTTCTTCTTCATTAATGCCATCTGGTAAGGTGAAAGAGCGGAGAAAAGAGCCATAGCTATGTTCCACTGAATGAATCTCTGTTTCTTCATCTTTATGCTCTGTTTCTTGTTTGCGTTCGCCTCTGATTTTCAAAATGTGATTATCGATCTCGATGTCAATATCGTCTGCTTCAATACCTGGAATTTCTACTTCAATGGAATAACTATTTTTAGACTCCACAATATTACAAGCAGGTCTTAAATCACTGTTTACAAAAGGCATGTTAGATAAGACTGGTTCATCGAAAAAACGTTGGAACATGCCATCTAATTCATTTCTAAAACGTTTTAACGGTAATTCATCTGGATTTATCTTTTTTGGTTTCATTGAATCAACTCCTATTCAATATAAACTCACTATATATATATTACCTGTATTATAAAAATTAAACAATAAATTGATTTTTTCACATAAAAAACACAGTTTGTATCATTGCTATTCGGTAAGAAAGTCCATATAATCAAAAGAATAGATTAATTTTAAATAAAAGGATGACCACAACAATGCTGAGAGAGTTTTTTTCTTATTATAAACCACATAAACGTTTATTTATAATAGATTTTACATGTGCTGTAATTGTCGCGATGTTGGAACTAGCTTTTCCCGTTGCTGTACAATGGTTTATTGATGATCTATTGCCAGGAAATAACTGGGGTTTGATTATTCAAGTAGGAACTGGTTTATTACTTATTTATTTACTAAGTACATTCCTGCAATACGTTGTTACTTATTGGGGACATAAATTAGGACTTAATATTGAAACAGATTTAAGGGAAAAGTTGTTCAGCCATGTGCAGAAACAGTCGTACCGTTTCTTTGATAACACAAAGACTGGTCATATTATGAGTCGTATTTCCAATGATTTATTTGAGATTGGCGAGCTAGCACACCACGGCCCTGAAGATTTGTTTATAGCAATCATGACTTTTACCGGTGCATTTGCGATTATGTTTACTATCAATGTGAAGTTAACATTCATCATTTTGATTATTGTACCCTTTTTAATCGCATTTATGACTTACAGCAATATTAAGATGAGCAAAGCATGGAGAAAGATGTATGAAAATATAGCGGGAGTTAATGCAAGAGTAGAAGATGCTGTTGCAGGCGCTCGAGTTGTGCAATCTTTTACGAATGAAGATTTTGAAATGAAACGTTTCACTAAAAATAATCGTATATTTCTTCAATCAAAATTAGGCGCCTATAGAGTAATGGCTTTTGTAACGGCTAATATTTACATGATTATGCGCTTTGTTACGCTGATTGTACTCGTTGTTGGGGCATGGCTCAGTTACAATGATCAACTTTTATACGGTGAACTTGTGGCGTTTGTATTATTTGTAAATGTATTATCAAAACCAATCGAGAAAATTAGTGCATTGCTTGAGCTGTATCCTAAAGGGATGGCAGGGTTTAGGCGTTTTATGGATTTGCTTGCTATTAGTCCTGATATAAAGGATAAAAAAGGCGCAAAACAAGTGAAAGATTTAAAAGGGGATATAGCCTTTAATCATGTAACTTTTACGTATGAAAAAACACAAAAACCTGTATTGAATGATATTAGTTTTCAAATTGAATCAGGTAAAACTATTGCCTTTGTTGGTCCATCAGGAGCAGGAAAAACGACGATTTGCTCGCTTATCCCGAGGTTTTATGATGTGAATAATGGCTCTGTCACAATTGATGGTATAGATATTCGCGATATGACTATGCAATCTCTTAGAAAGCAAATCGGGATTGTGCAGCAGGATGTATTTCTTTTTACAGGAACATTGAAGGAAAATATTATGTACGGAAAACTTGATGCAACGGATGAAGAAATTGCGCGGGCGGTCAAACAAGCGCACATGGAAGATTTTATCGCGGAATTGCCAAATGGTTATGAGACACAGGTTGGTGAACGTGGTCTTAAACTATCTGGGGGTCAAAAACAGCGAATTGCTATTGCAAGAATGTTTTTAAAAGACCCACCAATATTGATTTTGGATGAGGCAACGTCTGCACTCGATACAGAAACGGAGGCTATTATCCAGGATGCCTTGTTGGAATTATCCAAAGATAGAACAACACTAATCATTGCCCATCGGTTGGCCACTATCAAGCATGCAGATAAAATAATGGTTGTGACAAAAGAAGGTATTGCAGAAGAAGGGACGCATGATGAACTTATTGCACAGAAAGGAATATTTGCCAACTTGCATCAAGTCCAACTAGGAAATGTGAAAAGTGTTTGAAAGTGATAAAGGTTAAGCCACAGATATCACTATGATAAGTCTGTATCCTAACTTGAGTTTTTCTGAATAACTAGTTCAATGAGTACTCAACTACTGTTGTCTTACGTGAAAGGTGGTACGCGGACCTTAGAGCACGGCTTGAACCTCGGGCCAATAGGACGTTGGTCATGAAGGCGTTGCTCTCGTGACGTCGCGTTCTTAGCCTTCCTTCCCCTGACGCACAAATCACTCGTTGTGGGGTCTCAAGACGCGTGCTCCTCGCAAGCTCGTCGCAAATAAACAATGCTGTTCCCTCAGACGAACAGGACGTTCTAGTGTCGGTGTTGGTCACAGGACGTGACCGATTTTAACCGACCAGGAGGCGACCACCTTTCACTCTAGACAACTCGAATATTTTTAAATATAAAGATGTTTCGCCTGAGATAAATGCAAAAGTTTTTAGTATTTACAGGCCATTCTTCTTGCGCTTTACATGTTATGTTCTCCATGTTCATTGTTTTCATCTTCATCATCTTCATCGTCAGGTATTTCTGCATCTCCGACAGCAATTTGTTTTTTTGGCATTGTATGCAGTCCTTCTGCGGTAGTGTGAGCATACATTTCATATACGCCATCTTCGTCAAATTGATAATCGAGTGTATAAACACCTTCTCCTTCATTATCGGCCTCTATCTTTTCACTGTCATCTTCATTGCCTGATTCCCATATTTCAAATAAAACTTCATCTGCTTCCTCTACTGGTTCCCCATCATAAGTGACGAGAGCCTCTAAGTGAACATTTTCTTTGGAGTCAGCGGTTTCTGGTACATCGAAATCAACATTCAATTCAGGCAGTTCATCTTCTAAATTATTTTCATTATTATTGCTACTGCAAGCTGTAAATAATCCAACTATTAACAACATACCTGCCATTACACTAAATTTCTTCATGAAAAGTCTCCCTCTTCTAATAATTTGTTTAGACTACTTTTCGGTTTTAATTATAATATTTCTTCTATACTTGCAAGCCTTATAGCATATCTTTATCTTTGAGTTTTTTTAAGTCTTCTAGAATGTCATCCATATTTTCGGCATTTTGACCATCGTATGATTTCACAATTTCTCCATCAGGATTTACTAAATAAAATAAAGTACCATGTGTGACTTGGTCGTCTCCGTATTCAGGTTCTTTCACCAAAGAACGGAAGGACTTGATAGATAGTTTTTTGATTGTTTCAAAATCATACCCTGTAAGAAAATCCCATGTATCAAAATCGGCTTCGTAACTTTCACCATACTCTTTAAGGACTTCAGGTGTATCATAATCTGGATCGACACTAAATGATACTAGTTGTACAGATACATCTTGGTCATCCATTTTATTTTGTAATGCTGTCATATTACTTGTCATGGGAAGGCAGACAGTTGTGCAATTTGTAAAAACAAAATCTGCAATCCACCAATCTCCTTTTAGATCATCAAGCGAAACTGATTCTTCATGTTCATTGGTAAAGGAAAAGTCTGCTACCTCTTCAGACATATTTGTTTCAATTGGTAGCTTGCTACATGCACTTAGCAGTAATATAATGATTAAAACGAATACAAAATTAATTCTTTTGATCATGTATCAATCAGCCCTCTTAATGTTAGAAGTATTTTCTGTCTATCGTTATTATTATCTCATAAGATATTAATTCTGTAGACAACATTGCTTAGATGTTTCTAAAAAGTCATTTAATTATAATTGTATCAAAAAAGGCTTCGTGCATACGGTGTAATCATGAAAACTGTGTGAACGAGAGATGACAAATGTAAATCGTGCATACTTGTATAATTATAAAAAATAATGTATATTTATTGAGTTGGTATTAAAAAGGAGTATGAGAATGTCTGAAAAAAACAACTTAACTGTAAAAGATTATATAAAGTTTATTATCCCTTCTTTATTAGGTGTATTTTTATTAATGGTACCAATAAAGGTAAATGGAGAAATCACCCTTATTGTAGCTGTTTGGGCAGATTTTATAGAGGACAACATTGGTTCTCTTATGCCATATATTGCTATGATCCTAATGTTCATCTCGTTTTTTGGGGCTCTTATCACAAGGCTTTTTCAACCAGTTTTCATTGATAAACGCGCCGCATTACGTGATTTATTTGATGTCGGTCCCATCGCATTATTGACTAGGACATTAGGATTCCTCTTTGTGATATTAGTTGTTTTTCAAATTGGGCCAGAGGCAATATGGTCTGAAGATACTGGAACGAATATTTTAGATTTGGTTACAACTTTAATTGCAATCTTTTTATTTGCAGGTTATGTTTTACCATTACTGCTTGATTTTGGGTTACTGGAGTTATTTGGCATCATTATGAAAAAAATTATGCGTCCAATATTTACATTACCTGGTCGGTCATCTATTGATAGTCTCGTATCATGGTTAGGAGACGGAACAATTGGTGTAATGTTAACGAATAAGCAATATGAAGAAGGTTATTACACAAAAAGAGAAGCGGCCGTGATAGGAACAACGTTTTCTCTTGTATCTATTGATTTTACAATTGTTGTATTATTAAGATTAGATTTAGAGCATATGTTTATCCCTTATTATGGTACGATTATTCTTGCAGGACTTGCTGCAGCAATCATTATGCCGAGAATTCCTCCTTTATCGAAAAAGGCGGACACGCTGTATGAACATGCAGTTGTTCAAGAAGCGGAACCAATAGAAAACAATCAGTCACTATGGAAGCGGGGTATGAGAGAAGCAGCACTTAGAGCAAAAGAAATTACTTCCTTTAAACCGGTTGTTAAAGGTGGTACTCATAATGTCTTGATGATGTGGTTGGAAGTCGTGCCAGTTGTCATGGCGGTTGGTACGATTGCGACAATGATTGCAGAATTTACACCAATTTTTCATTGGATCGGTATGCCGTTTATTCCATTATTAGAACTTTTACAAATACCGGAGGCGACAGAAGCAGCACAAACTGTTGTTGTCGGTTTTGCGGATATGTTTTTACCAGCAATCCTTGGTAGTGGTATTGAAACGGAAATGACTCGTTTTATTATTGCTTGTTTATCAGTTACACAGTTGATTTATTTATCCGAGGTGGGAGCTTTATTACTGGGGTCAAAGCTACCAATTAATATGAAAGATCTAGTTATTATATTCTTACTCAGAACATTGATTACATTGCCGATTATAGCTTTAATTGCTCATCTATTATATTAGGTTTTAGTAAGTTAACAGATATTGTATATTTCTAACGGTTGCGATGTATGAACTTCAAAGGTTATAGTGAAGAGAGTCTTAAATGGGTGGAAAACGGAGATGAAATAGTGGCGATTATTTATTTTTTAACTGGTTTAATTGCAACGATGTTTGGCTCAATGGCAGGGTTGGGTGGAGGTATCATTATAAAACCTGTCCTCGACTTTTTGGGCGATTATGATGTGGAATCTATTGCTGTATTATCGGCATCTACGGTATTTGCAATGGCCTGTGTGTCGCTCATTACTTCAGCAAAATCAGATGTAAAAATCAATGTGAAATCTAGCTTTACTATTGCAATTGGCTCTATTATTGGTGGTCTTGTAGGGAAGTTATCATTTGGGTATATAATAGATATGTTTGAAAATGCGGGAAAAGTAACAGTCATTCAATCTCTTATGATTGCCGTTTTGATGTGTTTTATTTATGTGTTTGTTAGATATAAACATAAGATGAAAACGTATAATATGAATAATATTTTTATAATTGTGGGGATTGGATTTATTTTAGGGGTGTTGGCTGCATTCCTTGGTATTGGTGGAGGACCATTTAATGTAGCAATACTAGCACTATGTTTTTCTATGAATGCTAAAGAATCAGCGCTTAATTCTATTTTTATTATTTTCTTTTCCCAACTATCAGCCCTTATGTTACTCATGTTTACAACAGGATTTGGAAGCCTTGATTTATCAATGTTACTATATATGCTTCCGGGTGGTGTACTTGGAGGTTTTGTCGGGTCAAAAATCGCTAAAAGCATAGATGGATGGCTCGTTGAAAAGATATTTGCGGTAGGTATTATTCTGATTATCGTGATTAGTGTATGGAATGTAGTTAACTATTATATTTAATGCTTAGTGAAATTACTGTAAGGGCGCTTTTCGGTTGAATTTTAAAAAAATCATTTTACAATATAGATGGACGCAAGAATAATCGATAAAGGATGGTATTATATATGGAAAAAAAGGAGTTTCAGGCTGAATCAAAACGGTTGCTTGATTTGATGATTCATTCCATTTATTCGCAGAAGGAGGTTTTTCTGCGTGAATTAATTTCAAATGCTAGCGATGCGATTGATAAAATATACTATAAAACGTTATCCGATGAGTCTTTAACATTTAATCGCGAAGATTACTTTATTAAAATTTCTAGTAATAAAGAAAATAGAACATTAACTGTTTTGGATACAGGTATTGGGATGACAAAGGAAGAGATGGAAGATAATCTCGGTACAATTGCAAGAAGTGATTCCCACATGTTTAAATCCGAAACAGAAATGGAAGATGATTATGATATCATCGGACAATTTGGTGTTGGTTTTTATGCAGCATTTATGGTAGCAGATACTGTGAAAGTAGTTAGCCGTGCATTCGGTAGTGATGAGGCATATGAGTGGGTATCTGAAGGGGCAGATGGCTATACGATTGCCCATACATCTAAACAAGAAACAGGTACAGAAGTTACGATTACATTAAAAGAAGATACAGAAGACGAGAAATATAGTGACTTTTTAGAAGAAGGTCAATTGCAAGAAATCATTAAAAAATATTCCGATTTTATACGTTACCCGATTAAAATGGAAGTAACGAAAAGTGAACCTAAAGAAGAGAATGAAGAAGAATACGTGGAGTTCACAGAAGAAGAAACAATCAATAGCATGGTGCCGATTTGGAAGAAAAACAAATCAGAATTAACAGAAGAGGACTATAATAACTTCTACCAAGAGAAACATTACGGATTCGACAAACCACTTACCCATATTCATACAAATGTCGACGGTAATATTCGTTATCATGCTATTATGTATATTCCAGAAACAATGCCGTTTGATTATTACTCAGCCGAGTATGAGAAAGGCCTAGAGCTATATTCCAATGGCGTATTAATCATGAATAAAGCCCCTGATTTATTGCCAGATTATTTTAGCTTTGTTAAAGGGATGGTAGATTCAGAAGATTTATCACTCAATATTTCCCGGGAAATGTTGCAACATGACCGGCAATTAAAATTAATTGAGAAAAATATCACGAAAAAGATCAAACAGGCATTAAAGAATATGTTGAAAAATGATCGCGAGAAGTATATTAAGTTTTACGAAACGTTTGGACGTCAGTTGAAATTTGGCGTATATAATGATTTCGGACAACATAAAGATGTGCTGAAAGATTTGTTGATGTTCTATTCTTCAACTGAGGAGGCTCTTGTCAGTCTTGATGAGTATGTAGAGCGTATGCCAGAAGATCAGCAATATATTTATTATGCAACAGGCGAAACAAATGAACGAATTAACAAATTACCACAGACAGAAATGGTTAAAGAGAAAGGCTATGAAATCCTATATTTTACAGAGGATGTAGATGAGTTTGCCATTCGGATGTTGATGAATTACCAAGAAAAAGAATTTAAAAATATTTCCAGTGGGGATTTGGATTTAGAAACAGAAGAAGAAAAGAAGGAAGCTGAAAAAGAAGCAGAAGCACATAAGGAACTATTGGATAAGATGAGGGAAGCCTTGTCTGGAAAAGTAAAAGATGTGAAAGCAACGAACCGTTTGCGCTCTCATCCAGTTTATTTTTCGACAGAAGGTGAAGTCTCTGTTGAAATGGAAAAGATATTACAGCAAATGCCAGACAACCAGCAAATTAAAGCTGATAAGATATTGGAAGTAAACGTTAATCATGATGTGTTTCAAGCATTAGAAAAGGCTAATGAGAACGGAGATACAGAAAAAGTGACGTTATATACTAACTTGCTGTATCAACAAGCAAAACTAATTGAAGGATTGCCGATTGAAGATCCCGTTGCATTTACGAACGATATCTGTAAAGTGATGGATTAGAGATTATCCATAAGTATAGCCTTGGTATATATGTTGGCTATTATAAAGGATGACACGTTTTTTGTAGACCCGGCAACTTGTTAAATACGCTAGTAGTATAAGAGACGCACAGGGAACACGACGTAACGTCGCGTTCCCTGTGCGCTTTGCTTGTGCTATATTGAGGAGCCAGATAACTATTATAGAGCCTTAATTTATATATATTTATAAACGTATATATTACTATAAATGTAGAAAAATCTTAATTAAGGTTTTTAGCATAAAGTTAGGGCATCAAAATGATTTGATTATATATTTGAGCCAATTTTATAAGTCAATAACAGGATGTAAAATTCGAACATTAATGTCTACCTGAGAATGGCTTGCACTGCAGGCGGACGCTTTCCGCGGGCACGGCCTCAGCCTCCTCACTCGCAAAATTCGCTCGTTGCGGGGTCTTCGGACACGTGCTGTTCCCGCAGGAGTCGCCGCCTTACGTTACATCCATTCAGAGTTAAATGCCTGAAAACGAATGTTTCTACAATATATATTAATCGTTCGGATGTCTTCTTAAAATATGCAATTATGAATTTGATTTAGATGAGTTATTTAATCAAAATTTAAAAAGGTTTTGATAGAGTAACTTTCTATGACCTATAGAAATTTTGTAGAGACATTTTAATAGACAAGCTAGTATAGCCTCCAAAATTAGTATCAAAACTAACATTTGGGGGTTTTTTATATTAAAAATAAATCATCAATAAGAATATAAGTAGATAGAAGTTTTCAATTAAATATCACTTTTCAAAACGAAATATTAACAGAATAAATTTTCTATAAATCATTATTTGATATTGCTCGAAACTAAAAGAAG